>CAXBQX010000004.1:0-68254 GCA_963978365.1 uncultured Opitutales bacterium | reverse complement strand
TAGTGCCGAGGGCGAGATTTGAACTCGCACATCCTTGCGGACACTAGAACCTGAATCTAGCGCGTCTACCAATTCCGCCACCCCGGCAAAGGGAATTTCTATCTATAATAAACGAATTTTGAAGGGTCGAGAAAAATGGATTAGGTAATAACAATCTCTCAATTGGCAAAAATCAAAGGAATCGATCGTTCACGCTCTCCAGAAGGCAATTTTTTGAGGTAACGATCATTTCCTGGGTAATCCTCTTCATCAAGAAGCTCAATGTCGTCAAAAACATGAGAGATTCTTCGAGGAGAAGGATCCAAGATCCGAGACCATGGGTTATTTCTTTTGGCTAATATGTAATTTTCGAGAGGATATCTCATCGAGGTGTATCTTTCCTGTAAAGTTTTGATGGCTGAGGCGTTTTCATTTGTTCGATCGACAAAGAGGATGGCATCCGAAAAATGGATCACCGCGTCCAACCATTCCTGAAAGGAAGCGATTTCCTGTAACAAAACCGGGGCATGAATAAAAAGCAGGATTCGACCCATGGTTATTTGATCATTTGATTTTTGAAAACGAAGGATTGCCTCGAGTTGATCCGCCATGGAGATTTCATGGGATAAAAACATAAAAATCTCCGAAGAACTAAGAGGTTGATCAAATTCTAAGCAATCTTCCGTTCCTTTTTTACCCAAAGACCAAGTGTGTGTATTCAGGGCCTCATTTGCGGGAGACTCGGAGTAATAGAACTCGGGTGAGGGTGAATCTTCTTGGGTTGCCTCAAGCAAAATACCAGAAGCATTTGCTCCAGGAGTCTCCATAACCAAGTGGAGAATCTTGTTCATACAATTAAGAGAAGTTAAATGATTGGCATTGAGCAAAATGTCGCATGCGATGATCAATCAAAACAAGGGCCGTCATGGCTTCGACAATGGGAACGGCGCGTGGAAGGACGCATGGGTCGTGGCGACCTCTTCCCATTAATTCAGTTTCATTCCCTTCTTGATCTACTGTTTTTTGTTTTTGAAGAACAGTAGCTGTGGGCTTAAAAGCAGTCCGAAAATACAACTCCTCCCCATTGCTGATCCCTCCTTGAACACCACCAGATCGATTGGTTGTTGTTTTAACCAAACCATCTTTAGACTCGAAAAGATCATTATGCTCCGATCCTTTTAAGTAAGTACCAGAGAATCCGCTGCCAACTTCAAATCCCTTGGTGGCAGGTAAGCTAAGCATGGATTTGGCAAGGTCGGCTTCCAGACGATCAAATACGGGAGAGCCCAAACCAACAGGTAGGCCCAAAACTCGGCACAGGATGGACCCACCTACCGAGTCCCCTGCTTTTTTGGCTTCGAGTACGCGAGCCTCCATCATCGCGGCAGATTCTGGGTGAGGGCAACGGGTAGGGGAGCTTTCAACCTGTTCCAGACTCGGGAAAGGGAAGCCGTCAGGCATTTGCAGATCGTGTATTCTTTCCACATATGCCCTTATCTCAATATTTTCGTAACCAAGAATTTTCTTGGCAATCGCTCCTGCGGCAACTCTGGCAATCGTTTCTCGTGCGGATGATCGACCACCTCCCTCATGGTTACGATGCCCGTATTTTGTCTGATAGGTAAAATCCGCATGGGATGGGCGGAATTTCTCCTTCATCTCGTCGTATGCCTGCGGGCGTGCATCTTTATTCCGGACAAGCATGGCAATGGGGGTGCCCAAAGTTAATCCATCAAACACTCCGGAAAGGATTTCCACATGGTCGGCTTCATCTCTGGGGGTTGTGATTTTGCTCTGACCAGGTCGCCTTCTATCAAGATCTGGTTGGATATCCTCAACAGCAAGAGGAAGGCGAGGGGGGCAACCATCTATGACTACTCCGATCCCACCACCATGACTTTCACCCCAAGTGCTTATCTTAAAGAGTGTCCCGAATGAATTTCCCATACAATTTCTTATCTAAGATTTTTCAGAGAATGCAAAAGGAAAAGAGAAGGTAACTTCTTTGATGGGCTAAAGAAAAATTCGTTGCCCTTAGGGAAAGGATGCTCAATGTTAGTAGTTTAGGTCGGGTCCCATGCGACGACGATTGGAAGAACCCCGTCAGGTCCGGAAGGAAGCAGCGGTATTCGCAATGGTTGTGTGCTGTGGGGTGCCTGGCCTTTTTTTGTGCCTTTTTTCCATATCAGTTCAGGATTATTGAAAATTGTGAATGGGTTTCGCTTGCCCCCAAATGAGAAGGTGCACAAATAGAAGTGTTTCCTTACAATGAGCAAAGCATCCTATCAAGTAATCGCCCGGAGGTGGCGACCCAAGCAGTTTTCACAACTGGTTGGGCAGGACCATGTGGTTCAAACTCTTGGGAACGCTATTGATTTAGGCCGGATTGCCCACGCTTATTTATTTGTTGGGCCACGAGGAACAGGTAAGACGACTTCTGCCCGCCTTTTTGCCAAGTCCTTAAATTGGGAAAATGGACCGTCGCTTGAGGTGCCCGAAGACTCCGAAATAGGTCAGTCCATCATGGAAGGAAGATGTCTTGATGTGATCGAGATTGACGGTGCATCTAATAACTCTGTGGAGCAAGTGCGTGATTTGAGGGATGAATGCCAGTATGCACCTTCCCAATGTCGCTTTAAAATATATGTAATCGATGAGGTGCATATGCTTAGCCAGCAGGCATTTAATGCCCTTCTTAAAACTTTGGAAGAACCTCCTCCTCATGTGAAATTTGTCTTTGCTACGACGGAGTCTCATAAAGTTTTGCCAACGATTGTTTCCAGATGCCAAAGGTTCGAGTTTCGTTCGATCCCTACTCCCTTGATTGTTGGGAAACTCAAGGAAATTTGTGTGGCTGAGTCCATAGAAATCGATGAGGAAGCACTCGTGGCTATTGCCCGAATGGCGATGGGAGGAATGCGCGATGCTCAGAGTATTCTGGATCAAATGATTTCTTTTTGCGGTCATGAGATTAAACAATCTGATGTGCTAGAGGTATACGGACTTGCTTCTGCTCAATCCATCGATGATCTGAAAGTTGCCGTGCTGGGTGGAGATTACGATTCAATCCTCAAGTTATCCGATGGGTATTCCAATGCTGGATTAGACTTTTACCGTGCTTTACTCGATCTTTCCGAATGTTTTCGGAGCACTTTGGTGAGTTCTTTAAGTTCAAATGATTCTCATCTTTCTCCTGAACGAATCGCTAGAATCTTGGATGAGTTACGAGATGGTGAATCCTTGGTAAGGTCGGGTCTTTCTGAAAAATCAAATTTTGAGGTGACTCTTTTTCGAGCCGTGGAAGCGGGGCGTACCCGTTCCATTGATCATGTAATCCGAAAAATCACTCAAATCACTCCCAAAGATTCCAAAAAAAAAACGCCATTAGTTGATCAGGAAAATCTAAAAACCCTAGATGTAGACGAAAGTTTAGATCTGGCTGCCGAACCTCCAACTGCAGAAGATTTGCCTGAGCCTCAAATACCGGTTGAGGAGAATTCGGAGCCAAACATTTTGCCAAAACCTTCTGGGGATGATCAAACCGCATCTTCAATTTCAGGCGCTCCTCAAGTTTCAAACGAAGACACTACAATCTCTGGTTTCAAAGAAGAAGCCGATGTTACTCCTCCTAATTTAAAGAAAAATTCTCTACAATCCACAGATCCGGAGCAGATTAAGCAAAGAATGGAAGCATTGCCTAGGTCAGTGCGTGAAGTTGTGGATCAAAAGTTTCAAGGAGAGTATTTCGCCATTGAGAAAATTGATAGAAGTAAATTAATCTAGCTTCCCGCAAACCCTAATTTTACCAAACCAGTAGAGAACGAGTCGGTTAATTTATGATTTTAATAAATTCATCTTCTCGTACCCAACCCTTGTTCGCACCGGAGAAGCTCCGTACAAGAAACCATTTTTCTCCACTTGGACTGGAGTGAACTCTCGGTTGATCATCCTTGCCAAGATCTAAAAATAAACTGGTACCAGCTGGAACCACTGTGTTCGAGCTACTTCCATTTCCAGCAAAAACTCTCAAAGCAACCTCATTGGTTTGGTTAGCTTCAAGGACTGACGGGTGATAAGCGATCCCCTCATGTTTGAGAGTGGATAACAGATCATTGCATTGATCATAGTAACGGTAGAGTAAGATCACCGAGGTGACCCAGATGCATATAATTAGGTAGAAAAATTTACCTTTCAATGGAAAGCGAAAGAACCAAATGAATGTGATGATTCCACCCCAAATCAAAGCACTTAAAAGAAAATGTGAGTAAGGATAAAACTTAATGGGAAAGGAAAGATTTGTGTCCTCTCTCTGATCTGGAGGAATACCGCATTTATCTAAAGCTAGAGATAAAGAA
Organism: uncultured Opitutales bacterium; assembly: GCA_963978365.1. Taxonomy (GTDB): domain Bacteria; phylum Verrucomicrobiota; class Verrucomicrobiia; order Opitutales; family Seribacteraceae; genus Chordibacter. Next base: position 63,920 of record CAXBQX010000004.1, on the reverse strand, counting down.
GATGAGTATTCACGATTTTGAGGGCTGAGGAGCAGGGCTTTGCGGAAATGCAAAACACTGAGTGGATAGTCACTTACTTTGTAGTACAGATTGGCAAGGTTGGCGTGTAGGGGTGCGGAATGTGCGTGACTTGAAATATTTGAGTAAATATTGAGTGCCTGTTGCAGGTCGCCTGACGCTTCAGCCCTGACCGCATCATAAAACATTTGCTCCTTAGAATCTCCCATGCAAAAGCAACTCGGGAGAAAGAATATGAAAAGAATAAGGTAATGTTTTTTCACTTTATTTTCTTCATGAGTGACTGAGTTTTGTGGAAGATAACTTCAAGTTTTTCTTTGCCTGAAGTTGAACCTGCATATTCTTGCTCGTCGCATTGATTCAAGAGTTGAATAACTTCTTGGACAATTTCTTGAGAGAGAGAAGAGTTTTGTAGCAAATGAATAACCTCAGAGCTCGATAGTGCCTGAGTATTTGAATAATGACAGGCGATACCTACTCTTAGTTTGATGCTTTTGCTAAGGTTGCGATAAAATCCAGCTACATCTTTGTGTTTCAATGCGTCTCGAATTTTAAGAGAGAGCAACTTCTCTTTTTGCTTTAGCAAATTAGTAGAAGATGAGCTCTTTTTAAGGCGAAGAAGCCCAATTGAAATAGCCAAGATGAATGAGAAGGCTTGAAGAAGCCAAAACCAATATGAATACCGAGGTTCAGATAATGCTAAGGTGGGTTTCCATTCGCCAGGGTCCGATTCTGTTTGAAACAAATCTTGGGTATGCAGGGGGAGAATCTGTTTCGTTGCATCAATCGAAGAGTTAACTGCTGGCTGAACCCATTCTTCACCTGGGTCTACTCGAATCTGATGGGATTCTGATCTTATCGAATAATATTCTTCGAGCTCAGGGTTGAAATAGGAAAAAGAGACTGGAGGGATTTCTAGAATGCCAGCCTTTAGTGGTGTCACAATGTATTCAAATATCTGGGCACCTTGTTGTTTCGTTTTCTCATTTCCATTAAATGAAAAGGCGGGGGGGCCAGATTTAAAATCCTTACCCAAAGATAAAACAGGAGCTGGCATGGCTCCAAAATTACCACTTCCTGATATTGAGCAGGTTAATCTGATTGGATCTCCGACAGTAACATGATCCGTATTGGGGCTTGTTTGGATCTTGAGATTACCAATAGCACCTTGAAAAAAGTCTGGCCGATTGGCTTGCGGAAGGGATTTAATCTCTAAATCTATGGAGTTGGAGAGAACTTGTAATCCTTCTTCCCTGCCAAATCCAAAAAAAGGATCATTGAAAAAGGGATTATTAAATGGGGAATTTCGGTTATTTTTGACCCTTACTCGGATTGATGACTCAAAATGGATTTTGTGGGTCCCGACAATGGCTCCCGTAAGGCCAAAGACCCAAGTATAAACTGAGTAGGTCTTGTTAAATCTTTTTATATTACGTTGTTCTATTGGTTGGCCAAGTTCAGTGACTGATACGCTATCGACATTTTTGAATGGCACTTGATCTATTCGGGTAACTGGCAGCCTATCCCAAAGGTAGAGACTTACTTGTGCTTCAACAGTTTCCCCTTTGAATAAAAAAGGCCTAGGACTAGAGAACTCCATAAAAGCGGCCTGTCGAAGGTCTTCCTGCTGTTGGCTTTGTTCAGCTTGTCGAAGTTTATCTTTTTGATTCGGAGGAAGTACCTGCAACTGGGCAGATGGTACCTTATAGGTTCCGTTCTCCACTCGAACTTCCCAGGCAGGAACAGTGTATGTGCCAGTTTTTTCTGGAGTCACTGTAAAAGTTAATTCGAATCTTACGGAAGGTACTCCATTGACGAATGAGGCAGACCGAAGGGTTCTCGGCGGAGATGAGAAATTCAAGCCATCGACTGGGGGGACAGATCCCCCGGGGGCTTGTTGGCTACCGTGAATAATAATTTTGTAGGTAGATGTATTGGATAAAGTAATAGTTGTTGGCTCGAAGGAAGTCTCGACCCGAACCTTTCCCTGAGCAAGCAAGGTTGTGCCCCCTACATAAAAGGCAAGCATGAGGATAGAGTAATATTTAAAAATCATCAGTAATCTCGACCCGTGAGAGTCGGGTCATATCGCTGAACTTCTACTTGTAGTGGCTTACTTTTTGATTCAGTTTCCTGTAACAACCTTTCATACAATGCGTTGGTTTCCTGAAAATTGGCATCTTCCGAAGGATCATAGTTTTCTTGTTCTTCGGGCTCCTCGTTCATTTCATTTTGCTGGTTCTGCGAATCCGAGGAGTTGTTATCCGAAGGTGGTTCATAAATTCCGAATAAGAGTGGCTCGGTAGATTTCTCAAAATCTATCCAGGTCAAGTAGGCATGAGGGTTTTCAAGAGGCAGGGTGATGTTTGCCTCAGGATTGTCTGGTTGGATGCATACTGCGTACTGACCAGGCGAGGAAATATGGGAAAAGCTACCATCTTTACTCGGTTTAAAGGATGTTTCATTTTGATCTAGTTGTGAGTTCCCATTTCCGTCCAGAAAAATGGTTACTGTAGATGTTCCTGACTCATTTTGGTCCTGGAAAGAATTACGATTTTGGTCATTCCAAACCTTACCCCTTATGATCGGGGCAGCCCGCCATGGAATCATCATTGAATATGTTGAGGGTTTATCCAATTTCAGGAAATGATTCTTTACTTGGTTCGGGTTAAGTGGGGGAGGTGGTGGTTGGAAAAGGGGGAGTAGTAAAAGATCGGAAGATCGATTCTCCTCCGTAACAAGCTCAGAACCAATTTTCAATGAGGTAGGATATATCCCTGAAATCCATTCAAATGCAAACTGTCCCTTTGAGTTAGTTTCCACAAATGGTTCGAGGGAATCATTAAGGTCCCCGTCGCTATTCCGATCCCAAAAAACCTTGGCTGAAAGTAAGGGTTCATTACTGTCCTGCTGTCCATTTCCGTTTATGTCTCTCCATACTATACCTTGAACCTTGGAAACGAATGCCTCAATCTTATCAGTAATCTGTTGATTAAGGTATTGAAGGTTTTCTTTCGCAATGGAATTTCCATTGATGGAAAGGGATGAAGAGTAGAATTCCTTAGCTTTTTCCCACGAACCTCTAGCTCGATTTACATCTTGCTTGTCTAAGTAGGTATTTGTCTTTGTGTAGTGAAGATTTCCAAGAGCACTTAAGGCCTTGGATTGTAATTCAGGGAAGTCCGTTAATGCATTTAAAGATAGGTGAAGATATTTTTCAGCTTCTTCTAACTGTCCAGCATCCAGGTAAGCTAGGCCCGCATTCAAGTATAATTTACCTAGATCACGGCTTTCCCGATCTTCAATATTTTCTGCTTCTTTGAGATAAAGTTTAGCTGCTTTTAGGGGATCTTCATTTTCGACGGCTTCTTCTGCCAATTTGATATTTTCAGTTTTCCAGCACCCTGGGAAAAAGAATAACAAAAAAAGAAAAAGGCTAAGACTAGCTGAGGAAACTCTCTTTCTTGCCGTGGAAGTAAGGATTTCAGAAATCAGAAAAATAAGTCCGAGAAAAACAAAAATTTGGTATCTGTTAATCGGGAGAGATGTAGACAATTGTTGGCGAGCCTTCTTAAGACCAAAGGTTTGTAATTCAGAGAAAACATGAGCAATACCTTCCCCTGTAGATCCAATCTGAATGTATTGACCACCAGTGCTGGAAGCAATGTTTCTGAGGGCATCTTCATCCAATCGAGTTAACACTCTTTTGCCGGATCTATCGGTTAGGAAGCTTTGTGCATTCTGATTTACTGGGTCAGTCGGTATGAAAGACCCTTCTTCCGATCCAATTCCTATGGTGAAAATTTTAATCCCCTCTTTGGCCACTTCCTTGGCTTTGGATAATCCCTGCCCCTCCAAATCCTCTCCATCTGAAATTAAGATCAAGAATTTATCCGTATCATCCCTGGAAAAGGTGCGTTGAGCTTCTTCAATAGGTTTGGAAAGATTGGTTCCAGGAACCGGGATTAATCCCACCTGCAAATCATTTAGACTTTTAGTAAACGCCTGATGATCTAAAGTAAGAGGGCATTGTACAAATGCAGTGCCCGAGAATCCGATAAGGCCCAAACGATCACCTTGAACAGTGGGAAGTAGGTTATTAAGGGTTAATTTAACTCTCTCCAACCGATTGGGCCTAACATCCCTTGCCAGCATACTTTTCGATAAATCCACCGCGATTAAGATATCAATGCTTTTAGGGGATACACTTCTTTGGTTCTCTCCCCATTGTGGTTCTGCCAGTGCTATGACCAGGAAAGAAAATCCAAAAATAAAGACCAAGAACTTCAAAAACTTTCTTTTTTTGGAAGATAATGGAATCAAGTCTTTGATGAACTTACTTGCAACCAATAACCTTAACTTTTTATCAGCTGAATTCTGGCTTTTAAAAAATACAAAGCCTAGGATCCCTGAAATAATAGGGATTAAAAGTAACAATTCGGGTTGTCCAAAAAAACTCAAGGGATTTTAAGGTAGCGGGTTCTGGAAAGGATAAATTCGCAACATAATAGAAAAAGAGCTGCGGTGAGAGGCCACTGATACAGATCTTCAAAAAGAGCATTAACCTGCATTTCAACATCCGTTTTTTCTAGCCTGTCAATTTCGTTGTAGATCTCTTGTAAGGAGGTCTTATCTTTTGCCTCAAAAAACTGAGCTCCAGAGAGGTTGGAGATTTGAGCAAGAATTTCTTTGTCTACCGGGTAGTCTGCCATGCGAACAATTGGTTGTCCATTAGGGGCACGAATGAGGTCTCTGGCGTTGGAGTCGAAAAGGTATGTTCTGGTTCGGGTGCTTGATCCTACGGCAATGGTATAGATTTTGATTCCATCCGCTTTTGCACCATTGGCATAGATCAGAGGGCTGTGAATGGGTGCAGGTTCATCTTTCCCGTCGGTTAATAAGATAAGTATTTTGGATTTCGATTCCAGGTTCCTTAAACGATTAATTCCTTCGGCAAGAGCAGATCCAATATTGGTTCCTGTCTCATGAGTAAGACCCACTTTAAGCCTTTCTAGGTTTTTTTGTAGGTGCTCTTTGTCAAGCGTAAGGGCACTGACCAGATAAGGGTCCATGGAGAAGGCGACCAGACCTATACGATCGTGTTTTCTTTTATGGATGAAGTCCGCAAGAACTTCTTGCACTACATCAAGCCTTGTGACTTCTTGAGCCAAGGAGTCACTCATATCTAAGGCGAGCATCGAAGCCGATAAGTCTATCGCCAGAACAATATCTACTCCGCTCGAAAGAACACTACTTGTACTAAGATCAACTTGGGGTCTGCACATTGCTGTAATCGCAAGCAGGATCGATACATTTCGCAGAAAATAAGGAACCCAGAGCCATCTTTGGGAGATGGGTGTACCCGCGGAAATCTGAGTCGAGACAGATGGGAAGAGCAGGTTGGTCTTCCTCGATATGTACTTTCTCTTGATCCAAGGCAAAAGAGGGAGCAAAAGGACCAGCAGAGCCCAATAGGGATCTGCAAAGTGGAAGTTTTCAAATAACATATTCATTAAGACCCAGTCTTTTGGGTAAGTATTTGCTCTTCTTTTTCCCGCACCTTAAGAAGGTTCAGTTCGTGCCGTACTTGCTCAACAAAACCCTGAGCCGTTGCCAAAAGGTCATCTAGATCTCCCGAGAGAAATGAATCAGATGAGTACTTTATACGATCTCCTTTTAATACAAATTCTGCTAATAATTTTTCAAACTTTTGCTGTAAGAAAGAGTGCTTAGCTATTCCCCGTAAAAACTCTTCACCGGTTTGTTCCAGTGCTGGTATTTTAAATTGTCGCTCTATGAAAAGGCGTATGATTTCAGATAGCTTAAAGATGAATGGTTTCGGGGCTAATCTTGGAGACGATTCCGCTAAAAGTTTCATCTGCTCGAAGGCTTCTTCGAAGGGATCAATTTCAATTACTTTATTTTCAACAATTTCCTCTGCTTTTTTTCTTTTGGAGAGAAGGTAAAAGAGGAAACAGATTATGGATACAAAAACGCATGCGAGGAGAACCCAAAAATTTTCCTTCAACACCGCTGAGATAGATTTAAGGATTGGCAGGGGAGATTCTGACCTTAAATCCAGATCGAGCAGGTATGGCTTTGTGACATTTATTAATAATGTCATCCAAACCTCCTTTTTCCCCTTCTTTTAAAAAATGAAAAGAGGTCTTTAGAATAATCTCCTTGGGTGGAAAGAATAAATTCGTCTATGCCACGCTTTTTTAATTTTTGAGAAATAATTTCCGATTTTTTACGATAAATTTCCGCATATCTTTTTCGTGTATTTGAATCTGAAGTGTCCAAGGTAATTGTTTGGTCTGTCTCTAAATCTTTTAGATCAATTAATCCGACATCAGGTAATTCTGTTTCTCTGGGATCAAAGACTCGAACACAAATTAAGTCGTGCTTTAATCTCGTGTATGAAAGTTGATGATAAAGGACTTCATGGGCAGATCCTTCCTCATTGCTTAATACTTGATCTACAATGAAGTCTGATAATAGGAATATGACAGCCCTTCTACGGGTAACTTGATTAAGTTCCTGAACAGCTCGGTTGAGCTCGGTGCCTTTTCCCTGTGTAGGTCTAAATAAAACCTCTCTGAGGATGCGCAAAGCATGTTTGTGCCCTTTGGCCGGTGGAAGATAGAGCTCAGTTTGATCAGAAAATAATAAAAGCCCAACTTTATCGCCGTTTCGACAAGCAGAAAAAGCAACGAGAGCAGCCAATTCGGCAAGTTTCTCTCGCTTACTTTCGAAGGATGAACCGTATTGGGTACTCTTGGAAATATCTACAGCTAGAACGATCGTTAGTTCCCGCTCTTCCTTGTATTGTTTGACGAAAGGAAATCCCTCTCTTGCTGTAACATTCCAATCGATGGTGCGAACCTCATCCCCTGGCTGATACTCTCTAACTTCCTCAAAGTCTATCCCTTGGCCTTTAAAGGCACTGTGGTAGGAACCAGCGAACAATTCGGCGACCAGTCGGTTTGAACGAATTTCAATTTGCCTGACTTTACGCAAAATTTCTCGCGTATCTTCAGCATCGTGATCGCTCATTAATCTAAGCTAAAAAAGAAGATTGAATAGTACGAAAATTAGGGAACAGGAACGGTTTCTAAAATCTTCTGAATGATCATATCACTGGATACATTTTCTGCCTCCGCCTCGTAGCTAACAATAATTCGATGTCTTAAAACATCAGGCGCGATGTCTTTTAGGTCTTGGGGGGTAACAAAACTTCTTCCCTGAGTGAATGCCACCGCTTTGGCTGCTAGTGCTAAGCTTATGGTCGCCCGGGGAGATGCACCAAAATGGATAAAAGCATCGAGGTCGGCTAATCCATGATCGGATGGGTTTCGAGTAGCTAGAACCAAATCCACAAGGTAGCCTTTGAGTTTATCATCCAAATAGATTTGATCAATGATTGCCCGAGAGCGAAAAATGGTATCCGCATCTACAACAGGGTTAATCGTATGGTTCGGATTTACACTCGCATTCGCATCCAGGATTTTTAGCTCTTCCGACCGATCCGGATAATTGATCAAAAGTTTAAGCATGAACCGATCCATCTGAGCTTCGGGTAATGGATAAGTACCTTCCTGGTCAAGGGGGTTTTCAGTTGCTAACACAAGGAATGGTTTTGGCAGAGAGTAACTTTGATCGCCAATGGTTACCTGTCTTTCTTGCATGCCTTCAAGTAAAGCACTTTGCACTTTCGCGGGTGCACGGTTTATTTCGTCCGCAAGTAATAAATTTGCAAAGATCGGACCTTTCTTAGTGGTGAACTCGCCTTGGTTAGGATTGTAGATGAGAGTACCAACCACATCTGCAGGTAGTAAATCTGGAGTAAACTGAATGCGTTTGAAATCTGCTTGTATGCAATCTGCCAATGTTTTGACCGCCAAGGTCTTAGCTAATCCAGGAACTCCTTCAAGCAGAACATGTCCATTTGCGAGTAGTCCGACAATGAGCCGGTCGACGAGGTATTTTTGTCCGACAATAACTTTGCCTATCTCCTGCCTAAGCAAACTTACCCAGGCAGCTTCGCTTTTAATTCTTTCCTGCTCTTCTGGTGCAGGTGGTTTATTTTCTCTAGTAGACTCGTTCATCAGCTTATAAAGGTTAAGGGGTAAGCGTACTCAACGAGACGATTTGTCCAAGTGAAAAGCTACAAGTAAAAGTCCTTATTCAATTTTTCGACTTGCTCAATGCAGTGTCTGAGGAATTCTAGTTTAAAAATCGAAATATAAAAATTCACAAAGGAATATTTTCAGATGTTTAAGTTAAGCAAAGAATCAAAACGCGTCTTTTTATCTCTTCTGTTGATTCCTTTTATATGGATTGGTCTGAATCACTTCGGATACCTGGATTATTTGAAAGTGAAATCTGTTGACTTAAGGAAGCAATACAGAGGAGAAATTCCTCAAAACTTTGAAGAGAATGCTTTGGACAGAATACAAGTAGAAGGTAACAAAACTGTCCCAAGAATACCCAAGGTCACCTATGTTAATTTTGATGCTTCCACATTAGCGATGGAGGGAGTTGGGGAGCGTCCCTGGGATCGTGCTTTTTTTAGAGATACAGCCATGACATTACTTGAAAAAGGAGGTGCTCGGTCTATCGCTTTCGACTTTGGATTTACTCCCAAAAGTATGTCTAGATTGGTACCTCCAGAAAACTCGTTTCGAAGCGATTTTGCTATGGGAGAACTGGTGGAGAAATTTCCCAAACAGGTTGTTTTAGGTTGTTTGTATTCTGGAGTGCAGACTCGTTTTGTAGAACCTACTAATGTGAGTGCAATGCCCCCGTTTTTTTATGAAGGTTACCGTTCGGATGGTGAAAACTTTGCTTATCCTGAATCGCCAACTTACCCATTAATTAATTATCTAAACGGGAATTATATGGGACGTTTGGGATCTTTCTCTGTGCCTCCTTACCGTGCAGTTGATGAAATTCCACGCTGGGTTCCACTTTGGTATCCGGGGGGAGGGAAAGCACATGCTTACAATTTACTTGGTGGAAAGAAAGAAGCTCTTAAATTTGAACTACTTAATCAAAATAAAGCCGAAATTCTTAAACAGAAGAAAGTTTTGGCAGAATTACTGAGCAAAAGAGAACTGCTTCTTTCCGATGTTGCTAAGGCTACTTCATCATTGGCTAGTTGGAATGAAAAGAAGGAGGACATTGCACAGTTCATTAAACATTACCTTGGCGTACAAACTCAACTCAATGGAATGAGCGAGGAAATCGAAACCTTGAAGGGAACACTTCAGGCAGCACCCGCACTTGCAACCACATTGAAAAATCAGATTGCTGAACGAGAAACACTGATTTCCTTTTTGTGCTATCAGATATCCAAGATGGGCCAGAGTGGAGATGAGCGAGTCTATTCGGTAGATGAAATCCAAGCTGAATTGGCTGAATTAGAAGAAGCAATCGGAAACTTTCGTAACACTTTGGAGGCTAATCCTTCCTTGTCCGCCGTTATTAAACCTCAGTTGGAAAACCGGATCACAAGGAGAGATGAATTAAAACAATTGTTCAAAGCTATGAGCGTGGTGACCACAGAATCTGTTTTAAGCGATACATTGATACTACTGAAAAATAAAATTAATGAACTTAACCAAAAACAGGAAGAAGTTTTTCCTCAACTTGCCAAGAATGCTGCTACTCTTAGTGAAGTAAGAGAGAGACTCGATGCCCTGGGAAATATTATAAATGAGAAGGAAGCGTTATTATCGAGACTTCAAGGAGATGCAGAAACTGAATTAGTCGAAGTAAATTCCACTTTGAGGTTGGTTTATAAGCGATTGCCTGATGAAGAAAATACGCCTTCCGAACTGGTTATTTCTCTACCAAACGAAGTACCATTGAATAACCATGATAGAATTTACACTCTCGGTGTGGAAGCACTTCTGGCATATTATGGTATTGGTGATGAACAAGTAGAGATTTCTACTGTGCGGGACAAGATGACTTTGTATAGTTTATCGGGTGAAAAAATCATTGAAGCTCCTCTCGAAGAAGACCAGTGGATCGAGGTGAACTGGTTCTCATCATGGGGTGAATTATCTGCTACCGACGAATTGAAAAAACTTACCAAAAAATATTATGGAGAGGAAGATTTCGACGCTTATTTATCCCTCATGCCTGATCTTTTTAGGCTCACATTAAATCGAGTCGATGGTCTTGATCTCCAAGAAGGAGATTCTAGTGTGGATGCCTTAAAAAAATTAGGATTAGAGGCTGAATTGATCAGTGTTGCAGAAAGGTTATTGCATCAACCTTTAGAGCCGGATCAAGAAGTCCCATCTTTTAACCAATGTATGGCAGTGTTGGAAGCTATTGGTTATTACATCATTCCACCAAGTATTCAGTCCGTTTACAATCCGATGTGTGGAATGAATAAAGTATTAGAGTATGGGAATCACTTGGATGAAGTAAAAAATAATATCTTAGGGATTAAAGAGATGATTCTTAAAATTAACGATTTTCTTGAGGGTGAAAAATATCAAAATTTGAAGAAGGAAAATCCGAATCTTTTGTTGGAAGATGAGAAGTATCAGAAATATTTAAATGCCCTTCAGGAAAACCAACAAAACTTGGCTATAAAGGAAAAAGAATTAGCGGTTATAGAGACCTTTTTTGATTCATTTAAAGATGCCATTGTCCTAATCGGACCCGAAGAAGCCACTTTCCAAGACTTAGCTCCCACTCCTTTCGATAAGTCTCCGGTGCCTAAAGTAAGTGTCCACGGAAATCTAATAAAAACTTTAGCTAATCAAGAGTTCTTACATCGGCTACCAGTAAAAGTCGACCACCTTGCGACCTTTGCAGTTTGTATACTTATGGCCTTGCTGGCTGTTTACCAAGGTAAACGAGCGAGCCTTGTTCAGGCAGGGGGCATTCTTTTGCTTTTGGGATACACCTACCTCGGGTTCGAGACTTTTGCTCAATCTCATATTGTTTGGCCGATTACGGCACCTGCGTGTGCGGGACTAAGCACTTCCTTTATTGGTTTGGCTGCGATGGTGGTGATTGAACAAAAGGCAAAGGGAAGACTGAAGGGTATGTTCGGTAGTTATGTTTCCTCCGATTTGGTCGAGCAAATGGTTGCTTCCGGAGAAGAGCCTTCCTTGGGTGGGGAAGAGACCGAAATCACTGCCTTTTTCAGTGATGTACAGGCATTCTCCAGTTTTTCAGAACTTCTTACGCCCACCGGCCTGGTTGACCTAATGAACGAGTACCTTACGGCGATGACGAATATCCTTCAGGAGGAGCGCGGAACTCTTGATAAATATATTGGAGATGCGATCGTGGCCATGTATGGAGCCCCTATCCCGATGAAGGATCATGCCTATCAGGCCGTACGTACTTCTATTCTTATGCAACAAAAACAGATTGAATTGCGCAAGAAGTGGGTGCCCGAAGTTGAGAAATGGGGCAAGTGTCATGGGCTGGTTACCCAGATGCAAACCCGTATCGGTTGCAACACGGGCACAGCTACTGTGGGTAATATGGGTGCTCTCGATCGTTTCAATTATACGATGATGGGAGATATGGTGAACCTGGCTGCCCGTTGTGAAAGTGGAGCAAAAGCCTATGGTGCTTACATCATGGTTACAGAAGAGACCAAATTGGCATCAGAGAAAATGAAGGACGATATTGCATTTCGATACTTAGATAAAATTGTGGTCAAAGGACGCTCGCAACCGGTTGCCATGTATGAACCAACCGGATTTATGTCCGAGTTAACTCAGGAAACGCAGGACTGCTTGGATTGTTTCCAGCAAGGTATTGATAAGTATCTCGCTCAAGATTGGACGGGTGCTCTTAATCTATTCGAAAAAGCAAAGGAGATGGAACCGAATAAACCGGGAGTTACTCCGGGAGTTAAAGACAACCCATCCATGATTCTGATCGATCGTTGCAAAGTGATGATGGACAACCCCCCCGGTGATGATTGGGATGGGGTTTATGTGATGACTACGAAGTAAGGGCCCGAAAGAATCTAGTTTATCGATTCTTGCCTTTTATGTTTTGGCACAAAATATTCGGGTTCATTTCCAGGTTTCCATTTTAGGTTACACCCAAGGCTGGGTTTTTGGATTTCTGGAGGTGGACATTCCGAAAGTAAAAGATCTATAGCATGAACTAAGTGTGAGCCATCCACTGCAAGATCGTTCCCTGGGCGTGAGTCATCAAACTGTCCGCGATAAAAAAGGGCGAAGGAGGAATCAAAAAGAAAGAAATCTGGGGTGCAGGCAGCTCTGTAAGATAGGGCTACTGATTGATCTTCATCAAAAAGGTATGGAAACTTAAAGCCATATTGGTTGGCTAGCTCCGTCATTAATTCGGGGGAATCAGGAGGGTAGTTTTCAACATCATTTGAGGAAATGAAATAAACCTGAATTCCTTTTTCGCTCCAGCCATTGCACAACTCAGTAAGCTTGGGCAACAAATGAATAACATATGGGCAATGATTACAGATAAACGCAATCAAGTAGCCTTTGTTGGTTAGTTGATGGTTAAAAGTTAGATTGGTGCCAGATTTTGGTTCAGGCAGGCTAAATGTTGGTGCTTGAGTACCAAGCTTGAGCATCGTGGATGGAGTTGCTACCATAAAAATAAGCGGTTTTAGTTTTGAGTCTCCTGATTTTGAGAGGGTGCATGTGGATATTTGGCAAAATAGGCGGCAAATAAATCTCGGGCAATCGGAGTAGCGGTGAGACCGCCCTGCACCTGATCCTGAGGGATGACTCCTTCAATCAGCACGGATACGGCAACTTTGGGGTCATCTGCAGGAGCAAATCCAACAAACCAAGCTAGGTTCAACTTCATATTATGGTTTCTCCACTGACCTGTTCCAGTTTTTCCTGCAACTGGTATTCCTCTTATTTGACACCTTCTCGCGGTGCCTTCCTGAGTCGCCAGAACCATTCCATCTACAATGGCTTGTCGATTCTGGGTGCTGGTTAGTTTCACTTGTTTATCCGTTTGCTGGATTTCATCAAAGTTGAGCTTAGGCGTAAAAAACTTTGAGTTGGTTGCCAGTTTTGAAATAAAACAGGCCATTTGCAACGGGCTTTGTCTTAACCCACCTTGCCCTATGGAAATATTAAAAGTATCCTCCATGGTCCATTTGACTCCCAGGTTATTTTTTTTCCAGGTTGGATCCGGTAAAATGGGTGTATCTCGAAGAGCAGGGAGGGCCAACGGAGGTTTCTGGTCCATCTCTAAATCTCTTGCCTCAGCAATCAAGTGATCATGACCCATTTTTTCAGCCGACCGAAAGAAGTAAACATTACAGCTTTGGGCAATGGCTTTACGGAGATTTAATGGACCATGATTCCCTGGGTGAACATGGCATTTCATCCCCCGATAAATGCCCTCGCAGAGTAATTCTTCCTCAGGATCCAAGGTTTGTTTGTGAAGGCCAGCTAATGCGGTCACAAGTTTAAAAGGCGAGGCGGGTGCATATCCTGGGTGCCATGCCCGGGGTAGCCAAGCTTCACGCCGCTGAATCTCATCATAAGCAGCTTGCGAAATGAAGGGCGTTAAGCTGCTCAAATCATAATTTGGCTTACTCGCGAGTGCCAGAATTTCAGAGGATTTAAGATCAATAAGAACCGCGGCTCCGGGCGGTGGAGGGGGTGGGGCGAGGAAATAAGCTCCAGCATTTTGTTCTGAGCGTTGTAAAACGCCTTGAGCGTATAAGTGGCGAAGCAAACGGTTGGCATCGGCTTCCGTACCCCTAAAGCCGGCAACGGTAGACGCTTGTTTGCCTGTCAATGGGAAGGGGGCATCTTTAAATGCATTGAGGAGCAATTCTGCACTTACTTCAGTTTCGTTTGTGCCAACTAGTGCCCGGTTTGTTCTACGTTCCAGTGTTTTTCCCCAATCTTGATCAGGCAGTAACCTTTGAGTGCCCACCTTTTCTACCATCCGAGAAATGGAGTCTTCTGCAATTTTTTGTAAGTCCATATCCAGAGTCAGGCGGACGGACTTTCCTTTTTCGGATGGTTCTCTTTCCACTCTTTCAAATCTGGATCCCATTGGATTCACCACCCATATATCCACTCCATCCTTCCCTCTGAGTTGATCATCAAAAGTTCTTTCCACCCCAGCCTTACCTGTTCTGCCTTGAAGCTCAAAGGTAGCCAGATCTGAACCGATTAAAATTTCCGGGTTAGCTTCATAGCCGCTTCCAACATAGCCAAGCACATGCGAAGCCAGATTGTTATGTGGATAATGGCGTACAGCTTTTGCCTGGACTTGAATGGGAGAATCGGGAGAGAGCTTTTCAATCAGCAATGCATATTCTTCATTTGTCAAATCACCACATATCTCAAAAGGGAGAACCAGTTTTCTTCTCCAGTGCCTTTGCAATTCTTCGAGACTTATCGCATTGTTTCGACCGGTGATCTGATTGACTAAATCTAAATAATCCTGAACAGCTGCATACCTGGCTTCCCAGGAGAGTGAATAGCCGTTGGTTGAGAAATTTATGGGATTGGATTTCTCATTATTAAATAGTGAAAAGAAACTTTTCTTTGTGGAATCTTCTTCCTTTGATGGAGAGATAGGTTGTCCTTTTTCATTAAGGGCATACTCGATCGTAAACAGACCTGCCACGGTGACAAAGATTTGTTTTTCTGCTTCCAGAATAAAAATCTTTTCAATGGGTTTATTGGGTGAGTAGTCGATTTCAACAGACCAGTTAAATCCACTTTGTTTCAGATTCTGTCTAATACTATTGATCGAAAAGATTACTTTTTGGGATTTATTTCTATTTTTTCCAGAAACTTTGATTTTCCTTTTTTGAATCTGTTCTTCTTGGAAACAAAGGTTGAGCAAAGTCTCGAAAGGAACTTGCTGCAGTTGGTTAATTTGTTCTTTTAGTGTTTGAGAGATTCTCCTCAGTCTGAGCTTATGTTCCCAAATATCCTCATTGAGTAGTTCTAAATGTAGGTTTGCGGAGTAATGGGCTCGGTTCCCAATGAGCAGGTTTCCATTCCGATCCAAAACATCTCCTCTTGCTCCAGGCTTTACAATTCTTCTTTGTCCCTGTTTGCGCTCTTTTTCGAGGTAATGATCGTTTTCGACAACCTGCCTGAAAAACAGGGTGCCAATAAGGGTAAGGAAGAGCAAAAAATAAAGACTTAAGAAAATTCGAAATCTTCTGGTTTCAGGAAAATATTTCTCAAAAAAACTCATTTTGAGATGGGTTGATCGAGGCTTTTAAATCCAGCGAACAGATCAACTAGTTTCGCAGAGAACTGGGTATGCCAAGATGAAATAGGAATCAGAATAATGGATGAAAGAAGTAAGTCTGAAAAAAACCTTCCAACTTTCCAGTCGCCCAGACCTGTCTGCATAAGATTACTGGTAAGGAACCAAGCCGCAGCTAAGATAAAATTGATCACAAGATGAAAATAAAGGATCTGTTGCCTGGTCTGTTTGCCTGAATGGAGGAATTGCCTAACCAGAAGAAAAAGTAAGCTTAAAAGAAAGGCATGAAATCCAAAGGTGTGGGAGAAAAAATGGTCCCAAATAAACCCAGAAATTAAAAGAGAAATTAGACCTCGGTAAGGGTCCAGCCATTGATACTGGGGGATACACAGCAACCCGGGTAGATAAAGAAAAAATCCGTAGGGATTTATGACTGAATTCACCAAAGCGATACACCCAATCAGCACAAGATTCGATAGGGTCAGGGATAAAAGAATTCGGTTTTGGTTGTTCATTAAGGTTCGCTTTCCCAAACCTTTTTTGAGCCCAGAATGGTAACTTCAGAAACCTTGCCTATATCTAAGGGTAAAAGTACAGAGCCATTTTTAAACAAGCCATCGCCACTTTCTTCCAGAGAAGTGACCAGGCCAATAGGTAGACCTCCAGGAAATGTTCCTCCCAATGAAGATGTTTCTAGAAGAAGGCTTTTCCCTTTCTCTATTTGTATATCGTGAGGAACATCCCACACATTACCCAAGGGTTGGCCTCCAACTAAAATCCCATTTCCCTGAAAGGTTACGGGTCGGTCATCCCCCTGAAAGTGAGCCACAATTCGAAAATTGGGGTTTGTGGCTAATTGCACTTTGGATGAGTTTAAGCCTGTTTGATAAATTCGGCCTATAACCCCACTTGAAAAAATAACACCGGAGCCATTTTCGATGCCTTGGTTGAAGCCTTTTCTCAGCGATAATTCTTGCCACCAGGAATTTAGATTACGCCGGGTAACCCTTGAGAGGATAGGGGAGAAAGAAATTTCTTTATCCAATCCTATTTTTTCTCGAAGGGCTTCCACTTGTGAGTGCAATCCATTGAGCTTTGCAATCTCACTTTCCCACTTTTCTTTAAACGATTCCTGCAACTCCCAGTCGGATCGAATCCTGGATAGGTCTCGATTTTTTGAAATCAGCGTTTTTTTAGAATCGGATTGGTGTCCCCAGTAATCAGAGAGGTCTGAGATGCGGGATGTAATTTCCCAGAATGGAGCCTCAAATTCATGGAACGCCGAGCGAGTGATGGCTTTCCAACCAGAGGGTAAGCCAATAAAAGCCAATAGGAAGAGTCCTAAAGCTAAAAAGGGTCCGAACTTGGGCCTGTCCTGCGGAGCAGCCAAGGCTAAAGATTATTGGGTTACCAGACGATCGATCTGTTCCCGGCTTAAAGAATCAAGAAGATTTAAAAATTCTCCCGTTCCATTGGCTACGCAGCTGAGAGGGTCTTCGGCTTGGATCACAGTCAAACCAGTTGCATCGCTAATTACTTGATCTAAACCACGAATTAGAGCACCGCCTCCGGCGAGCACAACACCCCGGTCGATCAAGTCTGCGGAATGTTCAGGTTGGCAACGATCCAAAGCGTTTTTAACCAAATCAACGATTTGTTGAACAACTTCTTTAAGGGCTTCTTCTCGAATCTCTTGTGAAGTGATATGAATGGTTTTGGGTAAACCAGCAGTTGAATCTCGACCTCTTACATCCATGCTTAATTCACCCGAATCGAGGGGAGAAGCAGATCCGATAGAGAACTTGATTTCTTCCGCTGTTCTTTCCCCGATCAACAATCCATAGGCTCTTTTCATGTAAGCCACAATGGCTTCATCCAGTTCGTCTCCCCCAACCCTTATGCTTCGTTGAAAGGAAACTCCGGAAATTGAAATAATTGCAACTTCTGTGGTGCCGCCGCCAATATCCACGATCATATTGGCATATTCATCGTGAATGGGTAACCCTGCGCCAATTGAAGCCGCCATAGGTTCTCCAAGTAAAAGTACTTCTCTCGCACCTGCCCGGATGGCCGAATCCTTTACGGCTCTCTTTTCCACCGCAGTTATCCCAGAAGGAACTGCAATCACCACGCGTGGGGGCACAAGTTTTCTTTTGTCTACTTTTTCAATGAAGTAGCGAAGCATGGCTTCAGAAATTTCAAAATCTGCAATCACCCCATCCTTCATTGGTCTGAGGGCTTCAATGGTTCCCGGAGTCCGGCCAAGCATGCGCTTAGCTTCAGATCCAACCGCACAAACTTTCTTACTCGTTTTGTATCGAGCCACAACACTGGGTTCACGAAGCACGATTCCACGGTCCTTGACAAAAACAAGAGTGTTGGCGGTGCCAAGGTCTATTCCAATGTCATTGGAAAGAAAGCCAAAAAGATTACTGATCATGCGTTAGGTGAAACTTTACCAATGATTTCTTTCGGATTTCTATTATCTGTCAAAGAGAAACCATTCACATTGTGAATAAGGTGGGAAAAACTTTTGCACAAAATAAAATTTAACATGTTGAATTAGCTCTTTTTTCAGCCCAATAGACTACAAGTATACCACCCATAATGAGACCAATTGAATAAAACTGACCTCTCGACATCCCCATAATCAGAGATGCATCTGGTTCTCTAAAAAATTCACCAAATATACGGGCAATCGCATAAATGATTAGAAATTCTCCTCCAATTCGTCCAGGCTTACTTTGGTACAGGTTAGTTCTCCAAAACCTTAGTTGCACGAAAACAAATACTAGTAAACCTTCCAATAAAGCCGCATAAACTTGGGAAGGGTGTCGAGCGATCCCTAGTGCGAAATCTGGTGCTTTCGGGAAAAGGACTCCCCACGATACTTCAGTGGTTCTTCCCCACAGTTCACCATTTATAAAATTAGCCAATCTGCCAAAGAATAAGCCTGGAGGCACAATAGTTGCGATTAAGTCTGCAACTGGCCAAAAGGACTGATGAGATTTTCGACTATACCAAAATGTGGCAATAATAACACCGATGAAACCTCCATGACTGGCCATACCTCCTTGCCAAACATAGAAAATCATCAGAGGGTCAACCAGTAGTTCCTCCGTTCGGTAAAGAAGGGCAAATCCAATTCTTCCACCAAGCAAAACACCAAGGATTTGAAAGGTCATTAAATTTAGGATTTGTTCCTTATCGTACGGGCTGCGTTGCTTTTTATGGGCAAGTAGGAGGAGGTAATAAGCAGTCAGAAAACCAGCTAAGTATGATAGACCATACCAACGGATTCCACCTGGCCCCCAATTTCCCCAAGAATCAGGGAATTTCCATAAAAAAGGGCTGAGGTTATGAACCCAGGGAGAAACAAATAATTCCAACATAAATAAGGTAGCTAGAATATAAAGTTATAGATTTTGTGCAGTCTTCAAGTTGTGTCTGCGTTTAGCCAGTTCTCTCATATCAACGGCAAGATCATCGTGCTCAAAAATTTCCTGCCCCAAGATGCTTTCAATTATATCTTCCATAGCTAAAACGCCAGCCACCGAGCCAAATTCATCCACCGCAATGGATAGTTGAGAATGCTCCGAAAGTAAAAGTCTAAGAGCTTTGTCCGCACTGGCATTTTCTGGGATAAATAATGGATGAAGAGCCAAGTCTTTAAGAGTCGCCCCAGCATTATCTTCAACCATTGCATTGTGTAAATCTCTCCTGCGAACAATACCGGTGATATGATCAATATTATCTGCATAAACAGGAATACGGGCAAACGGAACATTTGGATATTTATCAAAAACCTCTCTAACCGTGATATTTTCATCCAATGCGAGCATCACGGTTCTTGGAGTCATGATTTCACTGACTTTAACTCCATCCAGTTTTAAGGCATTGGTTACCCAGTCACTTTCATCTGATGAGAGAGTTCCTTCCTTGGCCCCCTTTTTGGCGAGGAGAATAATTTCCTCTTCGTCTTTATCTGATGATTTTTCTTTCGGAGGAACCATGGCACGCATGGTGAATTTACAGATTTTGGAAAATGGGGACATTAAAACCCTAACCAAAACGAGTGGGGCAATCAAAAAGCCAAGCATTTCACTTCGGTAAATTACCGTTAGATTCTTGGGGAGAATTTCTGAAAAGAAAAGAATGCCCAAGGTCATGCCACCGGCAAAAATCAGAATGGAATTACTACCACCGCCGAGGGCTTTTTCAGCCAATCCCCCCGCAAGGGTCGCTCCCAGCGTATTGGCAATTGTGTTAAGGCTGAGAATAGCGGAGCTAGTTTCATCAATCTCCACCCTGTATTTCTCTAGGATCTTTCCTCTTTTAGGAGACCGTTTTTTGAAGCTTTCAATTTCGGCAGTTGTAACACTCAAGACCATTGCTTCCAGGATCGAGCACAGGGCAGAAACACCAATCGTTAAGGCAACTGCGATAACCAATTGGGTGATCATTCAAAAATCAATTCTTGTCCTTTGACAGAGCGATGAGTCATCTTTTTATTACAAACAACTTCTAAGCCAGTTTTGGCAAGCTTTGAAAATGTCTGATCTAAAAAAATTAACTTCACATGAATTTCATTTGGCTAAAGGAGCCAAATTTACCGCTTTCGCAGGCTGGAATATGCCGGTTTCTTACGGTAGTTCTCTAAGCGAACACCTTTCTGTTCGGGAGTCTGTTGGTCTGTTTGATGTTTCTCATATGGGAGAGATTGAGGTGACGGGTCCACAATCAGTCGAGTTTTTGAATTACGCCCTCACTAACGACATCGAGAAATGTAAGATCGGGCAAGCTCAGTATACGATTTTATGCCAGGAAGATGGTGGAACTTTGGATGATTTGATTGTTTATCGTAGAGCAGAGCAGAGCTTTCTGCTTTGCGTCAATGCTTCCAATGTGGAGAATGATTACCAAGTCTTATCGGAGCGGTCCTCTCAATTCGAATGCGATGTGATCAATCTGTCCTCCTCTTTTGGTCAACTTGCCTTGCAAGGTCCACATGCTGAAAGGATCTTGAACGATGTGATCGGTCAAAACCTCTCATCCCTTGCCAAAATGCATTTTTTGGAGGGATTGTGGCTAGGAGATACTTCGATTCTTGCCAGAACTGGTTACACGGGAGAGGACGGGTTCGAGATTTACACGAGTTTGCACGGACTCAATGAATGGTTGAATGCCTTTGATCAATTAGGCGTGCCCATGATTGGATTGGCCGCTCGAGACAGTTTGCGTCTGGAAGCCGGGTTTCCTCTTTATGGTCATGAGCTTTCCCTTTCAATTTCTCCCGTCCAAGCAGGATTAGCGTGGGCGGTTGGATGGGAAAAAGATGAGTTTTGTGGGAAGCAAGCTTTACTAAAAGAGAAAAAAAATCATCCCTCTCATCGGGTCGGATATTTTATTGCAAGCGAACGCAGGATTCCACGTGAGGGATGCACAATTTTGAATCCTGCAGATGAAGAGGTAGGATTGGTATTATCTGGTGGATTCTCCCCTTTGCATGAAAAACCTATGGGTACTGCATTGATCAGTTATGATCATTGGGAGTCCAAAAATGATTGCGGTTGGCATGCTTTGCTTCGTAACCAAAAGGTTCCAATCGAGTTTGGATTAGCTCCGTTGCGAAGAGCCCGTAGTTGAAACTAAATTAGAAATTTGTGTCGGGTTTTCTTATGCTTTCGCATCTTGAAAACCTTTGATCACAATATCAATTCCTCCGAAATTTGAGAAATTTAAGTTTTCTACCATTACCTGTTCTAATTTTTGGTTAAGCTGAGACCTAATCAGTTTAACCTGGGATCCTGGTTCTACTTCTAATTTTACGAGGAGTCTAACTTGATTAGACTTGGTAAATATTTTGGTGGATGGAGAATGAACGCCTGGAAGGTCAGCACAAGATTTTCGAACGAGTTCCCTTAAGGCTTGAGGTGTAATCTGAACGGCACCTTCATCGTCCTTAAAAACTGATACTAACTGGGGCTGAGAGGAACGGATTAATTTCCATAATAAAAGCAGGAAAAAAACAATGCCTAACCCGTACCAGAGCAGGGGAGAGGAGATGGCCTGTTTGGCA
Organism: uncultured Opitutales bacterium; assembly: GCA_963978365.1. Lineage (GTDB taxonomy): Bacteria > Verrucomicrobiota > Verrucomicrobiia > Opitutales > Seribacteraceae > Chordibacter. The sequence goes on along the minus strand of CAXBQX010000004.1, from coordinate 42,592 downwards.
TCAAGACTCAGATAGTCTTGAATTTGCGAAAGCATAACAAAACCTAATCAGCGTCCGGTCCAGACCAAGTATCTTCGTCCTCGTCTCGGTCAAGCGCCTCCTGTTTAATGTCGTCAATTACAACATCAATCACGGAGGCATGGTTTCCGGTCATAGATAAAATTTGATCCCGAATCGCTTCTTGAATAATGGCTCCAGTTTTGGCTAGGTCTACTCCAAACCTCAAAACGACACGGACTTCAATTTTATAAGTACCATCTTCTTGTTCGCTTACCGAAACGCCACGCTCGGATTCTTTTTTGGAAAAAAAATCTGTTAAGCCTTCGACTACGCCAGCTCCACCGACATTGATGACACCCTTTACACTTTGGGTCGCTAGGCGGACAATTCCAGCCACAACACTGTGATTTATGCGAATCGTGCCCAAGCTACCACTCTCTTCGGAGAAGGTAGGAATGCTATCTTCAGAATCAGAATTTACTTTCTTTTTTGTCATACTTAATAACCTTATTGAGTTTTCTTAAACACATCCTTTGGGGCACGAGCTAAAAATTCTCCGACATAAGAAGTCGTGGCTTCTCCTTGGCGGAAACCAGGATCAAGAATGATAGCTTTCAGGAATTCGATATTCGTATCGATACCGCGGATAATGTACTCACTAAGTGCACGGTACATTCTGTCGAGTGCGATTTTACGAGTACTGCCATAGGTAACCAGCTTTGCGATCATGCTATCGTAGTAAGGAGAGACGGTGTATCCTCCATACACATGAGAATCGACTCTTACCCCATGCCCACCTGGTGCATAATATAATCCGATGGTTCCAGGAGATGGGGTAAATCCATTTGCTGGGTTTTCTGCACAAATCCTACACTCAATCGCATGCTTGTTATAGGAAACTTCTTTTTGTGAGATACTTAATCGATTTCCAGAAGCTATGTTAATTTGTTCCTTGATCAGGTCGATACCAGTCACTTCCTCAGTAACTGCATGCTCTACCTGAATTCTCGTATTCATTTCAATAAAATAGAAATTTCCTTTTGCATCCACTAAGAATTCAATAGTTCCAGCATTTACATAGTCTGCGGCCTGAGTCGCTTTAATCGCGGCCTTACCCATGCGAGCACGAAGGTTCTTGTCCAGGAAGGGGGAGGGTGCCTCTTCAATGACCTTTTGATGCCTTCTTTGCACCGAACAGTCACGCTCTCCAAGATGAATCACATTTCCGTGTTTGTCTGCGAGAACTTGAAACTCGATATGCCGGGGATCTTCAAGGTATTTTTCAACATAGAGAGCTCCATTGCCAAAGGCCTTGGTTGCTTCCAGGCGGGCAGCTTGAAATTCTTTCGCAAAACTGACCGCATTGTGGGCAATTCGCATGCCTCTGCCACCTCCGCCGGCCACTGCTTTAATGATAACGGGAAAGCCTATCTTTTGAGCAACTTTGATCGCTTCCTTCTCATTTTCAATGGGACCATCACTTCCAGGGATAATGGGCACGCCATTTTTACTCACGGTCTCGCGAGCCATAGCTTTGTCTCCCATTTTGCCGATAGTTTCAGCTTTTGGACCTATAAAATTGATATTACAGGAGGCACATTGTTCAGCAAATTCAGCATTTTCTGAAAGGAAACCATAGCCCGGATGAATGGCATCTACATCCGCAATCTCTGCTGCACTTAAGATACGGTCTGCTCGTAAATAACTTTCTGAACCCATCGCTGGGCCAATACATATCGCCTCGTCTGCTAACTGAACATGGAGGGATTGCTCATCAGCTTCGGAGTAGACCGCAAGGGTTTGAATGCCTAGTTCACGGCAAGCACGGACGATTCGAAGAGCGATTTCTCCCCTATTTGCGATGAGGATCTTACGAATCATTAGAACTAAGCCAGGCGAATTTTGAACAGAGGTTGGCCAAACTCTACGCTTACCCCATCCTCAATCAAAGTTTCAACAATCTCACCTGAAAAATCCGATTGAATTTCATTCATGACTTTCATGGCCTCGATGATGCAAAGAACATCTCCTTTTTTCACTTTATCCCCAACTTTGACAAACTCAGGGTCCTCTGGCGATGGTCTGCGATAAAAGGTACCAACCATAGGGGAGGGAAAAGATTTCGAATCATCACTTTTCGATGGTGCTGATGGTGTTGCAGGATTAGGTGCAGCTAGTGGAGGCACACCTATGGCACTCGGTTGCGACTGTACAACCACCTCTCTTTGCATAACTGCCCCAGCACCGGGTCTCGCCATCCTTAATTTTAAGTCTTTGAGCTCGATCTCAAGTTCAGTGAGATCAGATTTCTGCATTATCGATACAATTCCTTTTAATTCACTTAAGTCCAACCTACTGTCCTCCCAATTTGAAAATTAACATGAAACCTTATCAAAGCTGATTTATCTCTACTTGCAACGCTTGTTTTTGAAGGAACAAGCAAAAGTAATCGATTTAGGGTGAGAGGGGATTCGCTCCGAGATAAATAGACCAGTCAGGATCGTCCCAATGTCCCTGAATTTTCAGTTTACTCAATTTGGAAAGTGGATCTGCTAAATTAACAATTTGTTTCAGGATGGGTATATTTAAATTACCGGCTACCTGGAACCTGGCCAAAAGGTCCACTTGCTCATTCACCCAGTCTACCTCCCCGTTGGCAGTAAATTTGGATAAAGGTCCTGAAAGGGTAGCCTGATCAAATGAAATTCGATCGTATTCCAATTTGAAAGGTGCTTCTAACTTATTGAAATTGAGTGCATCTGAGGGCAGGGGAATATTGAAGGCTCCTAATTTATTTCTAATCCCACCAAGAATATGAATCGACCCAATATCCACATCGTGAATTTGTGCATTTCCGGTTCCCTCAAAATGCTTCAGGTCGGAGATAGGTCCCTCTGCTTTTATTGAAAAATTAATTTTACCATCTGTCTCACCATCCTCCTTGGTTTTTGCGTTTATCAGTTTTGTATTCAGACCTTGATCTATATTCTTGCGATGAGAAGCTTGGGAAAGATTTTCGATCAATTTATTTCGGTCTGCATTTTTAAGATCTAAGGACAGTGCAACATGATCGGAACTAAGGGAGGTTTCTGCAATGGACAAGTTGCCAGACCCTCCATTGATTCCAAAGTCATCAAAATCTGCCCGGATTAATCCATCTTCTTGTTTTAGATAACCCTGGGCATAATCGAAATTCAAACCGGCGTAGGAGAAGGGCTCATCTGCGGATAAATATAATTCAAATTTAGAATTATTTTTATCAGTACTTGGCAATTCCTCTTTACGAATGGTTCCATTTCCTGAGCAAAATAGAGAGGTTACATTGAAATCCGTTAAAGCGTCTTGGACTTCTTTACCGAAAATGCTTTTCCCTTCATTTAATGGAAACTCACCTTTAATCCCAAAAGACAAAAGAGTACTGCTTTTTTCTAATGACCTTGGAAATACTAATGAGCCTTGGACTGTACCTTGGCTATGAGTTATATTTCGAGCATCTAGTCGCGTCGATTTACCATCCACTGTGATAGTTACTAGAGAGTTTTGTAATAGAAAATTTCTATAGCCTAACTTTTTTGTTTTTATCTCTCCGATTGTTAGTGAATTGCCAGGCTCTCCTCCCCATATTCCATGAATTGAGAAATTTCCTTTTGGAATTTCCTCACTAAAGGAGAAATCTTTCCAAATGGGAGACCACCACACGCCAAGCCAATTATTAATGTCTGGAGGATGGCATGTCCCCTCTACAAGAAACCTGTATTCCGCGGGTTGCCATTTTTGATAGTAAGTTCCAGTAACCTCGCTAAGGCCAAGCTTTCCATAGGCATGATGAATGAAAACAGAGAAATTATGAGCAAGTTCTCCATTCATAAAAAAGTCGCCAGGAGGAGTTTCTAAGGCTGAAAATTCATTCGCTTTAATGATAAATTGAACCTTGGAATCAGGAATGATCGGCGTTGGGTTTGGATAAAGCTTAACAGTAAGATGTTCTCCCTCTAAAATTTTAAGATCACCTTGGGGTAATTTGACCTGAAAGTTATTTGATATTGGACTTAGGTCCAGAAATCCATTCCCACACCATTGATCATTCTTTTTGATAAAACTAAGAGAAATTCTAGTTCCATTACTTTCAGCAAAACATTGAAGCTTTTTTCCTTTCTGATCGTCGTACGCATGCAGTGACATGGGTGGGGTTTTTCCAACTAATTTGCCATTAGTTTCTATGCTCCTAAATGAAAGAACTGAGTTTTTGTTTAGGAAGATTGAATCATCCAGGAAATATCTTCCTTCACTAGTAAATTTTAGATTATTCAACCGAAAGCTTGAAGTCTCGGTAAGAAGCGCCAATAGATCCGCAGTGGCCAGCGTTTTGCATTCCAGAAAAGGATTGCTTGCTGAAACCAGATCGAAGGATGCGATGCCTGAAAAATTTTGAATATAAGGTGAATTTTTAACATCGTTTACAATTTGCTTGATGTAAAATCTGGCAGACTGTTCGTTATTGGACCCTACAATATCAAGGTTGATCGGAGGAAGTTGTTGGGTCCAATTTGTTGCATTGTCTCTTACCAAAATTATTTTCTGCACAAGTTGGGCAAGTTCTACCGGATCTTTGTTTTTTGAAGTAAGTGTTTGTTCTATAATTTTTGGTAGATCTACAGAGTGAAAGATGAAGTTTGTTTGAATGGGGCCAAAGCCAATCTTTGATGTAACGGAAAATAAATTCTTTTTGGGATTCTGTTCGATGAGAAGTTCCGAGAACTCCAGGTCATTTCTCTGGTTTGCAGAGGGGAGAATATGCCCACCAGATAATGCTACGCCCTCAATAATAGAGGGAATGAATTGCGTTTCAAAAAATGGATTTAGGGAAATAGAAAGATCATTGAGTTGGATTAAGTTGGTTTGCTGAAACCATAAATTAAAAGAACCAAACTCGACTTTCCGTAGACCGATGATTCGAGGTGAACTAACTTTAACTGCGAGTTCTTCGGGTAAAAAAGAATCGATAACCGCTTCCACCATGCGGCTGGGAAGAGCGATTCTAAAAGTACTCAGGGAGTAATAAAAGATTTGGGCAAGCAGGCAGAGAAATAAAATGAGCCCAATTTTACTCTTTGCCTTGGCTAGGGATTGGTATGCTTGCTCAGGCTTCATTGCGAAGCTTTTTACATTAGAGGTCTAAATCCTGAGCAGACATCCCATTGGCGAGCTCATCAATGATCGTAATCGGGAGGTTAGCTACTAAGCCCAATTCTTCTGAACCAGCAAACCACTTTGTACCTCCAATACGATCGGTTAATTGAAACTCAATCGGTTGGAAGCCATTGGTATCAGACGGAATGAATTGTACGGAATACTTCCAAGGTAGCCAATCTCCGTTATGCCAGATGCCCTCATGATTATAGGATAGATCGATATAACTTTCTGCCTGAAAATCGACCAACCTTTGATAAGATTCGCCATCGGTTTCTACGGTCAGAGAATAGGAAATACTTTCGTCCTGTAAGGATTTTATTATAATTTGATCAGTCTGGTATTCGATCGGTAATAACCTGCGGTCTTTGTAATCTATAGCTTTTGTGGAAATGATCTGATCCCATTGGTTTTCGACGAGGCAAACGAAGGCATGTTCACTGACATAGGTGTTCCATAATGAGGTTTCTGAATTTAATTTACTGGCAAATAAAGTTTTGCGTGTGCTGTCATCCATTTCTACTTCCAGGGAGTAGGTCGGATTATTTAATCCCTGTTCCTTTAAGTCGTCTGGTGAGGGGTTAAAAAGAACAAAACTACTGGCCTCTAGGGTGTTTAGGTTATGAACTAACTCTCGAATGAGCTCAGCATCTGCAGTGAAGGAGAACGCTTCCTCACCTTCATTCTCCAAGCCTATCCACGCTTTTGAATCCGTACTGCGCAAAGTTAATGATTGATTGGATTCTACTATTTTTATTCTGCGTACATCATCTAAATTGAGAGAGAACAGTCTTTTTTCTCTGAGTTTAGCACCTAAGTTTACAAGATGATCAGCGAAGTCATTAGAAATGTAAAAAGGGGTTTGGTGCAGGTTGGATTTCACTAACAGAAAACCTTGGTCTGCTTTTTCGTAATTTAGGAATTCAAATTGGTGCCACTCGCCAAGTGCTAGAAGGTTCAATTCATATTGGGTCGTAAGGTTATGAACTTCATCATTCTTGGCGAAACCAATTAAATTTGTAGAAATAAGTTTATGGAACAGGGATGAGACTTCATTTTCATTTGCAGGGCTCTGAAAGGGGGATTTGAAGTTCCATTGATTTTGTGTTTTGGAGAGGGATATGGAGCTGCTGACTTGACCATCGCTGTAGTTTTTAACCACCAATTCATCAATTGCATAGATGGGGAAATCCAAAAAGTCTAATTTAGCCCACTCAAGAATCGGTCTGCTGATTAATTGATCAATTTGCTTCGGACCTTTCCAAATGCTCTCGGATTCGGAGTCAGTTATCAGTAAGTATCGGTCGTTTTTGTCTCGCGTGGGATCCCCAAGAGTAATTTTGATCCCGGAACTTTCGCTTGAAAGAATGAAGCTGGATGCATTGAGATCGAAGCCATAATCTGCGGCAATCTCACCTTTTTCATCCAAGTCTTCTAACCCGCAAATATAAGTAGGGTTAAGATGCGAGAGCTTGGAAATTAAATTTGCGATGGAGATGGGTTCGACTGGCCATGATATGGGGTGTTCAATTTGCCATTCATCTGTATTTTTAATGAAAACAATTCTTTGGCTGGATTTTGGTTGGATAACCTCAATCTTGTCCAGGACCGCAGTCATTTCCATCATTCGAGATTTGATTTCTGAACCTGGAGCTTGATCTTTTTTTACATTAAGAAAAATAAACAAGCCCAGAAGAATGTTCGCCAGCAAGAGAAGGAATGTTCGACTTTTAAGCATAGATTTAAAGTTCCTTTCTTAACCAACCAACAAAGAGTCCAAGTAATAGAACTCCAGCAGGTATACTTGCGAAGTAGTAAATAAGGAGATCGAATTGTTCATCAGACATGGAAATGCTGTAAGATTGTACGATCCTAGGGGGAACATCGAGCATATCATTATTTTCATCCATCCAATAAATAATATTTCGGGCTAAGGCTTGATTGCCCGCTCCCGATCTTAATTTCTCATTCGACACGATTTTGGAAGAACCAAGAACAATAAGCTTACCTGCAGATGCGAGACCCGCTTCCATCTCTCTTTGGGGGTTCGGTACAGAAACTGCGAGAATCGGAACTGGTCCGGAGAGATCGAGCAATGGATTTTTTTCTGGAGGAAAACTGCGGGCCGTCCAGTTCGATAAGGCCCAGGAGTCTCGAGATGAAAAGATTAGCTCCTCCGATAAAAAAGGACTTTCCGGGTTATTTTCAATTTCAACGGGTCGACACCTGTCCGATAGAATGGAGAATCCCTCATTCATGAGGTTTTTGATCAAAGGATGGGAAGCATTTCTTTGATAAGTTCTTAAAAAATAAGAGCCTGAAAATAGGTCGAAGTTTTCCCGTTTAGGATCATAAATTAACATGTCGTGGCAGCGAATACCCCACTCCTTTAGTAATGGCCTCAAACCCAATGCAGGGCGATCGGTCATCCCGGTTTCCTCCACTGGGTCCAACGCCAGAAGAAGTGTGCCTTTTTCTAGGTTTAAAAAGTTTCTGATTAATGCGATTTCTTTGTCTTGAAATACGCCCTTGGGACCGCATACGACCAAGCCTAGGGCATCATTGGGCATTCTATCGATCGTCCCTAGGTCGATCGAAGAGACTCCAATATTTCTGTCTTCTATTAGCCCTCTCAGGACGGAATTCCCATTGGTTGGATCGATGTCCTCCGGGCTGCTCTCCCCATGTCCTCTAGTAAAGTAGATAGTCTTTCGTTTGCGGGATGGAATCGATAGATCGAGGATGGCTCGAACCAGGGTCTCTTCTCCCCGGAATATTCCAGGTTCTAGGATTCCATTTCCAACTTCCTTCCAGTCAGAATAAAACCCTGCTTCCCAAATGGCTTGCCTCGCAATGGATTCCGCGGAACGGAATGCCTGGCTGGCATCGTAGGGATTCACTCCTTGTTCATCCTTATACCGAAAAATAATTTGCGGCCCGTTTTGTTCGGAAGCAACAACAATGAGGTTGGGTTGTGTGACTTTGTATTTGTCCAGAATATCCACTTTTTTTCTGGGAGAAAGAACATCAACCCGATGAATACGAATTGGTTGAGGGGTGTCTGCTCGCTCCAATGAGTCCATGAGTAAATCCAGGTCATGCATAAATCTTTGAATAATTTTAGGCATGCCAGCGTTGTCAGCTATGGTAATAATTAAATCGACTGGTTGTTCCATTCGATTGAGTAGGGCAAGGCTCTCTCTGGAAAGGCTAAATTTTTTATCAGGTGATAAATCAATTTGGGCGTTTATTTGAGAGATAAGAAAATTCAAACCCATGGAAAAAGTAAATAAAAGCGAGACCACAACCCAGCGGTCCAGTTTTCGGTTTCTTTTCGCATGTTTGAAGTCCATCATCTAATGTTTAAGCCTTTCAATCTTAAGGGTGGCCAAACACAAAAAGAATAAAGCAATCACTGCTTGGTGGAGTATGGTCGACCAATCGATGATCCCGACAGCAAAGTGCTGAGCTTTGTTCAGACCTTGATTCAGGGATCCCATACATACGCTCCAAAATTCATTCAGCCCTGCAGAGAGAGAACCATCACGATACTCTCCAAAAGAAAAGGCCATGACAGCTAAATATAAAGTAAGAAGGGTAAAGGTAAGCATGCCGGCAACCATTTGGTTTTTCGTTACCGAACTGGCAAAGATTCCCACTGCTGTAAAGCTAGCCCCAAAGGTACCAAGGAAAATAAAGCCTCCAAGCCAATGCTCGATTTGATTAAATCCCAAGTTGATCGCCTGAGATGGAAAGGCATACCAAAGAAGAAGCGGAAAGCACAGGGCCAATAAAGAGATAAGCAGGAAGAACAGAAGCGAAGCCATCCATTTGCCTAATACCAAGCCAAATGAGCCAACGGGAGCGGACATCAGAGTCTCTAAAGTGCCAAGCCTTCTTTCTTCAGCAAAAGAACGCATAGTCAAAAAAGGCACCAAAGCTGGTGAGCCAAAAGTTAAGCCCACAATCAGCGAGGAGAGAGGAGGCAAAATCCAATCCGTTTGAGCAAATCCTTGGATAAAAAAACGAAACCCAATTCCAAGAAGAGACAAAAAATAAAAACTAGCCACATAGGTGGACGGAGAAATGAACAGGCTAAAGAGTTCATGCCTTAGAATGTGCCAGTAACCATTCATACCCAATCCAAGGCTAGCCAACCTGAGTTGCTTGCAGGTTCATTTTCTTTTTACGGCCCAGATAGTCATGCTCTTCCCAATTCTTTTTTGTCGCCCGTAAAAAAATCGTCTCAAGGTCTGGTCTTGAGATTTGGAACTCCGAGATGCTCAGCTGTTCGTCTTTGATCAATTCTCTTAAAATCTCCTCTGCTTTTTCTTCTCCTAGAGTCGTGGAAAATGTAAACCGGTTCTTTCGGGAAACTTCAACTGGATCATCTGAGAGTAGTTCGCAAGATGGGTCGATCTGACGAATCACCCGATGTAGCTCAATCCTTGTATTGGGAGAAACGATTTCAAAAATCGTTTTGTTGATAAACATATTTTGCAACTCATTCATCGTTCCTTCAGCAACAATCTGCCCGTGACTAAGAATGATCATGCGGTCACAACATGCTTCAACTTCCGAAAGTATGTGGCTGGATAAAAGGAAAGACACCTCACCCCTTAATCGTTCCATCATCTTTCTGGTAATTGCAGACTGCCTCGGATCTAGGCCAATGGTGGGCTCATCCAGAATTACGAGTCTCGGTTCAGCAAGTAAAGCATCTGCAATTCCAACCCTTTGACGGTACCCCTTGGATAGGTTGCCAATTTTTCTTTCTGACACCCGTCTCTCAAGGTCGCAGGTATCAAGCACCATTCGAATTCTTTCTCTCTTTCTGCTACCCTCCAATCCTTTTAAGTTTGCACGAAACTTAAGGTATTCAATCACTCGAAGGTCTTCAGGCAGTGGGTTGTTTTCGGCTAGGAATCCAATGTGTTTGCGTACCTCTCCTTCTTCTTCTGCGAGGTCGACTCCGCATACCTTGGCTTCTCCTGAGTCTGCAGGTATGAGACCAGAAAGAATGCGTAGGGTGGTGCTTTTCCCAGCACCATTGGGGCCGAGGAAGCCGACAATTTCTCCTTTGCCAATAGAGAAACTGATGCCCTTGAGTGCTTGCACTAAACCATATCTCTTTCGCAAGTTTATAACATCTACGATGGGGAATGGCTTGGCTTCAGCACTCATGGGAATTACCGATTAGCTTGGTCCGCAACGCAGGCGAGGGCAAGTCCATCTAGTGTAAGGGTTGAATCGATTATGGCCCCATCCATCAGGAAATTTTTTGATTCTCCACCCGTTTGTATAACAGATTGAATGGTTTCACCTTCGTTTCCCAATTCCACTTTGATTGCTTCCAGGATCCCATGGAGCATCGGAAGATATCCATGTAGAATCCCACTCATCAGTGCAGTTCGGGTATCTTGTCCAATCACCCTGCAATTGCGGGAAGCTGTTGCAAGGTCGATTTTGGGCAGAAGTGCTGTTTTGCTGCCCAAATAATCAAGCATGCCTTGTGGGCCCGGTAAGATAACACCCCCTCTATAACCACCCGATTTTGTAACCACATCAAATGTCGTTGCGGTGCCCAAATCTATCACCACAGCAGGCAGTTTATATTTTTGGTAAACGGCATAGGAGTTTGCAATTCGATCCGAGCCAATTTCTTCGGCCTTAGGATATTGTACGGGAAGACCAGATTGATTCAGTGCAGTTAATCGGAAGGTTTCGTGGTTATCGGACTCCAGATGGAGCATAAGAAGTTCCTCTGCTTCTGGTACCACAGAACAAAATGCAATTTGTTTAATGTTTTTCCATGCAACCAACCAATCGGGTAGGTTTTTTTTAAATTCCTTGGTTGAAACAGTTTGCTGCTGAGAGATTTTTCCATCTAACCAAATTCCACTCCGGCAGGTGGTATTTCCAATATCAAGGCAGAGAATGGGAGGAACTATATCCATTCTACTCATAGAAGAAGGATTACATCTCCAGCGTGCACGACCTTTTCTTTCCCATTTTTGAGTTTGATCAAAAGCCCGCCACTTTCATCTATTCCATTTGCTTTTCCCTGAAACGATTCCTTCCCGTTTTCTATTTTCACTTTTTTGCCAGCGAGAAAATCCATGCCTGCCCATTCCTGAAAAAGTCTCTTATCTGCAACCCCCTCAAAACATTCCTCACTGGCTGTCAGGCACACTTTAATGATTTTGGCCGCGAGTTCGTGCATTCTCCAGTTTGCCTGGCTTAGCTCTTTCAGGGATGTGGATTTGTTTTTGATCTCATCGGGAAATTGGGATGGAGAGGAGTTGATATTCAGCCCAATCCCAAAAACGATGGATCTTACCTGATCACAGTCAATTGAGGCTTCTGTAAGCATACCTCCCAATTTTTTGTTTTCACAAATTAAATCGTTGGGCCATTTAACCTGCAGATGCTCAATTCCGGTATGGTTTTTAAGAAATTTACCAATGGAAATTCCCTGCCAAAGGGTAAAATTCCGAAATTTCACCAGTTCTACATTGGGCTGAAGTGCTATGCTAAGGTACAGGTTGCCTCCTTTGGGGCTGTGCCATTTTCTCCCGAGTCTTCCGCGTCCAGTATTTTGTGTGTGGCTCAACACTGCAAAGGGAGCCGCATGCCCAGACGCGAGCAACCGTTCGGCTTCAGAATTTGTACTATCAGTGGTTTCCAGAAGATGAAATGGAACCTCAACCTTGCAATGATCAAGCCATGCCTCAAGGAGAGGTCGAACCAATATATCAGGTTCACCTGCCAATCGATACCCACGGTTCTGGCTTGCCTCAATAGAGAGACCAGCTTTGCGCAATTTGTCTACCCTAGCCCAAACGCCGACTCTCGACATCTTGAGCCTATCTGCCAAGTAATTCCCAGAGACATAGTGGGGAGATGCTTGCAGTAAAGAACTCAATACATAAAGATTTGGATCCAGCTTCTTTCTTGGACTGCTTTGTTTGCCCTTTGGGTAAAATGCCTTCTTTTTTCCAGTTGGGTATTTAGCCATACTACTTGATCCAGTCTAGCCCGATATCAATCCATTTTGCATTGTGCACCGGAGCACCTGAGGAGATGAAGTGTGGGCGGGCTTGTGCGTATTCTGAGATATTTTGCAGGTTGATTCCTCCACTGGCCTCGAGGATGATCTGATTTTCGCTCATTTCAACCGCATGAGCTACATCTGAGGGGGTGAAGTTATCCAATAAAACGGCATCCACGCCACCTTCCATAGCGGGGAGTAATTGCGAAAGGTGGTCGATTTCCACTTCAACCAATTTTTCTTTGGCTCGTTTTTTGACTTCTCTAAGAAAATTAATCAGAGAATCTCCATGATCCACGCCCGCAGCAGCTAAGTGGTTATCCTTGATCAATACTCGGTCAAATAAACCCATCCGATGATTGAAGGAACCTCCGCATGAAGTCGCATATTTTTCGAGTAAACGATGGCCGGGAGTGGTTTTCCTGGTATCCAATAAACCCACTCCATAGGGCTCAAGAATGGAGACAAATCGAGCCGAACTGGTAGCCACACCCGATAAACGCTGGATGAAATTAAGCAAGGTTCTCTCAATTGCCAAAATTTGCTTAATTGAACCGGAAATAGTTCCAATGGGTTGACCTTTCTCGCACTTAGCCCCGTCCTCCAAGTGAGACTGAAACTTTAGCTGATCGCATGAAAATGTTTCGATTAATAGGTCTGCAAGTTGAACACCACATAGAATCAGAGGCTCTCGGCAGGTCAGCTGGGCAGTGCCACTACCTTCTAAATTACAGACCTCAGAGGTCAGGTCGTGTTCCCATGCTTGCCGGACTTTTTGCGGATTAAGATCTTCCCGAATACAAACCTTTAAAAGATCCTTTAAATCCTGAGAATTTTCTACATCACGCCACGAAATTCTTTGGCGAAAATCATCGAGTCGGGGTGGGCTTGTGGTCACGAAACCGCGGAAAGCTGAACACTTTGGGAGTAGGAAAGAAGATCTTCAGGAGAGGGGAGGTCTGAGATAATTTCTCCTGGATCGGGTCCAATTCCTATAAATCGAATTTTGGGTAATTTTATTTCGGCATATCCATTAGGAAATGCAACCTCTATCAGACTGGAGAACATTTCAGATATGTATTGCTTCGCTTGTTCAGGAAGTTCCTCAAAATTTGCAATCCCTCGGAGGTCTTCAGTCCAACCTTGCATGCATTTATAAATGGGCTTCAAGGTTTTACGGAGCGATTCATTCCGGGGTACGGATCGGGTAATGTTACCATCCGGAAGTTCATAGGCTGTGCAAATTTTAAGCTCAGAGGGAACCGTGCTATCCAGAGTGAGGGCATCCAGTTTATTGATCACAATTTGATCAAACCCTCCGTATCTCAGAGCATTTCCTTTCTCGACGGCATCAAACCAGCCCACCATCCGCTGCCGGCCCGTGGATGTGCCAAATTCTAATTTTGCCAACTTTTTACCCCAAGGATCCGTGAGGTGGTCCATCTGGGTTAAGAAGTGATGGGTGCCCACCTTTGTATCGTAAGCCTTGCAACATCCAATTTGAGTGAGGGGTTGTAAAGGAATCCCTCCGGAATGAAAGAGTTCTGCACTTGTGGTGTGAGATGCAGTCACATTAGGCGTAAATCCATGCCTCTTATCGAGCCAGTACGCTTGTCCAAATTCAGCGACAACGAGTTTCTTTTTTTGAGCGGAATCAATAAGGAAATCACGACCATCCCCAATACAGCTTTTCAGTTCTTTTCCTGCCATCCAATAGACATCAATCAGTGCATCCATGTCTAAGGTAAAGGGTTCATTGCCCAAGAATTTTTGAAAATCAAATTCTTCTTCCGGAAAAATATTCTCTTCAATGGATGCTTGGTTGGCCCGCTTTTCCGCTGTGCTCAGGATATCAAAAAACTGAAACCATGTGGGTTCGTCTACTTTGCAGACCCAGCGAATTGTGTCCACGGCCCGCTGGCATCGTTGTTTCATCGAAAGAATGAATTCATCTTTATCTTCGAGAAAGCTTTGGTAGAAAATTTGCCATTGCCCGGTTTCATCTCCATAAGCTGGGCTGATTCCACGACCGGTCGATCCCCGGCTTTCCATACCCAATTGACGGACCCGATAGTTTTCCCAAGCCAGGTCGAGTAAACGGTGACTCAGGTCGCTCATTTGGCACTTTTCATCGATCAGCAACCGATTCATTACCTGCAATCCTCTGGCTTCGAGAGGTTTTGCTTCCCAGAGAAATTTCCGGGGGTCTGCAACCACGCCTGATCCAATCAGAAGGGTTGGCACTGCAGGGTCACCTACACCAGAAGGGAGCAGATTCAGTTTTAGGCCTGCTGCGGTATGACCGGCATTGGCTCCGCCATTGACTTTCATTACGCCAGCGGCGGGTTCGTTATATACCCTTTTTTGATGCTCAAGGATTTCATGGACAACCCGGCCTTTGCCTTCATCCCCCATGCTTATCCCGATTACAGAAACTAGGGAGGGTTCTACATTTTTTTCCAAAGTAGCCATCAAATGAAAAAATTAGGATCGGTTTAAATCGCTTCGTTTGATTTCCACCACATCATGCGGGGCAGACTCACGCTGACCTGCGGGTGTCACACGAATAAATCGGGCATTTTTTTGAAGTTCGGATAAATCTTGAGCACCCAAATAACCCAGTCCGGCCCGAACGCCTCCCGCTAAATTTACCAATACTTCCCGGAGAGATCCGGATACCTCTTTAAGGGCTTCGATACCTTCGGGGGCACTTTTTCCTCGCAAATCTTTTTGGCTGTGGCCGTATCGGGCTGCGGAACCATCCCGCATCGCTTCCAGGCTTCCCATCCCGCGGTACTGCTTATAGTACTTTCCTTCAATTTCGATAATTGCACCGGGTGCCTCCCGGCAACCAGCGAGCAAACCACCGCAAATCACCCCATCGGCTAGAGTGAGAGCCTTAACGATATCTCCAGACTTATTGATTCCCCCATCTGCCAGAATCGTTACCCCCGCCTTTTTCTTTGATTTAGAAGATGCATAGAGTGCGGTCATTTGAGGAGTTCCCACACCAGCAACGATTCGGGTGGTGCAAATTGAACCGGGACCCTGACCAATTTTAATAATATTGGCACCCGCATCGCCCAGAAATTCAACCCCTTCTCCGGTGGTCACATTTCCTGCCATAATAGGAAGATCACCAAATGCATCGCGGAGGAAACGAATCGCATCCCCAACTCCCTTGGTATGCCCATGGGCAGTGGATACTGCCACAAGGTTGAGCCCGTGGTCTACCATTTCTCCGACATGTTGAATTAAGGAGTCTTTTTCAATATTGCCCTGATCATCACGGGGTACGGAAACTGCAGCTCCACAAAGTAAGCGAAACTTGGAGTCGCGGGACGGTTTTAAGTGTCCACTTGATTCATCCATGATTCTCTCAATATCACTTAGGGTGTAGAGACCTCTCATCCGGTCCTGATCATCGACCACTAAAAGTTTGTGGATCCCCATGTGTTTACTAAAAAAATGATCCGCGGTAACGATGGGATCGTCTCCCACTTCTGATTCTCGAATCGTAAAAACTTTGTCCCTCGCAAGCATCCCATCGGTTACTTTATGGTCTCGATAGCGCTCTTTAACGACTCTGCCCGGAAGAAGACCGAGTAATTTTCCATCCTCGTCCACAATTGGGAATGTGCGAAACTGAAAGTTTTTTTCCTCGATGGTTTTTAATACATCCCCAATGAAGTGATCGGCCGAGAAACAAATGGGGTCCTGGATGAGTCCATGGACATGATGTTTCACCCGGGCGACTTCCTTAACCTGCTGACGCTGGGACATATTGTAATGAATCAGTCCCAGTCCGCCATTCAGGGCCATACCAATTGCCATTTCGGATTCGGTCACCGTATCCATATCGGAAGAGACCATGGGTAAGCTTAACCTGATCGAATCGCATAGTTGGGTATCCAACTTAACTTGACCCGGAAGAACCTCTGAGTAGCGTGTGACTAAGGATACATCATCAAAAGTCAGCCCGTTCGGTAAGGAACGGGAGAAAAACTCATTCGCTTCGAGGAATAACTCGTTATCCATGATTGGTGCTTTTGTTGTCCATCGACTATGTTTTATATGATCTAAACCGCTTTTATTCTCAAGGATATTTAATGAAACCCACCAGAAGTTATCACCTTTTATCCCAAACCCTCCATCATCCTCTCGCCACCTCCCGAGGGCTTATTCGGGAAAAGAAGGCACTGGTCTTGCACCAGGTTGATGAGTGTGGGCAGATATCTTTTGGTGAAATCTCCCCCCTTCCAGGTTTCGGGGAGTTCAATCTAGAGCAGGCAATATCAGAGGCAAAAATATGGTCCGAAAAGGGTGGTGAAATCCAGTCGTTCTCTCTTCTTGGGCCTGCTTTAAGTTGCTTGCAATCAGGAATCTGGGGTTCCTGTTTGCCAGAAGCTACCCTGCCAGAAACGGCTCATATTTGGTCGAAGGAAAAACCAGAGATAAGTGGAGTCATTAAAAGAAAAATTGGTCTCTTAACTACCAGAGAAGAAATTCCTGTTATTTGTAAATGGCTTGATCAATTGGGGGAAGGAGTGAAGGTGCGCCTCGATCCCAATGAAAGTTTTTCACGGGATGACCTTAAGCGTTGGATCGATGCGATCCATCCATACGAATGTATCCAATTTATCGAACAACCAACAGCAAGAGAGGATGAAGATTGGCTCATCGAGTTTTCTCAGGACTCTCCAGTTCCTCTAGCCCTTGATGAAGCTCTGTTACGGATGCAATCGATGCATATAATTTCCCAACTTCCTCTTCATTTGTTTTTGGTGTTTAAGCCCACTTTTTATGATGACTGGGAGGGTATGGTCCAAGTGATCCAGCACCGAAAAGACCATGCAGTAGTTTCCACCGGCTTTGAGTCTCCCTTTGGGTATGAGGCGTTAATTCGCCTCTCTGCCTATTCCAGTCTCTCTCCAGGATTGGATCGAACCTGCTTGATCGATCAGGCACAAGAGTTTTCTTCCCACCACCAAGCGGCACTTACCAGTCCATCTGTGTCCGTTGCAGACTTATATAGATTGTGGAATAGATTGAGAAAATGACCACACCCTACAAAAGCAGAAGCTGCTCATGGCAAAGCCTGGGCAGCCCAAAAGGAGATTTTCTCTTCGCCTATGCAAACAAAGCACACCAAATACTATCCGAAGGAAGTTCCGTTGTTTTTCAACCGGAAAACCCTGTTGATAGGACTGAGAATGCGGATTACCCAACCCTTGGATTTTTTTCAGGCGGAACCAGTGGGGACCCTGAACTGGTTACCCATAACCAGCAAACAATCGGGTGTGCTGTATCTGGTTTAGTGGATCGCATAGGTTCATCCCCTCTGGACTCTGTCTGCTGCCTTCCTTTGTGGCATGTGGGCGGGTGGATGCAGATCGAAAGAGCATGGGCCACCCAAGGGCAGATTGTTTTTTGTGATTACCGAGATTTATCCAAAAAAGAAAATCGAGACATTCTCTTAGGGAAGTGGATATCCTTGGTTCCTGCACAATTGCATGAATTGATTAAGTCCAAGCCCGCGGTGGATTGCCTTAAATTGGCCAAGGGTATTTTTGTGGGTGGCGCAGGTATGAGTTTTCATCTTGTGCAAAGATGCCGTTCTTTGATGCTACCAATTTGCCCATGTTACGGATCTTCAGAGACGGCGGGCATGGTCACCCTGCTTGGTTCTGATTTGTTTTTAGATGGGGTGGATGGGGTGGGGGAGGCTCTTTCCCATGCCTCCATTCAACTGGATGAAGATACAGGCAAGGTCGAAGTGCAAGCTTCCAGCCTGTGCTTAAGCCGGGGTAGTCAGGACTTTCAAACCAACTCCTGGCTAACGATGCCAGATTTAGGCTATATCAACTCGAATAACTCGCTGGTTATCACGGGCCGTAGCGATCGGGTGATTAATTCGGGCGGAGAAAAAATACAGCCCGAATGGGTCGAAAGTATCCTCTATAAAAGTGGCTTGGTTGAACAATGCCTAGTATACGGAGAACCCGATGAGAAATGGGGGGAGTCTGTAACCGCTTTAATTTGCCCGACAAGTACAAACCTTGAAGATTTGAAAAGATATACGAAATCTAAAATACCAGATTACATGTATCCAAAAGTATGGAAAATTACGGACGCTCTTCCCATTACAGAAATGGGGAAAATAAAAATGGATTAATAGGGGCGAAAAGGACTTAGATCTTTTCGATGATTTTATCCGCTAAACCGTATTCGATCGCTTCTTGTGCGTTGAGGTAGAAATCGCGGTCTGTGTCCTGTTGGATTTTTTCCATAGGTTGACCAGATGTCCGAGCGAGAATCGTATTGAGCTCCTCGCGTAAACGCTCCATTTCCTGAGCCTGAATATTGATATCTACCGCAGCAGCCACCATTCTTCCAGTGATCAAGGGTTGGTGAATCAGGACACGTGAATGTGGGTAAAGGTACCTCAGCCCTTTGGATGCACCACAAAGAAGTATGGAACCCATGCTTGCAGCCATCCCTGTCACCACCACTTTAATGGGTGAACTGATCAGTTGCATGGTATCAAAGATAGCCATCCCTGCGGTAATGGAACCTCCGGGAGAGTTGATGTAAAAGGTTATCTCTTTCCCAGGGTCAGTCGCTTCTAAATGAAGAAGTTTTTCGGTGATATCTCGAGCCGATTTATCACTCACCTCTCCCCAGAGGAACACTTTACGGTCTTCTAAAAATTTGGATTGGATCGCTTCAGCGACCGAACCGGATTTCTTTTCCTTATCTTGATCTTTTTCTTCGCTCATGAAAGTGAATGGATATATCGAATTAGAGTTTTTTGTCGAGCATCTCGATTCTACGGGTATGCCTGCCCCCTTCGAATTCAGCGTTTAACCAGGTATCGACTATTTTAATAGCAAGCTCTTCAGAGATTTGCCTTTGGCCAATGGATAGCACATTCGCATTGTTATGCTCCTTGGCGAGTTTTGCGGTTTCCTCACTCCAGCAAAGAGCACAGCGTACCCCTTTCACCTTGTTTGCGGCCATAGCTTCACCGTTGCCACTTCCACCCAGAACAATCCCGAGATCGCATAAGCCATCCGCCACGCTTTCGGCAGCTGGTCCGATAAAAAGCGGGTAATCAACGGATTCGTTAGAAAATGTACCAAAGTCTTGTACCTCATGACCAAGGGCTTGCAGATGTTTTTTGATGGCTTCTTTATATTCGAAACCCGCGTGATCGGTACCAAGAGCAATTTTCATAATTAGATTATTGAAAGTTTAACAGAGTGAATTCCAGATCCATTTAAATCAAACCCAGTTCCATTTTACCCTCTTCAGATATCATGTCCTGTGTCCAGGGTGGGTCCCAGACAATTTCAACCTCGGCATGATCGATTCCGGGTAGTTCCAGTACTTTACCCTTACAATCATCCGCAATCACTGGTCCCATTCCACATCCTGGTGCCGTGAGGGTCAGGTCTACATAGGCCACCCGACCATGCTCTTCGGTATCTTCAATTTCAACCCGGTAGATCAGTCCCAAATCAACCACATTTACCGGAATCTCCGGGTCGAAGACAGTCTTGAGGTTTTCTTTAATCTCATCCACGCCTGCAGGCTTGGCATTGCCATCGGCAGGGAGCTTGGATGCTTCTTCCAGGTCTTCTCCGAGTGCATCTGCATCTCTTGCGGCAATCCGATACATGCCCTGCAGGGTCATAACCGTGAAATTTCCGCCCAATCTGTGGGTGATGGTTACTTTTTCACCTCTTCCCAAAGTGAATTCCTCACCATGGGGTATGAGTGTGGCGACCACATCCCGGTTCAGTTCGACTTCTTGTTGGCTCATGGAATGAAATTAAGAGGTAAACGCATCCGCCAGAGCATTTAAAGTTGTTTCGCGGGTCTCTTCATCATCGATGTTGAGCAAAGATTCGCTGAGGAATCCAATGGCAATCAGTTTTTCAGCTTCCACTTTTGGGATTCCCCGGCTGTGAAGATAGAAGAGTTCTTGTGGATCTATTCTACTGGTGGTGGCACCATGACTACACTTTACCTCATTGGCTAAAATTTCCAGACCGGGCAGGGAGTCAGCTTCTGCTTCCGAACTTAATAACAGGTTGCGGTTGGTTTGATATGCATCTGTATGCTGGGCTTGCTTATCCACCTTAATCAAACCGGAAAAAATGGACTTGGCTTCCTTGCGAAGAGCATTTTTGCAAAGGAGGTTACTCGTGCAATGAGGGGCCTCATGTACTTGAATGGTTCTTTGATCAAAAAGTTGCTCATCATTTCCAAGAAAAACAGATCCATATTCAAAATGAGCTCCGGGCTCTTTTAACACCCCCTTGGATTCAATCCTGGACTGAGCCCCTCCTAAATGGAGATTCGATGTGTTTAAATAAGCATTCTTTCCGATGTTGAAGTTTTCCATCTGAACAATGGTGGCTTTCGCTGAGCACTCCTGAATCACAATTCGATTCAGTCTGGCTCCTTCCCCTAATTGAACCTTGAGCAGATTGGAAATGAATCCTCCAGGTGTATCCGTTTGGCCCACAAACCTTTCGATTACGGTTACTTCTGCATTTGCTTCCAGTTCAATCAGGTTGTGATGAAAAGCAATTTGCCCGCTTTCCGGTTCCTGGTGTTCAATGATTATGGGTTTGCTTGCTACGGTGCCTTTCTTGGCACGCAATAAAAAGCCCGTTTGAGCGAATGCACCTGTGAGGTATGAATAATCATCCGCTCCTAAATCTGGCCCCAGTAGTTTGGTGAGCAGAGTAAGAGCATGTGGTTCATCAAGGATCAGTTGATCGAATAGATCAACGGATAGTCCTTCAGTGATGGACGAACCAATAAGGGTGAGTGACTCTTTGGGATGGGCCAAGGCGGAAATTTGGTCGATCCCAAAACGGGCACGCGGAGAGAAACGCCACCTTTCGTCTTTCAAAATTCGTTCGGGCAGGCCAGAAAACTTTTCCCAGCAATCTTGCCGGTAGTCGGCAAGCCACCCAGGTTCCCACGACCTGCTTTCGGCAAACTCGTTAAAGGTATGCGGTTGTGATAACGAAAAAGTATCCATCGAAGAGGGTGAAATGGTTTCTAGGCTCATAGGGGCTTATCCGACGGAGCCTTCCATCTCCAAATCGATTAATCTTTTTAACTCAACGCTGTATTCCATGGGGAACTCCCGAATCAAATCATTGACAAATCCATTCACACAAAGGCTCATCGCTTCAGCTTCCCCCAAACCCCGCTGTTGCATGTAAAAAATCTGTTCAGCACTTACTTTGGATACACTGGCCTCATGCTGCACCGAGTTGGCATCCCCTTGCACAGTGATGGCTGGATAGGTGTCGGTTTGGCTGTTATTATTGATCAGGAGGGCGTCACACTCTGTGTTATTTTTACATCCCTTTAAGTGACCCGGCATTTGCACCAAGCCACGGTAGGAGGCCCTGCCTTCGCCAATCGAAATGGATTTGGAGATCACATTACTGGAGGTTTCATCGGCCGCATGCACCATTTTCGCACCTGTGTCCTGATGCTGGCCATCGTTCGCTAAAGCAATGGAGACCACTTCTCCGCGTGCTTTTCGGCCCCGTAAAATTACCCCCGGGTACTTCATGGTTAACCGGGAGCCTATATTACAATCAATCCATCGCACCTCCGCTTCTTCTTCTGCCAAGGCCCTCTTGGTCACTAAATTAAAAACATTGTTGGACCAATTTTGAACAGTCACATATTGGATTTTAGCTCCTTTCAAAGCGACCAACTCAACCACGGCACTATGCAGGGTAGAGGTTTCAAACTTTGGAGCCGTACACCCTTCCATGTACATGACTTCCGAGCCCTCATCTGCTATAATTAAGGTACGCTCAAATTGACCGAAATTTTCTGCATTGATCCGGAAATATGCCTGCAATGGTTGGGCCAATTTTACCCCTGGTGGAATGTAAATAAAACTTCCTCCCGAGAAAACTGCACTATTCAGGGCTGAAAATTTGTTGTCCGAGGTGGGGATTACTTTGCCAAACCACTTTTTGAATATCTCAGGGTGTTCTTTTAAACCCTCAGTGGATCCAACGAAAATAACCCCTTCCTTTTCGAGGTCTTCTTTCATGCGGGAATAGGCTGCCTCGCTATCGAACTGAGCTTCCACACCCGCAAGAAACTTTCTTTCCTGCTCGGGAATGCCCAACCTTTCAAAAGTATTTTTTATATCGTCAGGCACTTCATCCCAGGTTCGGCTGGGTTTTTGTCCTTTAGCCAGGTAGTAGCGAATTACATCAAAGTTGATATTTTTTAGGTCTTCCGTTGCCCAGTGTGTGGGCATCGGTTTTTTTTCGAAGGTTTTGAGAGCTTTTAGCCTGAAATCGAGCACCCATGGATCCTCTTTTTTAACTTCAGATATGTAGCGGATAACATCTTCAGAAAGACCAACACCGGCATCAAATGAATAATCGGTATCGTAATGAAAATTTCCTTTTTCGCGGTCTACTTCTACTTGGGATGGACTAATCATGAAAAGTGGGGTGGGGTGTTTTTAAGCAACAGCTTCTTGTTTGATCCAGTCGTATCCGCGCTCTTCCAGTTCGAGAGCCAGTTCTTTTCCTCCAGTACGCACGATTTTACCCTCAGACATGACATGCACATAGTCTGGCACGATGTATTCAAGCAAGCGTTGGTAGTGGGTGATAACAAGTATGCCACGGTCTGGATTGCGCATCCGGTTGACCCCTTCTGAAACCACTCGCAGTGCATCAATATCCAAGCCACTGTCCGTCTCATCGAGAATACAGTACTTTGGAGAGAGCATAGACATCTGCAGAATTTCGCAGCGCTTCTTTTCGCCACCGGAAAATCCATCGTTTAAGGAGCGGGAGGTAAATTTTCGATCCATCCCCAAATCATCCATGTGTTCATAGAGTTCTTTGTAAAAATCGACTGCTTTTACTTTTTCACCTTCAGGTAGGCGTGCATTTCGAGCTGCCCGGATAAAGTTTGCAATGGTTACGCCAGGAACCTCCATGGGGTATTGAAAAGCGAGGAATAATCCTAGTCTGGAGATTTCATCAGGCTCCAATCCAAGTATGTTTTCATCGTCGAGGGTAACAGACCCGCCATGGACTTCGTAGTCAGGGTGTCCGGAAAGGACTTTCGCTAGGGTACTTTTACCACTTCCGTTTGGGCCCATGATTGCATGCACTTCACCCTTGGGTATTTCCAAGGAGAGACCATGCAAAATCGCTTTATCCTCGATCGAGGCTTGTAGGTTTTCAATTTTTAAGGAGTTCACAATTTAAAAAGTTTTACGGAATCAGTTACTGGGTAGAGGAGTCTCCTTTTCCGGAGAAGCACAGATCGATGTTTTCAGCCAAAAAGCCTTTGGGGATGAGTGCATGCATTTTGGAGAGCGTTTCCTGGTCGATTTGAACATCAAAAATCTGCCCAGTATCCGTGCACTTAAAATGTGCATGCGGCGTAAGGTTCGGACAGTAACGGGTAGGGGAGCGATCCATATTAACCTGACGAACCAGGCCACATCCGACCAAAGTCTCTAAGCAATTATAAACGGTGGCAAAAGAAGTACCCGGCAGATGCTTTTTAACCCGGTCAAAAATATCATCAGCCGTAGGATGGTCTCTTTTATCCAAGATAACTTCATAAACACAGGCACGCTGCTTGGTCGGGCGTAGACCTTTTTCGCGAAGAGAATGTGCGAATGTTTTTTTGGAGGATGGGGAGAGGGAAAAAGCCATGCAAAGTTCCAAACTAAACAATACATGGATATTCTCAAGTTAGAAATGGAATTATTCTAATTATTAATAGAAATTAGGGAAATAAATCCCTCAAATAGGGCCTAGACCATCAGATCAATAGTCTGTGTAAGTAAACAATCCCCAAAGGAAACTTGTTTTACCTCCTTTGTGGTGCCTACGGTTTACCAATTCATCAGAACTTACCCGAAATGTTCCGGTTTCAACTGGCGTGTAAGAGGATGGTTCGCGGGTAATAACCCCTCCCAAATTCATCTGTTTTGAAAAATACCTTTTGGGGTTCAAGCTACAACTACTGAGCAGAGTGACCGTGGTCAGAAGACCCAGAGCGATCACTCGGGTGGTTAGCTTGTTTTTTGAAATTCCCATCGAAATTGAATTCAAAATTCTTACTCCTTAGGAGTCAACCTGAACTTTGTAGGAATAACGGAAGGTTAAAAGATTGTCCATTGATGGGATGAATAGTAAAAGCTAATACTTTTTATGAGTAAGGAAAATAGCTTAATCGAGGAAATTATTTCTTTGTCTAAACGTCGCGGTTTCGTTTTTCAATCCTCCGAAATTTATGGAGGTTTAAACGGTTTTTTTGATTACGGTCCACTGGGAGTGGAATTGCGCAAAAATATCAAAGATGCATGGTGGGAAGACATGGTTCGCCGCAGGGATGATATGGTTGGGCTTGATTCCAGCATCATTATGAACCCAAGAATCTGGCAAGCTTCCGGACATGTGGATGGATTTACTGACCCCATGGTCGACTGCAAAGAATCGAAGATGCGCTACCGGGCGGATCAGCTTTTCGCAGCAGAGGTCACTGTAGATGGCGAGTCGATCGGTTGGGTTTCCTTACTCGAATCTGAATCGATGGAGGAGGAAGCGGCCAAGCAAGCAGAATCCCTCAAAAGGAAAGTGGCCAAGCAGGGCAACCTCGATGCTTTAAAATTGCAACCTTACGATGAACTGAGTGCGGAGGAGCAGCAACTTGTGCCTTCTCCTGCCACCGGCAAGCCCGGATCTTTAACGCCTCCCCGGGAGTTTAATATGATGTTCGAGACTCATGTCGGGGCCTTGCGGGATGGATCTTCCAAGTGTTATTTACGCCCGGAAACGGCCCAGGGGATTTTTGCCAATTTCAAAAACATTGTCGATACTGGCCGGGTCAAAGTTCCTTTCGGAATCGCACAGATTGGTAAAGCTTTTCGGAATGAGATCACTCCACGGAATTTCATCTTTCGATCCCGGGAGTTTGAGCAGATGGAAATCGAATATTTTATCCCACCCGGGGATGAGCATTGGCCGAAATATCACCGCGAATGGATCGACGCACGAAAGAATTGGTTTGAGTCGATTGGCCTTACTTCGGATATGCTCGGAGAGGAAGTCCATCCTCAGCATAAATTAGCTCACTATGCTCAGGCATGTACAGATATCACCTTCAAATTTCCCTTTGGCGAACATGAGCTCGAGGGAATTGCGGCTCGGGGGAATTTTGATCTCACCCAACACCAGGAACATTCAGGCAAGAGCTTGGAGTATTTTGACGAGGGGAGTAAGCAACGGTATTTACCCCATGTGATTGAACCAAGCCTCGGAGTGGACCGTACTTTTCTTGCTGTTCTCTGTGCAGCTTACCACATCGACGAGGTCGATGGGGAGAAACGAACGGTGATGAAATTTCACCCCAGGGTTGCCCCTCTTAAGGCAGCTGTTTTCCCATTGGTTAAAAATAAGCCTGAATTGGTGGAAAAAGCACAGGGGCTTTACCAGCGCCTTCAACGCAAGTGGAATGTGACTTACGATCAATCGGGTGCGATTGGTCGCCGTTACCGTCGGGCAGATGAAGCTGGGGTTCCCTTTGCTCTAACCGTGGATTTCGATACCCTGGAAGGCGATGGATCCATTACCTTGCGGGACCGGGATACCACCGAGCAGCAAAGAATGTCGATGGACGAAGCAGTTGCTTATTTGGAAGAACGGATCAATCCTTGATTTATTCAAGTCCTTTGGGGTAGGGGAGCTAACTGGGCTTCCAGTCCTCAAGCACAAGTTGAAGAGAACTTCTTCCGTTCCAAAAGTTTTTTCTTAGCTTAAAGAGAAGATCTATTTTTTGGCCAACCTGTGGTGTGCGGTCTCCCATCCGCCAGGCTACACCACGGATGTAACCCGATCCATTTCGAATGGAGAACTGGAAGTGTTCTCCATTGCCAATGGGTCTGGGTGGAGAATCGAGCACAATTTCTTTGATTCCAAGAAGAGGTTCTTCATTACCCTGTCCAAACGGACCTAGGGAATTGATTTCATCCAATAACTCATATCTTAACACATCGGGGTCGATAAATGCATCCACACTCAGGGAGGATTCTTCTGGGGTAGAACCTGTGCAATTTTCAACTGCCTCGATAAATTCAGCGATAAACGATTCGCGTTCACTTTCCTTAAGTCCCAGTCCAACCGCCACAGGGTGGCCCCCCCAATGGGTTAATCTGTCCTGGCATTGGGAGAGGATTTCCACCAGGTTTATCCCAGGTATGCTCCGTCCAGAACCACAGTATTCGTCTCCTTCTCCGCGGGCTAATACCAGGCATGGTTTATTGAGCGAATTGGCGAGTTTCCCGGCAACAATCCCGACGACCCCCGGGTGCCAACCATCTCCATCCCCGGTGACAATAACCGCGGGAGAATCACTGAAATTCTCTTCAGCCTGGGCGAGGGCATCGATGGTGAGTTGGGCTTCAATCCCCTTTCTTTCCTCATTAAATTGAGTTAGTTTTTGAGCCAAGGATCGGCACCTGTCGGGGTGTTTTTCAAGGAGTAAGGATACTGCGGTTTCAGGCTCATTTAACCGGCCACATGCATTCACTCTAGGGGCTAATTTGAAAGTAATATCCTCAGTTTCTGGTTCGATAGATTCTTCCAGTCCACACTCTTTCAGGAGAGCGAGTAGTCCAGGGGAGGCATCCATAAAAAGGCGCATCATTCCAAAACGAGATAAGATTCGGCTCTCTCCCTGTAAGGGAACCAAGTCGGCGAGGGTTCCAATTGCACAAAGAGGTAGAAAATCCCTCGGGGTTAACTCTTCGGAACCTGGAGCCTCCATTTCTCTCACCCGCTTGTACAGAGCATGAATCAGTTTAAAACAGAGTCCAGCGGTGCACAGATGCCGCCAAGGTTCTCCTTGGTCCGGAGCTATGTGCGGGTTGATAAGGATCGCTTTGGGTAAGGAACCGCCTTTTTGCTGGTGATGATCAACCACAATCAGATCAATTCCCAGGCTGTGAAGATAATTGGCTTCCGCAATCGAGTTGGTTCCACAATCAAGTGCGATGACCAAGCCAAACTTTCCTTTACTTAGGCCGCGTTCCAATGCTTCTTGGGTCAACCCATACCCCTCGCTCAATCTTTTGGGAATAATGGTTTCTACCACCAATCCAATTGATTCCAGGGCCTGCTTGGTCATTACAGTGGAACTGATCCCATCCACATCGTAATCCCCAAGTAATAAAACAGACTGTTGATTGTCCCGGGTATTCAGTATTTTTGATATAGCCAGATCCATATGCTGGATCGCAAATGGATCATCCAAATCCTTTAACTTAGGCTTGAGAAAGGCTTGGGCTTCCCTGGAATCTGCAAACCCTTTTTGTACGAGGAGTCTCGCCAATAAAGGGGAGATACCCAATTCATTTTGGAGTCGGGCAACGGATGATTGCTCCGCTTGTTGCTCGATCCACTGCATCCCCACCGAGCTGGTGCTAGAAAATGATTCTGGGTAGCAAGGCTATTTCGATGTCTGCCAGTCGTACTTGGGCAACAACTCCCCATCTTCCACATGCTTGCGGTCGCCGCGGTGCCAAAAGTAGAAAATTGGACTTGCGATAAAGATAGAGGAAAAAGTTCCAGTCAAAATACCAATGACAAATACAAAAGCGAAGTCGTTGATAATCCCGGCACCAAAGATCCACAATGAGGTTGCGGCCAGCAGGGTGGTAAAGCTGGTTAGAATGGATCGGGAGAGTACCCGGTTGATTGCCAGAACTACGATCTTTCGCAGATTGGTTACCGGGTTGAGTTCCAGTTCCTCCCGGATCCGGTCAAAAACAACAATGGTGTCGTTGATGGAGTAACCCACGATCATTAAAATAGATGCGAGCATGGGGGCAGTAAACTGGCCCGAGCAGATCGCTCCATCGGTCAGGTGCCCAATCAGGACAAACAATCCGACCGTCATTAAAATATCGTGGATGGTTGCCACGACTGCACCAATCGCATATCCCATTTCAAAACGGAGAGCGACATAAAGTAATATACCAAGCAGGGCCACGGAGACCGAGAGGATCGCATCACTTTTGATCTGATCGCTTACCGATCCGCCAATGTTGCTCAAACCTTCCTCGACCAAAGTAGCATCCGGGAAATTCTTTTGCAGGTGGGCAAGGGCCTCACGGGATTTACCTTCTTCCGTCTGTAAAACCAAGCGACTCGCACCTTCCCCTGACCCAACCTCTGAACGGTATACATGCTGGACTTCTCCAAGTGCAGGGTTGGTTTGCAAAGATTGTTCTAATGCACCGGCATCAATGGTTTCGCTAAATCCAGCCACCAATTCCTCCCCCCCACGAAAATCAATCCCCAGAATGGTATCTTTTTTGGAGTAAACAGAGAAGATACCGATCGCGACCACGATCCAGGAAACAAGAAAAGCCACTTTGCGGTACCTGAGAAAATCAATCGAACTTTTGGGTTCCGATTTCTCGATTTTTTGCAGGCTGATTAAGTTTTGTACCCCAGATTTTACAAGGAGGGTGAGGAACAACCGGCTGACAAAAAGTGCACAGAATACAGAGGTCGCAATACCAATTGCCAGGGTGATACCAAATCCCTTAACCGGACCCGTCCCGAGCCATATTAAAATGGATGCGGTGATCAGGGTGGTCAGATTCGCATCAATGATGGTGGAAAATGCTTTTGCATAACCACCCTCCAAAGCATTTTCGGTACTTTTACCGGATCTTAATTCTTCGCGGATTCTCTCAAAAATTAGGATGTTGGCATCCACGGCCATACCAATGGTTAAAACCAGGGCAGCCATACCTGGGAGAGTAAAAGTAGCCTGAAAGATTCCTGATAGGGTCGCGATGACGAGCAAGACATTCAAGCCTACGGAAAGCACCGCAATGAAGCCGCCTGCCTTGTACCAGACAATCATAAATGCGATTACCAGAACCGCACCCAAGAGACAGGCATTGAGGCTGCTCGAAAGTGCACCGGCGGCGAGGGTGGGGGATACTTCATATTGCTCTCCAATGGTAAGGGAAACTTTGAGCGGGTTGTTCAAAATATCGGAGAGCATCTTGGCTTCTCGGAAGCTAAAGTTTCCGGTAATCACCGCACTGCCGCCACCAATACGTTCTTTCACGGATGGGGCACTCTCAAGTTGACCATCCAATACAATGGCCAAGCGGCCAGGCATACCCGTTGTGAGGTCGGCCATTTCTGCGATTCTTCCTGTAAGGTCACCAAAGGCTTTTCCTCCTTCTGGTGTAAAGTCCAACCCAACTTCCCATCCTCCCATTTGATCCTGCCTGGGGTATGCTTCTGCGATAATTTCACCATCTGCAGACCATAGGCGTCTTACCCAAATTGGGCGTTCATTGGGTTGGGCATCGCTGCGTAAAAGTGCGACATACGGAATCCCTTCTTCATCGGTCCACTCTTCGCCTTCCTGTACAGGCACGGGGGCTTCGCTGTTGGTATTAACAATACGAAATTCGAGCTTCGCTGGTTTTTGTAATTCATTAATGATACCAGGGTCCTGCTTGGTGGTTAGGTCTGGGATTTGTACTTCAATGGCACGGTCTCCTTTTTTACGAACCACTGTTTCTGCGACCCCAAAGGCATTCAGGCGTTCGCTCATGATCTCGACCACTTTGTCCATCGGTGAGGCACCGGATGCTTGGTCTAAGTCCACACTCACATTTAAGTCAGTCGCTTCCATCGTGAAAGCAATGCCCCCACGAAGGTCGAGACCTCGCTTAATCGCAGCCTGAGACTTTTTGAGCAAGGTCCGTAACACTAAATCATTTCTCTTATCCCTGTCCTTGATATGGGAGGAACGGATACCCGGATTAACCAACATTGGCATGATGCGGGATCCTACTGTACCTAGGACTCCCTGCGGTGGGTCAAAATAAGCGGAGAAGTCCAAGCGGTTCCGTTTACCATAATCCCGTAAAGCCGCGTAATCAATGGGTTGATCACTGGGGAGCTGCAGGCGAAGGTTATCAATAACTTCAGAAAACTTTTCGTGACCCGCATGATCAGATGCATTGGCATCTGATGTTACCTGAGACAGGGCATAGTCCCCAAGTTCCTGATCCTCAAAGGGCAGAATTAAGGAGATACTGATTGCCGTCAGCAATGCGGTGAAGATTAATTTCCAAGAGTTTGATCGGTTCATCCTATTTTGGGCTGTTTTGGGAAAATGCTCGGGTGCAGAAAACCTGCGGAGGAAAAGCTGGGTTAGTCAAACTTGGCAGAGATTGCTTCCTTCGCGACCTCTACTTTTACATTCTCCGCGATTCGGATCACAAAACGATCGTCCTTTACACCGGTGACGGTTCCAAACATTCCACCAACGGTCTTGACCTTGGCACCTTTCTCCAAGGCTTTAATCATTTTGTCGTGTTCTTTTTGCTTTTTTCTCTGGGGAGCGATCAGGAGAAACCAGAAGGCTACAAAAATCAAAATCATGGGCAAAAAGCCCATCAGTCCACCTCCGGGTGCGGAAGGGTCGCCTGAAGGTGCCATCGCCAGCGCATGAATAAAAGATACGGAATCGAAACTTAAGTTTGTCATGACAAAGGGGTTAAATAAATACCTAACCCCGCATATTGGCAAGCTTGGAAGGCAGGCTGGAAGGTGCCCATTCTATGCCTTGAGCAAATGGCGTAGTCTACTTTTCCAGAGTTTTAGAAAACCCTTCCGGCCAGGATCGCAGATGTAGATCTCTCTGTGGAAAAGGAATAGATATTCCGGCCTCTTTAAATTTATCCCAAATGCTGAGCAAAACCTCGCTCCTGGCATTGCCTACCCCGTTGGATGGATCATTGATCCAGAATCTCAATTCTAAATTTACGGAATTATCCCCAAAGCCGGTAAGGAGGCAGCGCGGTTCTGGATCGTTGAGCACCCGGCCGGATGAGCGTGCAGCCTCCACACAAAGCTCCATCGCTTTGCGTGGATCGGAGTCGTAAGAAATCCCCACCGGCACCCGTACGCGGATATTTTTGTCACTGAAAGACCAGTTAACCACCCGGTTGGTGATCAGGTCTTCGTTGGGGATGAGATGTTCCTTGCCGTCGCGGGTAATGATTGAAGCATAGCGAGCCCGCAAGGAGTTGATCCAGCCGTAGGTGTTGTCGATCTCGATCACGTCTCCTGGCTTGATCGATCGGTCCAGAAGAAGGATCAGCCCGCTCACCAGATTGGAGACAACCTTTTGCAGACCAAATCCAATCCCCACACCAATGGCACCACCGAGAAGGGCAAAGGAAGACAGATCCAGTCCGATCGTGGACATCGCTACCAGAAAACTGATGAAAATTAAAAATACCCGCACCACCTTGGCGAGTAACACCTGCAGGGAAGGAGGCAGGTTCGGCAATTGACGGATTCGAGATTCCCCGGCACTGCCCAAGAGGGAGCTCATCCATAGAAGGAAGAGGAGAATGAAAATTCCATTTACCAAATCGAGCACAGATAGTGTGCTCTTACCCACCGCAAAAGACAGGGAACCAAGAAACTCAAAAGTGGGTTCGAGCAAGCCAAAGCTCTGCAGGGCGGCGATTCCAAATGCGAGCACAGCAGCCAGCCTGAGCCAGAACTGGTTATGGGTCAGCCCGGCAACCAATCGGTAAATTAGCCATGCGGTGGTGGCATGAACGAATGGGTTGAGCAAATCCACCGACGCAAACTCAAAGCGGGTTAATAGCCCACGGGCGAGCAAAGAGAAAAGAAGCAGAAAGAGGGGAAGCAGAAGCTGGGCAACAATGCGAGCCGTTCTTTCAATCCATGCCGGACGGGTCGGGTCCAAAGTAAATTTTAAGATCTTGGGCTTGGTGCGTTTGGCGAAAAGGAAGGAAAGAAAGATCGAAAGAAGCAAGACACCCGCTTGAATCTGAGCAGACGGGGTGGTCCAAAATTGATAGGCACCTTCCCATAATTGGGAAACAAGAATACTCAGGTTATTCATCAGTCAATAAATTTGGAATCCCACATCATCGTTGGCAACCCGTAAAAGCTCTCCTTAGGCTCAAAATGCAGTAACAAGAAATACCTGGATACACCCAATCAAAAACCCAAGGACGGCTCCTATTTTTTCAATAAACCGAAACTCCTCTTCCATAAATCCAAGGAGCAATTCTTCTATTTTATTGGAGGAGAATGCCTGCACCTTTTCCCGCACCAAGGCTTGGATATCCACAGACTCTTCCATTTTTACCGCAAGTCCCTGAGCAGATACCCGCAAGAAATCTTCCAGTTCCCCTTTAAATAGGCTGGTTACTTTCTCAATCATTTCATCGCTCAAAAACATCGAGAGCATGGGAAAGGCGGATATGAGTTTTCCCCGTATTGTTTGTTCAATTCTTTTCCCTACTTCTTCCAGGGCCTCTGGTTGGGTGGATAAGTCTTCAATTTTCTGGGCAACATCCTTCATTGAAAACAATTCATTGGCCACTAAATCGCCCAACTTCTCTGCAATCTGTGCCTGTCTTTTGGGAAATACACCCTGAAAAGTAAGGGCCAAAATCTTTTTGGGTTGATGGGGGTGAAATAACATCTTGATCGCGAGGTAGTTGGTAATCCAACCAATCAAGGCGGCTAGTATGGGCAGTAAGTAGATGAATGAGGAACTTTCAGACATTTGAATCAGAAAATTTGCAGGATATGAATTTTGACCTAGGAGAAATAAATATGGATTTAGATTGCGAAGGCTTGCTGATTACTACTTGTCAGATGCATGAGCAAGGATGTTTTGGTCTCCCTATTATTGATTGCTTCCACTGTGTGCTTGTGTGGGTGCGGGAGCCTGATTACCAAACCAATTGGTTTGGCCACCAAAGCAGTCACCACTCCGGTAAAAGCGGTGGTGGGGACAACCACTGATGTACTTTCCAAACCAATTCGTAAAACCAGCCAACTCGTCCGACCGGTCACCCCAGTCATTCGGGTCCGTTAGCGCCGCCTTCTTCCCCCAAAGCTTAATTGACTGCCAAACCCCCGGTTTCGTTTGCGGGACACTGCCGGGGCCGTAGGAGCCAGACTTTCGGGTTCATTGCGATAAGCAAAGCCTTCCACTACTTTTCTTGGCAATGGATTACCAAGCAGTTTTTCGATCGAGTCCACCAGGGAAAGTTCCTCTGGTTTACACAGGGTAAAAGCTTCGCCCTCGGTGCGTGCCCGTCCCGTACGACCAATTCGGTGAACATAGTCCTCCGAGTGCTGGGGTACATCGTAGTTGATCACATGGGTGACATTGGAGATATCCAACCCTCTGGATGCCACATCCGTGGCACAAAGAATTTTTACCTTTCCTTGCTTAAAGTCTTCCAAGGCCCCCATGCGGTCGCGCTGCTTTAGGTCAGAATGTAATACGCGCACATCCTGCCCGTGCTCGGTCAGCCAGTGGCTAATTTTATCGGTTCCTCTACGGGTTTGAAAGAAGATGATTAAATTATCGAATTTAATTTGTTCGAGCAGAGCGATCAAAAGATCAAACTTTTGGATAGCGGGTACGGGGTATAACGCATGGCTAACTGTATCTGCAGCCGATATCTTTATGTCTATCTTTGCTTCTGCTGGGTTATTCAGGGCCCATGCGGAAAGCCTCCTCACGGTATCCGGTATAGTAGCCGAAAAGAGGAGGGTCTGTCTTGATCTTGGAGTCTTTTGGATGATCTTGGTCACGTCCTCGATGAAGCCCATATCGAGCATACGGTCCACCTCGTCGAGAATAAGAATCTCGATTTTTTTCAGGCTCAGGTTTCCCTGGCTTAGGTGATCGAGCAATCGGCCAGGGGTGGCCACGATCACATCCGGTTCGTTCTGCAGTTGTTCAAGCTGTTTGCCGTATTTCACACCCCCGTAGAGCAGAGCCATGCGTAGATCCAAAAACTTTCCGTACTTATTGAAATTCTCTTCTATTTGAATGGCCAGCTCCCGGGTGGGGGCAAGGGCGAGGGCCCGGCAGGCACCATGCTTCCCCAACCGATGAATGCAGGGCAGGGCAAAGGCCGCGGTTTTGCCTGTACCGGTCTGGGCAGAGCCAACCAAGTCTCTTCCTTCAAGAATGGGCGGGATCGCATTTTCCTGAATCGGGGTGGGGGTTTCATATCCAAGCTCTTCAATAGCTTGTAAAATTTTTGGGCTTAATCCCAGTTCACTAAACTTCATACTTTTGATTGGGAAATAGGGCAGTGTGCTTCTTTCTTCTTCTTTTAATAGACCAATTCATTTAAATCTTAGTTTTTACCAATGAGCGAGGAGAAAGCGAAGCAGGGATACCGTGGGCGATTGGCACCCACTCCGTCCGGTTTTCTTCACCAAGGCCATGTCCGCACCTTTCGCACCGCCTGGGATCGAGCCCGTTCGGTTGGAGGTACTCTCGTTCTTCGAATGGATGACCTCGATCCAGCCCGCTGTACCGAGGAATATGCCCAGGCATGCATCGAGGATATGCAGGGCATGGGTTTGGACTGGGATGAAGGGCCCGACAAAGGTGGTCCCTTTGGCCCATACAATCAGAGTGGAAGGACAGAGCTTTACTTGAATGCTTTGCGAACTCTGCTCGAGATGGGATGTATTTACCCATGCCTGAAAACCCGTCGGGAAATCAGTGACGCAGGTATCTTAGATTCCAGCGGAAAGGAATATCTCTATCCCGAGTCTTTTCGCCCAGATTATATCGAGAAACTACCAGAAGATTTCCCAGCGAAGTGCAACTGGCGCTTTCGGACCAACTGGGGAGATCAGGTCGGATTTACGGACATAAAAAAAGCCGAACAATCTTTCCTAGTGGGAAAAGATTTATCCGACTTCTTAGTTTGGCGAAAGGATGGGGAGGCTGCCTATGAACTGGCAACCGTGGTCGATGATCACCTGATGCAAATCACCGAAGTGGTCCGCGGCGAGGACTTGCTCGTTTCCAGTGCCCGTCAGTGCTTGCTATTTGATACTTTAGGCTGGGTTCGCCCAACTTTTTATCACTGCGAATTAATGCGGGATGCGGATGGAAACAAGTTATCCAAATCTGCCCGCACATTACCTCGTCTCTTTTCGGCTTCTTGAAATTGCCCGGGCTTTAGACAGCGATAAAAATTCGTATTGGGCATGGAGGCGGGCAAAGACATAGCCCGCCCATCCATCGAGGATTCCTCCCTGCCACAAATAAACATAGAGGAAACGCAGGGTGGGGCGAAAGGGGAGTTTTCGGAAGATTCTCCTGAGTCTTCGCTTCCCTTTCACAGCCTCGTGTTGCAGGGCCGTATCATCATCCTCTGCCGAGCTTTCGACAATGGCTTCCCAATTGGAGTAGCGGTTGTGCTTTTCCACAAAGCTATCGATGGTGGGAAAGGCATGGTGATCCATGATTGAAGTTAATTTACCAGTGCTTCCCTGCACCACCACATGTTCGTGGATCTCGTGATCTCCACTATCGGTGGAAAGATCGGTAATTTTTTCGTACCTCCCCAGTTTGTGCCGAAACAGCCGAAGGTTCCAGTTGGGGAAGTAAGCATGTTTCAAGGGTTGGCCCAGAAAGAAGTACCTACGGTTTATCCAGTACCCTGCATGCTTCTCATCCGGGTTGGTGATAATTTTTCGAACCTCCTCTTCTGCCTCGGGAGGCAGGCACTCGTCGGCATCGAGAATCAAGACCCATTCATGGGAAAAGGGAAGGTTTTCCAAGGCCCAGTTTTTTTTCTTGGGCCATCCGCCCTTGTATTCGAATTGCACGACCTTTGCTCCATGCTCTTCGGCAATGCTTGCGGTACGATCGGTGCTCTGCGAATCTACGACAAAGATCTCATCTACCCAGGGTACGGACAGCAAGCACCTCTCTAAATTGGCCTCTTCATTTTTACAGGGAACAAATAAACTGAGAGGAACTTTGGTCATCGGTTCATCAAATAATTAGTTTTTGAATGGTAGTTTCATCAAGGGGGCCTTGAGGATGCCAGGCAAAAAGGTTGGTGGTTTTAGGATTCATGGAAGTATGATGGTCGGCATCTATGTAACGATAGCCAAGTTCGTCTAAAAGAGAAAGAACAGTCGATTGTTTGGGCGGGAAAGATTCAATGATCAGGATCGGTTTTGCTTCACTTAAGGTATTTCTCCCACCCTGCAAAACTTCAACTTCATGCCCTTCCACATCTATTTTTATCAAGCTAGGTGTCCTGTCTTGTCTTACCACTGAATCAAGAGTCTCGGTTTTTACTCTAATTTCATTGGTGGAACCGTTTAGGTATTGTTCGATCCATGGCTTGTCCTTTCCTGCAACACATCCAGTAGCGGATGTTAAATTGTCCTGAAAAAAGGAAACCTCTGCGAGTTGATTACTCAGTGCACACTTGCAAATTTCTACATTTTGAAAATTGGCTCCTTTAAGGGTTTTTTCGAGTAGTATTATGTTTTCTGGATCCGGTTCGAAGGCCAAAATTTTTCGGTGCGGAGAAACTTTACGAACTTCCCAGCTATACAATCCAACATTTGCACCTACATCAAAGAACCATCCTGAATCCTTTTGGTTATCCAGTTCTTTTGCAATTTTACTAACCAGTTTACTAATACCTGGTTCCGATTGTATTTTTCTCCATCGAATGGATGCATGAGTGAAGGGTCTTAACGCTACCCTGTGTTTGTATCCAAGATCATAAAACTTGGGATGATTCAATCGACTACTCAGTAGGGCTTGAAAAGCCTTGGTTTTTCGGAGTAAGTGCAGCGGGGCGGTAAAAAGGAGCATAAACAGAGAATTTGTTCAGTTTGCTATCAACTGCTCGTAGAGATTGAAATACTGTCTTCTGCAATCTTCATGGCTTGGTAATGAAATGGTGCTTTGGTTTGACCTTGCTACTTGTAATGTTTGCAGCACCCCTTGATTGATCAATGCTTGGTTATCTGCCTCCACATAGTTTGCATAGCTACCCAGTAAATCTGCTATTGCTCCTGTACGGGTGGTAATTACTGGGCATCCCCGAACAGCAGCTTCCAGTGGTGGCCACCCAAAACCTTCAATGAAGGAAGGAAAAACCAAGGCTTTGGCGGATTTGTAGAGTGAGTCCAAAGCATTTTCGGGAAGATTTTGCAAAGAGTGGATGGCACTCGGGTTCGATGTAATCCAATTCTTTAATTGATCATCCAATTCCTCTTTTTGTGGATCGGGTCCGACTAAGACAAGCTTTAGGTTTTGATCGGGCAGGCATGTGTGAGCATGGATAAAAGAACGAAAAACAGCTTTTCGATTCTTGTACCAAGCGGCACTGCCCACATGGAGAAGGAAGTTAGTATCCTGTGGGTCAAAAAGAAGAATTTTTGAAAGAGCTTTTTTTTCCGAAGCCGTGGTTAAATCTGGTTCTGTTCCCAGATGAAGGACGGAGGATTTTTCTTTGGACAAAGGGATTAACCGATTGAGGTCTTCTTGGGTCTGCCGTGAGTCGCAGGCGTAATAGTCTGCATGATGGAGAGAGTCTGATATCCAATTTTGTAAACGCCTGCCCGAGTTTGAGGTTTTGGGAGCCTGAGCGAATTCTCCCTTCGCGGTACGAATGGCGATTAAATCATGGCAGGTTATGATTTTCTTCGCCTGAGTTATCCTGCTTAGCTTGGGTAGGTAAGTAGCATTTGAATGGTCGATGATATGGATCAAGTGAAGTGGATCTTTTCGGCTCTTTAGCTCTCGCTTTAATCTTTTAGGGAAGAGTAAATACTTATCGACATAGGCTGCCCATTTCTGGAATTTTCCGATGGGGCAAATTTTCCTGAAAACGGGGGTTGGGTAAGATTCCTCAATATCAAGGCTATTGTTGCTATTTTTGTTGGAAGTTAGGAGGTTTCCAAAGCGCAACATGCTTTGCTGTTGGTCAGGGCGATAATTCGTAATTACCAAGACCTGTATCTTCGGCTTCAAGTGGGCTTATTTTGCGAAACCGCTGCTGCGAGGCATAGTCCACTACCAAATGCGGCAAATCCAAGATTTGTTGGTTGCCCGAGAAGACCAAACAGAAGAATCGGCCCAGCTGCTCCGAATAAGAAAATAGCAAGATAACTTCCTCTTTTCACTGCTTGGATGCAGGTAATGAGTAAATCTTTGGTGATCCAAATGCGCCAAATGATAAATAACCCTCCGATTATTAATCCGTTTTCAATGATCGGTCTGGACCATGCATTCTCCGCTCCTCCCCAACCTCCGCCAAGAGCTGCACCTGCCCGGGTCGCTCCTCCTAAGCCGCTGTTACCCAGCCAATCCGTCCACATGTTGTAGTAATAAGGAGCGACAAGCATTTGGTAATACCGATTGAAGTAGGCTTCAATCGGGTTTCCCTCCACATTTGCCGCCTCCTCAAATCGTAAACTCAGGAAATCCAAGCCTTCCTGGAATAGATCAATTTGTGAGTAAAGAACTAAGGCAAGAGCACTAAAGGCGAAAACCGATGTGGCGATTTTCCCAAACTCCGATGGTCTGTAGTAGGCCAAGAAGGCAATACATCCAATCACCTGCAGGGATTCTGCAATCACCGCCCGACTACCCGCAGTTACCATGGCAAGCAAGGTTGCACTCGTGCCTAAATATACCATCCATTTGGGAAAGGATCCCTTGATCAAAAATCCGTAAATAATGAAGGCGACAGTAAAGCAGTAGTAAAATACAATTCCACTCACAAAAGTAAAAGTCCCGGATGCCCGCACTTTTCCTCCAGAGGTTTCCAACTGGGAACCCGTTCCTCCAGCTGCGACATTCATGATATCCTCGGCATCTCCCTGGAATTGTTGAGCGACCACCCAGGTCATGGGCAGGGCGAGCAAAAGGAATGCTTTTCCAAAATTCATCACATCTTCCCAAGTAAGAACTCTGGCCATGATGAAAATAAGGGGGAAATGAAGCAGGTTGGTGCGGGCCCCATAGGCGATGGTAGCCGGGTGGGTTTGGTTAATCAGTAAGGATAATACCACTGCAAGCCCGACCCACTGAAGGCATTTTTGTAGGTATTTGTTGTTAAGAGGAAAGAGGCCTTGAGCATAGCAAAGGTAATAAATCCAAATTACAAGTGGATCCCGAATAATTAACAAACCTTGTGATAAGCCTGGCAGAAACCATTTCCTTAAAGCTCCCTCAAAAAGTAAGAGTAAAAAATAAGCCCAGATCAGTTTTTTGATGAAAGCATAATCGGTTGCCACTGCTTGGGAGACTAGCTTTCTTTTAGGAAGATTTCTTGGCAAGGAGATGGTTTCCGTCGTGCTCATAGATCAAGCAATTTCAAGCCTTTGTGCATGGTTAGACAAGTTGAAATCAATAATGTTTTGAGCATAGTTTGCCCAGGTGTATTGGGTCGCTTTTTTTTGACACAACTTCTGAATCTCCTCTTTGAGATTTATGTTTTCGATCATTGCACGGATGGCCTCTGCGATTTTTTCCGGGGATCGAATGGGAACAAGGTGCCCGGTTATGCCTTCTTCGACCAAATCTTCGCCTCCGGCGTTAGGAGTCACGATAATCGGCAACCCACAGGAGAGAGCTTCCTGTTGTACCAAGGCCCGACCTTCCACAATCGATGGCAAAACTAAGGCATCGTGTGCCTTCATGATTTCCCGAACCTTGTGATTGGAACAAGGTGTGAAATACTCAAATGCAGCAAATTGCTTTCGGTAAAACTCCATCGGCATGGAGGGTTGCCCCAAGATCGACAAGGATATCGGTTCTCCTTTGAGTAGCTTCATTGCTTCAAAAAGATCTGCAAGCCCCTTACGTTGGCTCATCGATCCGACAAACAAAAGCTTTAAAGTATCCTTTTTGGGGGAGCGTTCAAAATCAACTGGTTCGCACGGGGGGCTCCCGAACGGGGAGATTTGGCAGGGTGTTTTCTGCCTGATTTCCAAAGGGATGGAATCCAGTACAAACTGGCTAGGGCAGGTGATTCGATCTGCTAGCCTTAATTCTTCTTCTTTTCGAAAAAGTTTTTCTTCGGGTTCACGGGTACTCTCGAGGGTGGGTTCCCATTCAGGGTATCTTTCCGCTTCCTCGGCAAGCAACCTCCTCACCGTTGCCCAGTGTGCGATGGGTAGTTCGTAGGAACATTGCATGCCCAGTTGCTTGGCTCGGGCAAAGGAAACGGAGCAGCCATCCTCATAAGCATGTAAAATTTGCGAGGAATAATTGCTTAATGCGAGTGAGACCTTGTGGTCCAAAGCTTGGTAGGACAGATCGACTTTCCGTCTTTTCTTTTCCTGATTACCTTTGGATAGCAATCGGATAACTTCTGGCACCCATTGCCGAGAAATCTTCGTGTCCGGAATAGTATATTTTCTTTTCTCTCCACAAAAAGCTGAGATTAAGGAGTTGGCTCCTTGCCCGGCTCCAATGGTGGTAAAAAACTTTTCCAATTGGTTCTGATCGTTGAGCTGATGAAGAAGGGCTCGAACAAAAGTGTTTCCAGTGGGGTGCGAAACCACAAATCTTTCTCGAATCACCGTCATGTATTTCTTTTTTTCTTCGACCACTGATGGATTGGGTCTTCCACCCATTTAAAAAAGAGCCAGGCAAGAAAGATTACCGGGAGTAGATAAAAGAGGGAGATGAGAAAGTTGGCAGGTTTCTCTCCAAAAATCTCACGATGCAGGTAGCCGAATAATTTAAAGAGCGGGAAATGAATCAGGTACAGGGAAAAAGAAATTTTACCAATCCAGGAAACTGCTTTCGTCAGCCTAGTACCGATCATTCGGTCGAGTAATCCTGCATTAGATAAGCAGAAAATAAAAAAGAGGGAGTAAAAAGCAGTCCATGCGAAATACTGTGTCCAAGTCTCCCAGTTTTGATACCTGCTCATCAGGGCAACACCCAAGCTTAATCCGGTAAGAGTAAGTAAGTAACCAAGCTTGATTCGATTTAATTTTTGGTCCCGATAGAGCTTGGCAATCCATGCTCCAAGCAACCAACTAGGCCATAGGAAAAGGGCGGTAAAACTAAGCCACTGGTACCCTTGGTAACTAAGCAAAATACTGAGAGCACTCATGCCCAAAGAAATGATCCATAACAAAGAGGTTCTGTTGGATACGAAAAATAAAAAAGCAATAGGGTATAGAAGGTAAAATTCTACCTCCAACGGAATGGTCCATAGGGAAGGATTGCTGAGGAATTGTCCGCTCCCCGGTGGATAGTTTTGCGTCAAGGTGGCCACCCGAAAGATTTTGCCTACATCCCAGTTCTTGTCTCCCCACAGGGTTAGGCAGAGGTAGCTTATGCCCGCAGTGAAAAGCAAGGCGGCAAAATAAGCCGGGTAAATTCTCCAAAATCGACGAGCCAAATAGGTTTTCCAGTTAGGGCTGATACACCCAGAAGTATTCGGATAATGGATGCAGAATCCGCTAATCAGAAAGAAGAGGACTACTGCATACCCCATGAATGGAGTGGGGATAGAAAGCCAAGCCATAGTTTTGGCAAAGGATGAGTATTCCTGTGGGTAACTGGTAATACGCCACCAACCAACCCACAGATCTACCCGTACATGGTAGAGGAGTACCCCTAAACAGGATAATCCACGCAGAAAGTCGATCACAGGTATGCGTTCCGAATTTTTCATCTGTTATGAATCAAGCTGAGATACTCCATTGCATACTCATCCAGTGGGCGAACATATTGTTCGAGGTCGACTTTGGCTAATCTGGATAGCTCCTGATACTGGCTGTCTTCCATTTGAATTGCTTTTCTCATACACAAAACCAGCGAGTCGATGTCTCCTGGTTTGCAAAAGAGGGCATGGGGGCCTGCTGTCTCTTGAACTCCACCATCGGTGGAAGCAATACAGGGCACACCGACTGAGCGTGCCTCTAAGGGAGTCAGGCCTAGATCTTCCTGAGTATGAGGTGGAGTGACCATCCATTTGGCTTCCCGGGTGTAGCGGTGCCTGTCAGATTCACTGACAAAGCCAGGCAGTTGCAGACCTTGAATCCCTTTCTCTCGAATCGTATGCAAAACTTCTTCCCGCAAGGGCCCATCCCCAAGCATGGTAAGGGGCCATTCCTGGGGATCCGCTTCTAACCGGGCATATGCTTCCAGCAAAATTCGAATTCCTTTGTTCGGTACCCATCTGCCGATAAATAAAAATCCTTTTCTTTTGCCTGGGGCTGTTTCTCCTTGGGGCATTCTGGAGACTACAGGCAAGCGGGCACTTGCATGCCTTCTTTTCTTTTCCCAACTATCCCAGACAAACTCGGATATATACCACCTTCTGTCGGCTTGGCTCACTGCCCACCGCCAAGCCAAAAGCCTCGGATGAATACCAGTCCTTCGCCAGTTGTAAATGGTCATCACACAGGGTTTATT
>CAXBQX010000003.1:0-72381 GCA_963978365.1 uncultured Opitutales bacterium | reverse complement strand
AGTTTCTTGTCCTTTTCGGCAAGGAGTCTTTTAAGCTCGGCAATGGTGTCTTTGTAGTCTGGGTCGGGTGGGGTGCCCGGGGCAGATGAAGGTGGAGCCGGTGGAGTTTTTTGCTCAGGCCCAGACTGATCTTTCTTCAAGTTTCCAAATTCATAGCAACCAATTTCTGGGGCTGATCCCTGTGTTCTTTTAAAGCCGGCAATATCTAGGCCGTTAGCTCCAGTAAAAAGTTCAAGATTTGCCGAATTTATAATTAATGATTCCTCCGTTGGCCTTAGGCCATCGTCTTGTGTTCCTAATATCTGATCCACTCCAGTTGGGTTCGATGAATCAACAAACCCTGGATTATTCACTTGTA
This sequence comes from uncultured Opitutales bacterium, assembly GCA_963978365.1. Classification (GTDB taxonomy): domain Bacteria; phylum Verrucomicrobiota; class Verrucomicrobiia; order Opitutales; family Seribacteraceae; genus Chordibacter. Next base: position 72,023 of record CAXBQX010000003.1, on the reverse strand, counting down.
GGTTTCCTTCTCCCTCATATCCCCCTTCTACCAGAGAATATTTTACAGCTGCCTTTGTACCCTTTGCATAGACACTGGAGAAAGCACCGATTTGATTACCTGAATTTCCCCATAGTATGGAGTTTACGATATCAACTTGGCCTCCGTTGGCCATACCTACACCCCCTTGATGACCAAAGAAGTTCGTTGATTCGTTGCCAAATATTGTAGAGTTTTCAATTCTCATCCGACCTCCGTGGTCTACGAGTACGGCTCCTCCGCAAGCCCATGCGTAATTGTTTAAAACCAACGAATTACGGAGGGTAACCCTAGAGCCAGAACCTGAGTATACTCCCCCAGCAAAGGTACCAGCATTCTTTTTAGCCGTTCCATGACCATTATTATGTATTATACAGTCTTCGATAGTAGATTCGCCTCCAGCATAAATTCCCCCTCCGTAGTAGTCGTGTCCATAGGACGATTTTACAGGATGACCAGTTCCGCCGGTGATCGTAAATCCTCGAATTAAAGCTCCTTTGAGCATGACGACTGAACGCAGTGGGTCTTTTGCCAAGATGGTAGTTTTTCCAGCACCTTCCTTAGATTGGAGAATAAGGTTTTTTTCCCACAACTCTATATTTTCAACATAAGTCCCTGGGTGAACTAAAATTATATCGCCGGACTCTGCCTGATCGATTGCATTTTGGATTGAGCCCTCATACTGATTGTTCGACGAAGGAACTTCTAGGGTCGCTCCCTGTGTGCTTAGACTGCAAAAAACAATCGAAACTCCTAAAGCCAGTAATCTCACGAAAGAAAAATTAAAATAATCAAATGTAGGTTTCATATGTTAATGGGTTATGTAAATACACTAAAACAATAAGTAAGTAATTGCAAGTTTTCCGAGAAATATTTTTAATTATGTCAAAAGTTCAATAGAATGTGGATTGTGTCTTTGATTTTGGACATAAAAAAGAGGCTCTTTCGTCGAAGAGCCTCTTTATACTAACTACTTACTGAAATAAACTTGTAAGTATCTATACTAAATATCAGTTCAAAAGTTTGAATTGCTTGCGACTGTTTGCTCAGTCTCCTCAGGTTGTGCATCCCAGGCTACCCATTCTTGTGTGGTGTAGTTGTAAAAATAACGGGGATCGGAGGAACCAAGTTCGTAGTAGTTCCAGCTTTGGTCATTATGGGTGTAGACAAGAGGGAAGTGCTCTGCATCAGTAAAAATCCATCCACGGGCAGGGTCATAAACCCATCCGTTGATGAAAGGGGTTTCCGCAACTTGAATCGCTTCCTCTAAATGTTCAGTAGTAGAAGTTAATTCATAGCGGATGTTCTGGTTATCTTCCCGAAGATTTTGGATTTGTCCTTTGAGCCCTTCGTTGTCGCTTTTAAGGGCAACTACTTCGGTTTCTAGCCCAGTCACTTTTCCATTGAGGGATTTTACTTCCCCTTGCAGCTTCGCATTTTCGGAAGTTAATTCACCAATTTGAATAGCTTGGGTGGTAATCTCATCATTGGCTTGTTTTAGTTCATCAGCTTGCTTACGAATTTCCTCACTCTTTTGAGCAATGGTTACTAGGTAGTCGGGTGCAGGAGGTGCACCGGGACCTTCTTCAGGAGCCAAGATATTGGGCATTGGGCGACTGAAAGGATTATTTGGATCTGTGTTCGCAGCCACTTCCTTTCCGTCATCGTGTCCGTCTCCATCGCTGTCTGCGTTGTGGGGATTGCTATAGTAGCCAAATTCAAGGATGTAACCGTGGGACCATGGATTTTTATCATCGTAGATGTCATTCCATAGGCGGTTTCCATCTGCTGTTTGGGTCCAAGTTTGAAGGTGATCCTCGTCCCCATACTGTGAGCGAAAGACATTATTGGGTTCGCCTTTTGCCCATTTTGTGAAGCTCCATACCTCATTGGTAATCCATTCCCATACGCCTTCTGTTTTCTCATCGGTTCCACCAAGGTAGTAACCATAAGGTACCCCGCCGAGTACACGGTTGATGGCGTGCCATTCAGCTTCGGAGGTGATAGTAGCGATATGACCGCCACGGCTTTCAGCATCTTTCATGGCTTGGTCCCAGGACATCTTCCCGGAAATTGCTTTGTACCTTCCTTTGCCAGTTTCATAATCATTGGTGAGACCATCTCCATCTGTATCCTCGAATCCACCGTTAAAGAGGCGAGCGACCTCAGCGTCGTTAATCGCACGATTATAGACATAAACATCATCAATAGAACCGTCGTACTTCCGGTCACGATTTCTGTTCTGGCCTATGATAATATTAGAGAATTTATTGGCTTCTCCGCCTTCAAGTTCCTGAGAGTAGACTCTTTTTCCGTTTTCATAGAAACGAACGACTTTACCGGATACTGTAACGGCTAGATGCTGCCATTCTGTGGTAACCAAGGCGAAACTTTCCGGGTTACTGGAAAAGAACTGATAGGAGGGGTAGCGACCACCGCTCGTATGGATTTGGCAGGTTGCCGCACTGCCGGGTGTTTTGTCATGAATATTGATCACGGAACGAAAGCGACTTTGTTCAACATCGTTTGCCTTTGCCCAAAGGGAAAGAGAGAAATCACCCTTGCGATCATCCAGATCAGCAAAGAGGTAATCATCTTTTCCATCAAAGGAATAAGCGGATTCGGTCATTCCAAAACGATCGGTGGAAAGAGATGCTCCTTGAACGCTTAAATGATTCTCGTTTCCGCTTTGATCATTGGCATCTCCTGAAAAAGGATAGTGTGCTACCAATCCGGCATCTAAATCTACCATGTCTGCAGTATCATGGAAAAGATCTTCAACTTCATATTTGTTAAGGCCTCTGTCATAGATACGGAAATCATCCATCGCACCATTCCAATATTGAATTTTACCTTCGTAGTCTCTACCAATACGAAAAGCAGTTCGGATGCCAAGGGGACCAGAGTGGGGGATGCTATCCACTAATGCTCCGTTGATGTATATAGATTGTTCCTTATCGGTGATAACGGTCGCAAAATGAAACCATTCATTTGTTGGGATTTCTTGTGAGTGCACTCGATATCTTCGGTCGCCCGAATGATTAACCTGCAAAATTTCGCCGCTTTTAGAATTAACTGTTTCGAGAAAGATTTCCCAAACATTGGTTAAAGCCTCGAAGACCTGTTCAATCGCCTTTGAGTCCTTATTTCGATAAAGCCAACCTGTTACCGTAAGCTCTTTATCTAGGATGGAGGAAAAATCGGGTGTTAAGACATAATCTCTGTCAAATGCGAGTGCATTATTTTCGTGACCAAACCGATTAACTGCTACAGTTACACCATTCGATGTGGCGTGATTTTTTTGGCCAGAAGAATCTAGGGCATGACCATCAAATGAGTAGTGTGCCAGGAGATTACTAGATAAATCAACCTTTCCAAAGCGATTCCCATCGATTCGGGGTTCAGGCTTTATTAAATCCAGACCAGGGACTCTTGCGGGAGGAGGGGTATTGGCACTAGCTGCATTTGATTCAAAGCCACTTAAAGTGAGGGCGGCAAGGAGAGTTGTAGTAAGTAGGGTTTTATAATTCATAGCGTAAGTAGGTTAGTATGTAAATACACTAAATACATAAAATAAATAAAAGCAAAATTTTTTTGAGATTTTTTATTTTGGATTGAGAAGCAGAAATTTTCCTAGGAATTGGCCAGCTGATCTTCGTTTTCCTGAGAGAGCCTCGCCTCGCCTTTGGAAATCATCCCGAGAAGTTTACCATCTCGGTTAACCAAAAGCAGGGTGGAGTAAGGGGCTTTTTCGAGTAGGGGCTCAATTTCTTCCATTGTTTGGTTGGGTTGAACACAAAGCGGTTCGGTTAATTCGGGAATTTTGGAATCCACGAGAAAGCTATCTGCTTGCTGTCGGGAAAAGAGGCCGACAGGTCGGTGCTCCTGATCGATTACGGCGAAAACTTTTGCCTGCTGGTTAGAAAGAAGTTTCTTCACCTCCACGACCTCCCAGTTTCTCAGGCCGGGGATATCGAAATTGGCAAAGGAGGAGACCGTCCTTCTTCTCCAGCTCGCCATTGCCCGCAAGCTGCGATGGGTTTCAAGAACAATCCCGTTGTCCTTGAGTAATTGATTATAGAAGTTGTCCTGGCAAAGGGATCGGCTGATTGCCTGGCTGACGAGGGCGGCAAGCATCAGTGGGGGGACTAGGGCAAAGTCATGGGTCATCTCGAAAACAATCAGGATGGAGGTGATGGGTGCCCGAACCACCGCACCGAGGCAGGCACTCATGCCCACAATAGTCAGTAGACGTTGGCAGTCCGGTTCAAGGCCAAACCCCAGATCCAGTCCCTGGGAGCAGACTCCTCCGATCATAGCTCCCAGAAAAAGAGTGGGGGTGAAGATGCCTCCGCAATTCCCCCAGGCATAAGCCGAGGAGGTGGCCATCCATTTTGCCACGAAGAGGACAAGCATGCTTAGCAGGGCAATCTCCCCTGCCAGGCAGGCGGTCAAGTCCTGGTGCCCGAGTCCAAGCACGCCTGTCCGGCCAATCCAGTAAAAGGTCAGGCAGGCAACCGCCCAGTTAATCCATGCTCCCATGACCGGACGGGACCACGGGGGCAGGGAGGAGGAAGTACGAATTTTCTTTGCCCAGGATAGAGTGGATTTTTGAAAACCCACTCCGGCAAGGGAGGCGAGGGCGGCCACCACGGGAACGGCGAGGTAGGTCCATCCATCGAGGGATACCACCGGAGCAATGGAAAAGGCAGGTTCCGTTCCTTGTAGGAAAAAAAGGGTGACCACGGAGGCAAAGGAGGCGAGAAGGATGGGACCAATGGTGCGGCTATTTAAATCCTCAATGATTTCCTCAAGCACAAAGGCTACTGCCGCGATGGGGGCATTAAAGGCGGCGGCCAGTCCGGCGGCGGCTCCGCAGGCAGATAGGGTGCGGATGCGGAAGTTGGAGAGCCTGAATTTTTGACCGATGACTGAGGCCAGCCCACCGGCCAGTTGAACGGAGGGGCCTTCCCGTCCGAGGCTTAAGCCACCTCCCACACTGAGAGTGGCGGCAACGAATTTCACCCATACAATCCGAAAGGAGACAAGGCCATAGTTCTGCCGGTATGCCGTCTTTAACTGGGGAATGCCACTGCCCGCAGCCTCAGGGGCAAACTGGGTTAACAACCATCCATTGAGAAGCCCCACCAGGGTGAGTACAATAAATCCGGTGGAGGCAAAGTTTTCAATGGGTCCCGCTGCTAGTGGGGACCAAATCGTGTGGTGAACAAAGTGAATGGCATGGTGAAACAACACCGCGACTGAACTGCCGGCAATTCCCACAAGAATGATCGGAGGAACGGATCGGGGAATGAATTTTAATAAACTTCTGGGCAGCTTGGGCATTCCTGAAGATGCGACATTCCCTTTCGATGAACAAGACGATTTGTGTCTATTAATCGACACATTTGAGATCACAAAATAATTTGACAATCTATATATCGTAAGATAACGATACATAAATGTACCTCAAGCAAATAGCTAATCATGATCTTGCTCAGTACGCCTACCTGGTCGGATGCCAGAAGACCGGCGAAGCCCTGCTGATCGATCCGTTGCGTGACATTGGGCCATACATCGAAATTGCCCAATCCGAAGATCTTAGAATAACTGCCGTTGCGGAAACGCATATTCATGCTGATTTCGTCAGTGGTGCCTTTGAATTTTCGCGGTTAGATCCTTCGGTGTCTCTCTACCTTTCCGCGGAAGGTGGGGATTTCTGGCGGAGCGAATGGGCTCTCGGTTTGCCTGGTTATTGCCCACTTCGGCAAGGGAGTTCATTTAAGGTGGGCAACCTGCTGGTCGAGGTGCTTCATACCCCCGGCCATACCCCCGAACATCTTTCCTTTCTGCTTACAGATCAGGGAGGGGGAGCAGATGAGCCGTTTGCTTTGTTCAGTGGAGATTTTCTTTTCGTGGGGGATGCTGGTCGGCCCGATCTTTTGGAGCAGGCGGCTGGCCTTTCCGGCACACAGGAGGATGGTGCAAGGGCACTTTTTCAGAGCCTGAACCGAATCGCAGATTTACCCGACCACCTGCAGGTATTGCCCGGGCATGGAGCTGGCAGTTCCTGCGGTAAGGCACTGGGTGCGGTTCCCTCATCCACTCTAGGCTATGAACGCCGTTTTAATCATGCCTTTAAACTTGCCTTGGAGGGTAATGAGGATCGTTTCGTATCCTTTATTCTCGATGGCCAGCCGGAGCCACCTGCATACTTTGCCCGGATGAAATCTCTGAACCGTGCCGGCCCGATTCCGCTCGGCCCTGAAGTGGCACTGAAAGAGTTTTCCGCCTCGGATTTACAGGCTGGTTTATCAGCAAATTCGTGGGTCACTGTGGATACACGTGCGGTGGAGGATGCCTTGTCTTCCCATCTGATCGGCTCCCAGTTCATTGCCCGCAATTTCTTTTCTGATTTCGCGGGCAGCTTTTTCGAACCGGAAGAAAATTTACTGCTTGTGGCTCAAAGTGCGGATGATGCGAAGCAGATGCAGCGTGCTTTACGATGCATCGGTTTCGACCAGGTTGTTGGTTTTGTGGTTCCAGAAACCCTCAAGGAACTTCCAGGCACAATGCTTCGATCCATTCCTTCCTGCCCAGCGGACCGCCTGTCAGGAGATGCCTCGCTGGATGAGCGGGCGGTCATTGATGTGCGCAAGGCAACCGAGCGTTTGCAGGGTTCCCTTGATGGCAGTCTGCACTTTCCTCATGCACGCATTCTTTCAACCCATACGGACATTCCCGAAAAACCATTGGTTGTGCATTGTCAGTCCGGACTACGGGCAGCAGGAGTGGCTACCTTCCTTGCCCGCCAAGGACGAACGGATATCCATTGTGCGCTGGGAGCGATCCGTTCTTCCCAGTCCATTCATTCCCTTGCGGGTAGCTGATGACAATGGCTGCCAAGAAAACAGAGGTTGCTCCGATGCCCGATCTCGACTCTCTCGCCCAGGCGGCCGAGTGCTTGCGGGCCCTGGCTCATCCTATGCGCCTGAAAATTCTTTTCCTGCTCGAGTCCAACCGCTGGACGGTGGGGGAGTTGGCCGAGGCATGCTCCATTCGCAGTCATGTTGCTTCCGAGCATCTGCGCCTGATGCAGCGATGTGGGATGTTATCCGTCGAGAAGGAAGGGCAAAAGACCTACTACCAGATCTGCGAGTCCCAGGTGCATGCCATTCTTGCCTGCATGCGGGAAAAATTTCCCCAATCATAACTCTTAAAAAAATCAAAACTTATGAGAAATCTGACTGTTGAACAATCCCACCAGGAACGCCAGGTGAACTCAACCATTCCATTGATCGATGTGCGCACACCCGCTGAGTATGGCTCGCTCCACGCTGAATCCGCGTTGAATCATCCGATGGAGTCTTTGGACCTAAACACATTTCCTTTTTCAAAGGATCAGGAAATTCATGTTATTTGCCAGTCCGGCGGGCGTTCGATGAAAGTATGCCAGAAACTGGAATCGGCTGGGTTTGAGAAGGTGGTGAATGTGGAGGGCGGAACTTCCGCCTGGAATGGTGCCGGACTTCCCGTCATTACCGGGAAAAAAGCCATGTCCCTAGAGAGACAGGTGCGAATTGCTGCGGGTTCCCTGGTGGTGATCGGGGCAGCGGTCGGGCATTTTGTGCACCCGGGTGGGTTTGCCTTGTCCGCATTTGTGGGGGCAGGTCTGGTCTTTGCTGGAGTTACCGATACCTGTGGCATGGGTATGCTGATTGCCCGGATGCCCTGGAACCGGGCCTAAGCCAGATTTTAGAGAGCTTTACCAGACTTCAATAGGCCCTTTAGGCACGGCGATCTGTTTTCTTTGCTTAGCCTGGTGCACCTCTTCTTCCTCCATGAAGGAAGCGATCATCGGGGACAGGCGATACTTGGGCAATAATTCACCATCCTCGCCAAGGAATGGCTTTCTCCAGTTCAGGTAATCTGCCACCGCTTTCTCAAAATCCTTCCGTGAACTGATGCGGACCATGGCCAAGTTGAACGGTTTGACCGGTCCAAACCGCTTGGCATACCAGGGGGCCACCTTGCGGAATTGCAGAGACCCACGCTCCTCCCCAAATACTTCGACCATCAGTTCGTAGTGCCGGCGAAGCACGCGCATGCGTTCCTCAAAGCTGGGCTCAGGGGGAAGGTTTCCTGTCTGCAGATATTCCTGGGTATGAAGAAAAATCCAGGGGTTATAAAAAGCCCCGCGGCCTGCGGATACTCCGGCACAACCAGTTTTATCGATCATGTGTCTGGCTGCCTGAGGCGTGGTCACATCCCCATTGCCAATGACCGGGATCGATTGCACTGCCTCCACCACAGAAGCAATTCCTCTCAAATTTACGGTTCCGTCGAAGCCCTGGGCACGGGTTCGTCCATGGACGAATACGGCGGCGATTCCGCAGTCCTCTAAGGCACGGGCAAGATCGGGTGCGGTCAGGTTGCGGTCGTCCCAGCCAAGGCGCATTTTTACGGTCAGCGGAATATGCAGGGCATCCACCATCGTGCGGATTAATTCCTGCGTTTTGTGGAGTTCGGTCATCATACTGGCTCCCCCACCAGTCTTCGTCACCTTGGGAACGGGGCAGCCCATATTGACATCAATGGAATGCACACCCTTCTCTTCAAGCATAAGGGCGGCATCCCGCATCTCTTCTTTTACTCCTCCAAAAAGCTGAACAGAGAGTGGGCTGTCCCGCTCATTGGTTTCGATCAATTTTAGGGCCTTAGGGTTTCGCTCGATTAGGGAACGTGCGTTGACCAAGTCCGTGGTGCATAGATCGACCCCACCAATTTCCCGTATGACCAGGCGGAAGGGCAGGTTGGTGTATCCTGCCAACGGAGAAAGAAAGAGGTTGGAGTTGAGTTGCAGCGATCCAAGGGAAAACATGATCCCACCTATTATGACCATGTCTGAAGGCGGATCAACTGGAGAAGAAGCCTCTAGCTGGCGAGGTTTTCTAAAGCTCTGATTTTGCGATCAGTCACGAAGGTGCCAAAAGGGAGAAGGGTGGCGAGAAAAAGAACAAAAGAAAATTTCAGGGACAAGCGGTGGGCCTGCATGCAGGGAATCAGGTAGAGGCAGTAAGCCAGAAACAGAACGCCATGGGCCATGCCCACAATTTTGACAGCCATGGGGTATCCCCAGATATATTTTAGGGGCATGGCCAATCCGAGCAGGAGCAGGTAGGACACGCCCTCGACATTGCCGAGGATGCGCAGAAAGCGGAGGGAAGAGAGATTCATTTGAGGGAGGACTTCCAGAGTTTGAAGGTTAGGAAAACAAAGCCGATTATGCTGGCCACCATACCGGTGCGTACGGAGGCGGACAAGTCAACGAGCGGATTGGCCGGATCGACCAGATTAGGTGAGTGATGAACCATCAACTGGGGAATAAATGTTAGGGGGGAAAGGGATGACAAATGGAGCATCAACTGGGAGTTGCTCAGAAAATCATTCACAGCCAGCACCAGACAGGCGAGCATGGGAGTGAGCCAGAGCAAGCCAACGAAACCCCAGAATCCCAAGTTGAACCACTGCTCCCGGGCCGCCCGCAGGGACATGGCACAAAAGAGCAGAAAGCTGGCGGGGACGATGATCGAGGAGGGCGAGGAGGAGATGGAGATGATCGATTCTGAGGAAACTGCCAGGAGGTGGAGCAGGGCATAAGGGAGAATCGCCAAAAGGGCGAGCAGGGTGGCGAAGCCCAATCCAGGGGCTTCGTCCGCCAACCAGGGGATGGCAGGAAGACCCAGCTTTTGGATTCTTTGGATGCCTTTGAGCCGGCGGTGGGGGTTGGGGCAGCAGATGTTGATCAAAATAAGAATGGCCCCGATGGAAAGAAGAAAGAAAGTGGACTGCACCACCACCATAGCGAGGGCGGGATGGGCATCGCTCTTCAATTGGTTGGGCAGGCCGACCTGAGCGGGATCGAGTTGGACGACGCTACCAAGCAGGCCACTGGCCTGTCCATCTGAGAAGAAAGGCCAGAGTGAGCCAAGGAGTAAGAACTGCAGGGTGGCAAAGAGGGCCAGACCCATCGGCTTGGAAAAAGCGGGCAGGGAGTCGAGTCTCCATTTTCGGTAACCGGTAAGAAAAAGGGCAAGTAGGATCAGGCCCTGCATCACAAAGGTAAAGGTGGTGGGGGAGAGGGAGATGCTGAAGAAGGGAACCTCCTGCCAGAATTGAACCGCCTGCGATTCAAACCTGCCCATTTGGGTGCCCTCGTAAAGAAGATGAGGGAGGATCTTGCCAAAGTAGGTCGGCAAAATCGTCAGAAAGGAAAGAAAAGAGATGCCTGCCTGTCCGAGGGCGGGCAGAAAAATATAGAGCCCGAGCACCGCGAGCCGGGCGACCCAAGAGGCGGCCCGCGGACGAGGCACGACCAATCCGATCACATGGGCAGTGAGGTGGTAAAGAAGCACCGAGCAGAAAAAGACCGCGTAGAGATGGAGGATGTTCCACAAGGGGAGTTTGCCGGCAACTACGCAGTGCAACAAAAAGGGAAGGGTGACTAAAAACATCCAGTATTCCCGTGCGGGCAGTCCAAACAAATATCCAAATATTTTGGCGAGGGGTGTCATCGGGGTCATCCTCTGGTAATCGAGTAGACCGGACTCCTTTTCCTCGGCGGTGACTGATGCGATCCGTCCGGTTCCCAAAAACATCAGAAAGAATCCCTGCAGGACCAAGAGAGGGGTAAAAGCCTCCCGGGCACCGTTGACCGGATTGAAAGCGAGCTCGGCCACACCGGTGGGGGACTCTTTCGCGGGGACAACCACCTGCATGCCGTCGAAGAAGGCAGCAAGATAAAATGTGGCGGTGAGGATGAGGGAAAAAATCCCTGCAGCCACCAGGTTCTTGGCCCGCAGACGCTCCCGTATGCCCCGGCGAATCAGAGGGTTCATGGCTGGTCTCCTTTCCGGGCAGGCTGGGATTCCAATTCCAGGAACAAGTCCTCGACCCTGGGCTTTTCAATGGCAAAGCCGGAAACGGGCACACCCGCCTCGACGAGCCGAGCGAGTACTTCGGAGGCTTCCATCTCTCCTCCATCCATACAGGCTCGTGCCTCCGTGCCGTTCCCCCCGGTGTCTTCAAACAGGGAGAGGGCGGGGATGGACAAAATGATTTTTTCGAGGAGGGGGAAGGGTTTGGAGAGACGAATTTTGAGGAAGTTTTTTTTCTGCCTCTCTTGAGAAATTTCATCAAGGGTTCCCGAAAGAACCATTTTCCCTTCCCGCATGAACCCAAGGGTATCACAAGTGTCCTCGATTTCGGAAAGCACATGGGAGGAAAGAAGGATGGTTTTGCCATCTCGGGCGAGGGACTTGAGAATGTTGCGTAAGTCGATCCGCGACTTCGGATCGAGGTTAGCCGCCGGTTCATCAAGCAGAAGAACGGATGGCTGATGCACCAGTGTCTTGGCGAGCAGGGCCCGCTGGCGCATCCCGCGGGAGAGTGTCCGGCAGAGGGTATGCATGTGATCCTGCAGTCCGGTGGCATGAAGGGCTTGGAGGACTTTTGCTTTTTTCTGCTCTCCACTCAGCCCATAGGCCTGAGCGAAAAGATCACAGAATTCCCAGATTTTCAAATCCTCATAGACGGGTGGGAAGTCGGGCATGTAACCTAAAAAGCCCCGGGCTTTTTCGGCTTGGTGAAGGGCGGATACTCCCTCGACAATGATTTCCCCATAGGTAGGCTCGAGCAGGGTGGCGATTGCCTTGATGGCACTGGTTTTACCGGCTCCATTCGGCCCAATTAGACCGAAGATCGAACCCGGGCGAACGGAGAAGGAGAGATGGTCGACTGCGGCAAATTCACCGTAGTGGATCGTCAGTTCCCGAACATCAATCATGTACCCAGTGTCCTCATGAGGTGTATTTCGAAGAAATTTCCCCAATCGGTCAACTTTTCCTTGAACCCATGCCTAATCTTGAAATGATCTAGATTAATTATAATGAAAAATCAGTTGTTCCACCTTCTTGTCACAATTTTCCCTTTAACGCTGGTCGCCGAAAAGTCGCTCTTCGACGGACAGAGCCTAGAAGGTTGGGATGGCAATCCTTTGCACTGGAGTGTTGAGGATGGGGCAATCGTTGGGGTAAACACCAAAGAAAACCCAACCAAGGGAAACACTTTTCTCATTTGGAAAGGCGGAGAATTGAAGGACTTTGACCTCAGTCTGGAATGCAAAATCGATTCAGGAAACAGTGGGATCCAGTACCGTAGTTTTATCAAACCTGGAGAGCACGATGGCTGGCGCATAGGCGGGTACCAGGCGGACTTTGAATCGGGAGATAACTTTAGCGGTATTTCCTACGGTGAGGCGTTTCGTGGAATCTTGTCCCTTCGTGGAGACCGCACCACCTTGTCGAGGGACTCTCAGGGCAAACTGGTTAAATCGGTGGAAAAGATTGGCGATAAGGCCAAGCTTGGACTGGAAATTAAGAAGAACGAATGGAATACCTACAGGATTACCGCAAATGGGTATCACTTCATCCACTACATCAACGGAAAGGTGATGACCGAGGTAATCGATGAGGATGAGCAAGAGCGAAGGGAAAGCGGTTTGCTTGCCTTTCAGGTGCATGCTGGCCCACCGATGAAGGTCTATTTCCGCAATATCGTGCTTCAGTAGAAACCTGTTGGCAACTTTCCTGAAAGTTGCCATGTACCAGTAATTTTTTAGGAAGATTGGCATGGATTCGTATACCAATCAATCCCGACAAAAGGTTATCATCGCCGGGGGCACTGGTTTCCTGGGCCAACTCTTAGCCCGGTCCCTATCTGCTGATCAATACGAGGTGGTTCTGCTATCCAGAGGCATCCCCGGGACTTCGGTTTCGATTACAGGCAGGTTCGTTCATTGGGATGCCCACTCCATTGCAGGTTGGATTACTGAGCTTGAGGGGGCCAAGGCTCTGATCAACTTAACGGGTCGTTCGATTGATTGCCGTCATACCCAAGCCAACCGTATGGAGATTATGGAATCGCGGATTCAATCCACCCGCGTGCTGGGCCAAGCGGTGGCAGCCTGTGAAGTTCCTCCGGAGAGTTGGTTGAATGCAAGCTCAATGGCTTTGTATGGGCAGTGCTTTGGTGACCAACCCGCCCATGATGAAAATTCCCCTACGCAGAGTGGTGGGTTTCTCGAGGAAGTGACCAAGGCCTGGGAGGATGAGTTCTTCAGGCACAAACGGGATGGCGTCAGGCAGGTTGCCCTGCGAATCAGTTTTATTTTGGGCTGGGAAAGTGGGGCATTCCCCTTGCTTGCCCGTCTTGCCCGCTTTGGATTGGGCGGGAAGCAGGGCTCGGGTGAGCAATGGATCAGTTGGTTGCACGAGGATGACTGGGTTGGTATTACTCGCTATCTGATAGAGGAGAAACACCTGGAGGGTCCGGTGAATCTGGCCGCCCCAAATCCGGTGAAAAACCGGGATTTTATGGCAGAATTGAGCGGTCTAGTCTCTCCCTTTGGTTTTGGCTTCCCTGCACCCGCCTTGGGAGTGAGGTTGGGATGCATGCTTCTTGGTTCCGCCCCGGAGCTTGCCCTGCAAAGCCGGAAAGTGAATTCAGCCTTCTTGGCTGGTAGCAGTTACCAGTATGCGCACCCAAATATTTCGAGTGCATTGGAAAGCTTAATCTCATAAGCTAAGCAAATCGCTATGCATTCTTTTTTCCGGTGGTTCACAAGAGTAAAATAATATTCGCCGTCCTTTTTTTTCTTCCGCAAGCGGTTACCTTTGGCCAAGGGGAATCCAATCGTACCTTGCAAGCATCGGTCATTGTATACGGAGGAACATCTTCGGCGATCACGGCTGCGGTGCAGGCAAAAAGAATGGGGAAGTCTGTCTTGGTGGTCTCACCGGAAACAAGGCTTGGAGGGATGACCAGCAGCGGACTTGGCTCGACAGATTTTGGAGATAAAGAAGTGGTTGGGGGGCTTGCCCGGGAGTTTTACCATCGGGTGTGGCGACATTACCAAAGCCCGGATGTATGGAAGTGGGAAAAAAAGGAGGACTTTGGTAATCGTGGACATGGGTCATTGGCAGTGGATGGAGAAATGCGGACGATGTGGATCTTTGAGCCTGAGGTTGCCTCAAATATATTTGAATCATGGATCGTGGAGAATGAACTTCAGGTTTTTCGAGGTGAGAGGCTTGATCTGGAAAAGGGCGTGGAACGAAAGAACGGAAAAATTGTTTCGATCACCACCTTGTCCGGTACCAGGTATCTGGGGGATGTTTTTCTGGACTGCACCTATGAGGGCGACCTGATGGCTGCGGCTGGAGTTAGTTATTTCGTTGGTCGGGAAGGGAATGAACGCTATAGCGAGACTCTAAACGGTGTACAAATATCCAAAGCTCTCAAAAATCAATTCGTAAACCGAATTGACCCGTTCCAGTTTTCCGGAGACCCATCGAGTGGTCTGCTTCCTGGAATTAGTAGCTGGATACCAGAGAAGGACGGAACTGAAGATAACAAGATACAATCCTATAACTTTAGGTTATGTCTTACACGAGTGGATGAAAACCGGGTGCCTTTCCCAAAACCAGATTCATATGATCCCAAAAATTATGAACTGTTACTGCGAGCCTTAAAGCGAGGTTCTAGGCATGTCCTTGTTCATTTTGATCCTGTTCCCAATGCGAAAACAGATACAAATAACCATGGCTCCTTTAGCACAAACTACATCGGTATGAACTACGATTTCCCCAATGGTACCTATGAGGAGCGGGAAAAAATTATTCGAGCCCATGAAAATTATCAGAAAGGGTATTTTTATTTTCTGAGCAATGATGCCCAGGTACCAAGCGATATCCGTGACGAAATGAGCCAATGGGGCTTGGCCAAAGATGAATTTGTGGAATCGGAAAACTGGCCGCCTCAACTTTATATCAGGGAAGCACGCAGAATGGTAAGTGATTTTGTGATGACAGAAGCGGATGTGATCGGGGAAAGAGATACCTTAAAACCAATCGGTATGGGTTCTTACGCCATGGGATCACATAATGTTCAAAGATATGTGGCCAAAGATGAGCAGGGTAAGGCCTATGTTCTTAACGAGGGTGATTTTCAAGTACCTATCGATCAACCCTATGCAATCTCCTACAATGCGATAGTACCATCGGTTGAACAATGCTCAAACCTGATTGTCCCCGTCTGTTTGTCGGCTTCTCATGTGGCCTTTTCGGCCCTCCGAATGGAGGCGATTTTTATGATTCTTGCCCAGTCTGCTGCCACTGCCGCATCCCTTGCAATAGACCAAGAAATTGCTGTTCAACAAGTTGATTATGAGGGTCTTCGTGAACAACTGCTCCAAGATGGTCAGATTCTAGAGCTCACTAGGGAAGTGAGGGTTAGTAAGGCTGTGGGGTATCCGCGCAACCGCTTAGGTGGAGTGGTGGTAGACGGCGAGCAGATTGAGTTTGTCGGGGAATGGACTGAGAGTTCTTCGTTACGTCCTTTCCTAGGTACCTCCTATCATCATGATGGAAACAGAGAAAAAGGTGTACTGGCTGCCAAATTTCCTTTTGTCGCCCCATCAACCGGCTTGCATGAAATTAAGGTATCCTTTCCTTCTTTTGCCAATCGTGCAGGGAGTGTGATTTATCAAGTGGCTCATGAAGATGGAGTTTTAAAAGTTCCAGTGGATCAGAGAAAACCCAAGACCAGTGGCGATCTTTGGCTATCGCTGGGCACTTTTAATTTTAAAAAGGGAGAGCAGTATTATGTAAATCTTAGTAATGAAAAGACGGAAGGATATGTGGTGGTAGACGCGATTCAGGTAATTGCGCTTTCTTCCGAGGCAGAGAAGAAATAGGGACTTGGTGGTTTGTATACTTTAGGGAAACTTTAAAAGGATAATGGCTGTATGAACCGAAATACTTTTCTTCGTGCTCTTGCAGCCAGCATCCCGCTTTTTAATATCAACAAAGTTTTTTCGGCTAATTCTCAATTGCAAATTGCAGCCATTGGAGTGGGTGGCAAAGGGGGCAGTGATTTGCAGCAATTATCGAGACATGGAAAATTAATTGCTGCCTGTGACATATCGAGAAAAAAACTGGCCTATGCATTGAATGGCAAACCTGATGTAGCTAGGTTTTCTGACTATCGGGAAATGCTTTCTCACCTCGGTGGTCAAATCGATGTATTGAGCATTAGTAGCCCGGATCATACTCATGCCCATGCTACTCAATTGGCGTTAAAAAGAGGGATTCATCTCTTTATCCAGACTCCTGCCGTTCATACTATTTGGGAAGGTCGGCAAATCCTAAGCGGAGTAAATCAAAGTGGCATGGTTACCCAACTTGGATTGCAGGGATGTGCTTCCGATCATTTCCGGAGTGCAATTGAATTTCTCAGAACAGATGCACTTGGTGAAATTAATGAGGTACATCTATGGACCAATCGTCCGATCTGGGCTCAGGCACCTACGCATGTGAGTCGTCCGACTGATGATTCACAGGTTCCGAAGGGGTTGAACTGGGATGCTTTCTTAGGGCCAGCTATGGAGAGGCCTTATCATAAAATCTATCAACCTTATCTTTGGAGAGGGTGGAGGTCTTTTGGCAGTGGAGCACTCGGGGATATTGGGCTTCATTTGTTGAATCTACCAGTAATGGGTCTAGGGCTTGATGCACCACTCAAGGTAGAATGCTTAACCTCTGGACCGGTAAACCCAGAAACCTTTTCAGCTTGGGGGATTGTAAAGTTCGAATTTTCGTGCAAAAGGAGTGCTGTTTCTTTCCCTTTACATTGGTACGAGGGAAAAGTGGGTCATTTAAATCAGGTCCAAACAGGAAAGCCGAATCTCCCACCCATTCATTTATTTAAAGGAATGAACCCATCCGAAAACGGCTGTATGATCGTAGGTTCTAAAGGAAGCTTTTATTCGCCTTCTATTTATGGTTCTGATTGGCATGTTTTAATTGGTTCAAAATGGATGCGGCCTAATGAACTGGAATTGCCACCTGTTTCTATGAATAGAAATGGAAGGGGGGATGCAGGGATGAAAGATGAACTGATTCAAGCTATTCGCAAGGGTACGCCTACCTTCCCATTAGCGAACCTATCTTACGGAGTGAAGTTGAACGAAATAGCCATACTCGGAAATATTGCGTTATTGGCCGGAGGTAAATTCAAGTGGGATTCAAAGAGTTGTTTGTCGGATCGATCTGATATCAATGGATTGCTCTCCAAACCTTATCGAAACGGATGGGCAGTCGAAAAGTCTTCGTAAGGTTTCTTTACAGATACATGCTGTCGTAGATATCAGCGATTTTTCGAATGGCTAGGGCGAATGCTGCCGTTCTTCTGTCCTTAATTTTAGAATTCGCCAAATGCATTTCCTTTATTTCTTGGTAAGCTTCGCACATTGTATCTTCCAAACCTGAGCGGACTAGAGTGATTTCATCCGGTCCTTTCATAAGTTCAGCTTTGACGATTGGATCCAAAGGTTGGTTAACTGCTGATTCCATCAACCTAACGATTCTTGAGCCTTGTGCCTCCATAAATCTTCTTTCCATTCTACCAAACCGGACATGGGAGAGATTTTTTAGCCATTCAAAATAGGAAACGGTAACCCCGCCCGCATTCAAATAGGTGTCGGGAATGATAAAAACTCCTCTTTGGTTCAGGATCTGATCAGCGTCAAAGGTAACTGGGCCATTGGCAGCTTCTGCTATAACTTTGGCCTGGATACGATGAGCATTCGATTTTGTGATGACCCCTTCCATAGCTGCGGGTATCAAAATGTCACAAGCTTGCTCCAGGGCGAGTTCCCCATTTGCCATGAAAGATCCGTTCGGGAATCCCTCTATCTTTCCATGTTCTGATTTATATTGGAATAATTCTTCGGTACACAGGCCACGATCGCAAAGAATAGCCCCGTCTCTTTCTATAATTCCAACAATCAAAGCTCCATCTTCTTCCTCAAGGAATTTAGCTGCATGATAGCCCACATTACCAAGGCCCTGGACAATGATTCTTTTGCCTTCTAAATTTCCGGATAAGCCTGCTTTCTGGACATCATCTTGGTGCCTGAAGAATTCTTGAATTCCATATTGTACACCCCGGCCAGTCGCTTCAATCCGTCCCTGTACACCTCCGAAGTGAACGGGTTTCCCGGTGACGCAAGCCCTGGCATTAATTTCGTTGGGGTGAAGTTTTTGATATTCGTCTGCGATCCAGGACATCATTCTCTGTCCTGTTCCCATATCTGGCGCAGGAACATTTACACCTGGGCCGAGGAGACCGCGCTTATCTAATTCCTGAGCGAACCTGCGGGTAATGTGCTCCAAGTCTCGCAGGGAATATTTTTTTGGATCTATACATAAAGCCCCTTTGGACCCAGCAAATGGAACATTTACAATGGAGCACTTGTAGGTCATGAGTGCAGCAAGGGCCTCCACTTCATGCTGGTCCGCAAAGGGTGCATAGCGTATCCCTCCCTTAGCTGGAAGTGCATGTTCACTATGCGTTGCCCGCCACCCTGTGAAAATTTCGTAACCATCATCCAGTTCGACGCCAAATTTCATCTCACAAACAGCATTGCATGTGCGAATCTGACGTGCCAATCCCTTGGGTAATTCTAAAGCATTGGCAGCAAGATCAAAACTGGAGTTTACACTTTCTAAAAAGGAAAGGTCTGAGTTTTTTTTCATGCGGATGTAATTACCCAAAACTCAACAGCAAGCAATGGATAAAAGTTTATCCTAACAGCAAAATGTTATTCTCGATCACATGGAGTGGTGATCGAGATTCGATCGGGGACAACCCGATCCCAAAGGTTAGTCCTTAGGGCGGGCTTCGTTTACCTTTAACGGGCGTCCGCCCATGTCAGAGCCATTTAATGCCTCAATAGCCGCACTCGCTTCTGAATTATCGTTCATGGTAACAAAGCCAAAGCCTTTGGATCGGCCCGAAGGGCGTTCCACGATGACAGATGCACGGTCTACGGTTCCATATTGTTTAAAAGTGTCAGCAAGGTCTTGATCTCCAACGGACCAAGGGAGGTTTCCCACATAGATTTCCATAATTTTGATTGTCTTTTGATTGATAACTTCGAAGCACAGGAGGATGGTCTTGGTTACTCGAGTCAACAATCGCAAAAGAGTTGCGGGCTTTATCGGGTACCTCAAATCGCCGAGGCTTATAAAGTTCTTATTCTGTAAGTGAGTTTGCCTTAGTGCAATCTCAAATAACTTCAATTCTTCTCAAGTTTGATTTTGAATTGCTCGCAAAGAATGACTTCGATTAATTCCTAGTCGAATGATCAAGATAAGAGAAATTATTGAATTTAAGGATCAGGAATTAGATCAATTGAATAAATTGATACCCATGCTTTCGAAGTCTGCGTCTCTTCTTAGCTCGGACAAATATTTAGAAATTATTCAATGCCCTTCGACTCACTTATATGTTGCGGAGGAGAGAACTGAAATTATTGGAATGCTCAGTTTGGTAATTTTCCCTATTCCTACCGGTGTAAGGGCATGGATCGAAGATGTAGTGGTTAGCGAAAAGGCAAGGGGCAAAGGTCTGGGTAGGCAATTAACCTTACATGCTTTGGAGGAGTCCAAGAAGCATAAGGTAGTTTCCGTGGATCTGACCTCCCGCCCATCTCGTGAGATTGCCAATAAACTCTATCAGAATGTTGGTTTTCAAAAGAGGGAAACAAATATCTATCGATTCTTGAATGAGTAATAGAATGGTTTCATGTCGGGGCAGGATTCTCTCCTGCTACATCCTTTACTTACTCATTGCATCGAACATTTTTAGCCAAGCTAAATCAACGGACCCTATTTCAAGTCCTGACCTCTTTTTTTCTGTCGATGCTGACAGGATTGAGCAAAGTGGAATTTCCAAGAAGATTGAGGCAAAGTACCCGTTCTTGCGAGAATGGGCAGAGACTCTTAATCAAGATCTGAATAAGTCTACTGAAATTTATGAGGCGATGGGGTTAAGTGAAGAGGATTTCACCCATTTCTCCTTTCGGTTAGACGGACTGAACTCGATGTATGAGGCAAGTTCAGTTGATGCCATTTCTTTATCTCAGATCTACTTGGAAATGAATTTAGAGGCTCAAGCCCCCATGAACTTATCTAGCTTCATGAATTGGTTGAAGGCACACTTGGCCTCCGAATTAAGGTCAAAAAAAGCAGTTACGAAGGTGTTGTTCGATCAAGTCATGGACGCGAATCAACTACAATTTACTGTAGACCTTAAAGAACTTCACACTTTATCAGATGGAAACTCGCAAAATGTAATCTCATTGGATTCAAATTTTTCTGTCTATATCCGTTCGGATAAGAACCAAACAAATATCAGGGGAGTCCTAACAAAGCCTTTAAATTATACCCCTTTAGAGATTGGGATCTTCGAGAAAAATTCGCTTCTCTCGCAATTGGCTTCTGATAGACAAATTTCCTTCTATTTTAAAATACCTGATTTCTACAGTAATTATCTTCCGCAAAGCAAAGGCGAAAATCCGTTTTCCCCGCTGATCGAAGGGCTAAACGAAGTCGTGGGGGGGGCAAGCTTTCGGGATGATTCAGTTCTATTCCAGTTCATCGTGGCATGCAAAGAGAACTCGGTTGCGACTGCATTGGAGGGGCTAATCCAGGGCTCTTTGGGGATGGTTCAACTAGGTTTGATGGAAGACCCTTCTGCGCGAAATATGCTCGATCTGGTCCAAAAAGTTGAGGTGCAAGCCAAGGATAACCTGATAGAGATTGGGATAGAGCTTACAGAAAAAGAGTTGGGTCAGCTCATTTCGAATCAACTTTCTTCCGCTGCTCCTGCTCCGCCAATCCAATTGTACAAGAGTGGGCCAAAGTCCATGCATGGGAAAAAAGCTCCTTCGATCTTTCTACCAACTCTCTCGGGAGAAGAGTTTTCGCTCGCTTCACAAAAGGGAAAAGTTGTGGTTTTGGATTTTTGGGCAACTTGGTCCCGACCTTGCCGGACGGCATTACCTATATTAATGAAAGTCCAATCAGACTACGCCTCATCTGAGTTTTGTTTAATGACAATAAACCAGGCAGAGAGCCAAGAAGAAATGAGTGATTTTCTAAGCAGTTACGACCTTGGAGAGCTGCCAGTGGCGATGGATTTGAATGGAGAGACTTCCAAAAAATATCATGTTCAAGGAATGCCCCATACTGTGATTATTAACCAACTGGGTGAAATAGAGAAAGTCTGGGTTGGTTTTTCTCCTTTTTTAGAAAAGGATTTGGCTAAAGAAATTAACCGAATCCTAGGGAAATGAGGGGTTAATTTTAGGAAAAGAGTTTATTTGTCTCAAAATTTCATCGTCAGGCTATGTGATAGTTGTCCATTCACATTAACAACGCCAAAAGGAGAACTTAAATATGATGAAATTTAATGAGTTTCAAAAATACGAGGCAACCCTGCTCATTCCTTACCAAAAATACTTCGAGCTCATTTATGAAACCAAATATCTAATCGAAGCCAGGTTGAGTACTGGTCGATTATTCGTGGCACATAAATCGTTTTATGGATGTAACCGAAGAGCCGCTGTGATTAAGGCATCTGATTGGTACAACTCTCATTTGAAAGCGGTCCTTGGCAATCCTCACAATACCATGTTTATCAATGATCCTTTAATGGAAGTAAAATATGACGATGATTTTGTATGCACCGATTTACGCAATAAGTACTTGGATGAGGATACGACGAATCGCTTACTGGCTGAATCCAAGGGAGATTTAGGGCGTGAAGATGCATTACCCCGAGATGGTATTTCCTTGGGTAGCGTGAAACGTTTGCGAAAGAGAAAGAGAAAAGAAATTCAATTAACGGAGCATCTTACCCAGACTGCAAGTGGAACGATTTACTACAAGATGGCACAAGTGAGCCAAGAGCGAAAAGGTTCGATCAAATTTCGTAAAGTAAAGCTGGCATCCAAGTCACTTCTTAAAGCAAAGCGGGAGGTGATCCGAAGAGGGCTTAACAAATTCGAAAAATTTTCTGATTTTGGTAAGGAATCCAATCGTAAATTTTCTTCCGTTCATCAAGCGGCCTAAAATTTTTCATCCTGTAATGAGTCAAATGACAACTTCCCAAGATGACCGATCTGCTGAATTAGTTCAGTTGATGATGAAGTATCAAAGGAAATTATTTGGCTACATCCTTACATTGGTTCCCTCTCGAGCTGATGCCGAAGATATTTTACAAGAAACAAGCCTTACGATCTGTGAGAAATTTTCTGATTTTGAAAGTGGTACCAATTTCTACTCCTGGGCTTGCCAAATTGCTTTTTGGAAAGTTCGTGCAGCTCGAAAAAAGTTCGCCACTGCCAAGGTTATTTTTAACGAGGATGTTTTGGAGGTCATTTCTCAAACCCGTGTTGAAATGGAAGAGGAGTTGGATGATAGGCACCATGCTCTATCCACCTGCTTAAAAAAATTGAATGAGCGGGACCGCAGAATGGTACTGGTCAGGTATGAATCCGGTCACAATGTTAAGGCAGCCGCACAAGCTTGTGGCCGCACGATTCAGGGAGCCTACAAGGCCCTTACCCGGATCCGAAAAACCTTACATGATTGCGTGAGTCTCGAAGTGAGCACGGAAAGCCCATGAACTTAAGTGACCAAGACATTATTGAGCTGAACGAACTCCTCGACAAATTGGTGGAGAATAGCATCACCCTTGACCAAAAGAAGAGACTAGAGGAGTGGCTGGAAAAATCCGACCAAGCGAGAAGATTTTATGTGTCCTACATGGATATGTCAGTGAGTCTTGGTCATTATGCGGATGAAACCTTGGGGGAGATTGAAAAGGAAGACGACGAGGGAGCACTCAATAACCTTTTTCAATTTGTCCAATCGTGGCTACCTTTGGCTGCTTTAGTTTTATTCGGCTTCTACTTATATTACACCCTTCCCAATCAAGGATTAAACGAGAGTGGCCAGCCAGACCAGGTCACGCAAAGTTCTCCTGTTACAAGTCCAGTTCCTTTTGAATCTGCTACCACCCAAAATGAGATTGTTGCTGTCCTTACCAAATCCATTGGTCTGCAACGGGACGGTACATCTTCCAGGCATCTCGATGTGGGGGCAGCTCTGAAAGCTAGTGAACTTGGATTCTCCAAAGGTATGATCCAATTGGAGTTTATGCAGGGGGCTACCGCTATCCTCGAAGGTCCAGTCAGTACAAGGCTGGTTCATGATAATGCAATGGAACTTAAATTAGGTAAGCTACGTGCCCATGTCCCTAAAGTTGCGGTCGGGTTTACAGTCGATCTACCCATGGGAAAAGTGATTGATCTTGGAACAGACTTTGGAATTGAAGTCGATGATGAGGGGTCGGCTGAAGTCTATGTTTTTCGTGGTAAAGTGAGTTACCTGGGTATGGATATTGAAGGTAATGAGGTGCATGCAGAGGTTTCGGGTGGTGAAGCGATCTTCTTGGATGCATTTGGAGTGCTTACGCCTCTCGATATGCCCCTTGGGACATTTGCAGGCAGTGCAGATCTTGCGTCCCGTTCCTTGGAAAATGCTCAAAAAAGACGCTCGGCCTGGGCGGAAATGAGCCAAAAGCTCGCAAGCGATAAAAAGACCCTTCTGTACTACAATTTTGACGATCATGATTCTTGGTCGCGCGTACTCCAAGATATGACGAAGCGAAACAAGGGTAGTGGGGATGGAGCTGTGATTGGCTGCAAGTGGGCGGAAGGGCGCTGGCCAGGGAAGGGGGCACTGCAGTTTTCAAAAAATAATGATAGGGTATGCCTCAATATTAGCGAATCCCTCCAGAAGGCTACCTTGGTGGCCTGGGTCAAATTAGACAGCTTGAACAGGGAAGGTGCTCCAATTGTATTTTCTAAACCTCACTTTAAGGGAGCCTTTGGCTGGTCGGTGAATCCTTTTGGTAAATTAGTACTAGAGATAGATACTGGGAATAGTTTTGAAAAATACGAATCCGCAGTGGCATTTTCTCAGGATCGTGTGGGTAGGTGGGTTCACCTTGCCACAAGTTTTGACGGAGAAAATAAGTGGATTAACCATTTTGTTAATGGGCGATCATTTAGCCGCGAAAAATTAAGTTTAGCCGAGACAATTTCGCTGCGAAAGGGCTTAATCGGTCATTATCAGGCATTTCCTAATCATAACCCAAATTTTTCGATGAAAGGGAGTATCGATGAGTTTGCCCTATTCGATTCGGTCTGGGATGAAACAGATATTCGTAAACTTTACGAAGTAGGATGCCCGCGGGATGATTTCCCTTCTCAGGACTCAAGGATTTTTCCTTAATCTCCTAGGTCAGAGTTTGATGGCAGAGAGAGCTTGGAGTCCATGCCCCAAGTGGGCAGGGTGAATCAGTTCGCGTAGTGCTAGCATTTTGGGGTTGAGAGGTGAATTGTGAATGAAAATGTTTTGGATCTGTTGTTGGGCATTTTTCATCAGAAAACTTTCCTGTGTTTGCAGGGTGATTTCAGTGAAGCCAAACCTATCCAAAGTATCTTCGAGGATGTCCCAGCATAGATGGCAGGTGATGTCCTGATCTGTTGGATACGCCAAAATTTCTGAGGACATCTTTTGGTTCCTGTACGCTCTTGCGGTTCCACTAGGCCGATCCTCCAGTATAGTCTTAGAATTTAGTCCATAGTCAAAGGTCAGAAAAAGCCCTGACCAGCTATTTTGCTTTAGCAGGGAAACAATGGATTCGATTGAACCTGTGGGCCAATCAATTTCATATCCATCCGTAATGTTGTCTGGTAGAGGGCAAACAAAAGAGTCAGACAGGTCTTGAGCGATTTCCACAATTTGGTTTTCTTTGATACCAACAAATATCTCTTTCCATTTAGATTGCTTTCCATCGAATCGAAATTTTTTAAAAGGTTGAGCATCTAACCATTCGTTACTGTAGACGATGGATCTTTCGGGGATTTGGATGGGATCTCCTAGTCTAATGATTAGATGATCTCTGAAGGGATGTTCGATATCTTCCAAAATAGTTGAGTTAGGCTCAGCTGCGATTTCAACAAAGGTGTAATTTTTAGGATCCTGATCCGTGAGTAAGTTTAATGTCGATGCCACAATCAATTCTCCCCACAAAGAACCGAGACTGGTCGAGGTGTAAAAATCATTTTCGGTTCCTTTGCCTACCCTTTTTTTTCCCTTTTGGTAATAGCCAACTTTGGGGTGGTAAAGGGCCCATTGAACAAATTCGTCCAATGGCATGCTGGCACGATTCCCCAATGTATGCTCAAATGCCTTAAGGACTTCCGCTGAAAGCTTTGGCGTTGTTAGGTGCATAGGCTTTGAGTACTCTGTTATGGGTGAAATACAAGCAAGCTCTTTTATGATTCTCGGTATAGAAAGTTCGTGTGACGAGTCTGCAATCGCACTTTACCACCCTGAGCATGGGGTGGTGGGCGAATGGGTGCACTCTCAGATCCAACAGCATTCGCAGTATGGAGGAGTGGTTCCAGACCTCGCGGTCCGGCAGCATCTTGAAAATTTTTTTCCGATGTTGGACCTTTTTCGGTCTAGTTCTTTTTCTTCCCGGGAAGTTACTGAAATTGCCGTTACTTGCGGACCTGGGCTGATCGGCTGCTTGGGTGTAGGGATCAGCATTGGTAAAACTCTTGGTGAGCTTTGGAATATTCCGGTCTTTGGAGTTAACCATTTACGCGGGCATGCTTTCTCGCCGTTTATGAACCTCGATACAAATGATTTAAATTGGGAAGAGTTACTTCCTCACCTCGGTCTTTTGGTGTCTGGTGGAAATACTCTACTCTTTGAAATAAATCTGCGTAAGGAAATCCAAATCATTGGGCGGACGATGGATGATGCCGCAGGAGAAGCTTTGGATAAAGGAGCCAAACTTTTGGGCATCGCTTATCCTGGAGGTGCTCAACTTGAAAAGTTTGCTGCACAGGGTGATTCCACAGCATTCAAATTTCCAAGAGCATTTCAGGGTAAGGAAGAAAATGACTTTAGCTTTTCTGGACTTAAAACCAGCCTTCTTTATCGGTTGCAAAAAATGAGTGCAGAAGAAATTCAGAACCGCTATTCGGATTTGTGTGCGTCTTATCAAGAGGCTGCGGTAGATCAGCTCTCTAAAAAATGCCGAGTTTTTCTTGGTAAAAAGCCATACCGAAGTTTTGGTCTTTCGGGCGGTGTTGCGAACAACCAGGTTCTCCGAAACCGCCTGCAAGAGGTTTGCGAGGACCAAGGCATCAACTTTTATGCAGCAGAAAAGAAGTACACAGGTGATAATGCCGCCATGATTGCTTTTGCCGCTTTTATTGATCGGAATGGGTTGTGGTCCAATGAAAATGGGCAATTAAACTTTAATCCAAGTTTGATGATAGATAGTTTGCCTATTCCTTTATAAATAAAACAATGATGCCTTTCTTGCCAGATAACTATCGAATCGTTAAAGATAATTAACTTATGATTTCTGACCCCAATTCTCCGAAAAAGCTCTCAGCTAATGAGGGTATTAAAGAACGCAGTAACTTTCTACGAGGTACCATTCTTGAAAGTCTTTCCGACGAGTCTACGGGTTCTATTTCGGCGGATGATGCCCAGTTAACTAAATTTCATGGCACCTACATGCAGGATGATCGAGACCTAAGAGCATCCCTCATCAAGGAGAAGAAAGAGAAAGCTTTTTCTTTTATGATCCGGGTGCGGGTCCCGGGTGGGGTTTGTACACCCGCCCAATGGTTGGGAATTGATGAACTGGCTGATAAATTCGGAGAAAGTTCCCTGAAGCTGACCACGAGGCAAGCATTTCAACTCTATGGAATTCTGAAGAAGAATTTAAAACAAACCATGAAGGAAATCAATGATACGCTTCTTGATACATTGGCCGCTTGTGGCGATGTAAATCGGAATGTGATGTCTCCTGCCAACCCTTTTGAATCCCAATTACATCAACAGGCTCTTGATGTGGCTCAAAAAATCCACGATCACCTGACACCCAAAACCTCTGCCTATGCTGAGATTTGGTTAGATGGTGAAAAGAAGAGTGCGGTGGGAGAAGAAGAGGAGGAACCGATTTATGGGAAGACTTACCTCCCAAGAAAATTTAAAATCGCAGTGGCTTTGCCTCCGAGGAATGATGTGGATGTTTTTTCAAATTGTCTTGGGTTTGTTGGTATCCCTGAAGGTGACAAGGTAATTGGGTACAATGTACTTGTCGGGGGTGGTTTGGGTATGACCCATGGGAAAACGGCTACCTATCCCAGGCTGGCAGATGTAATTGGCTTTTGCTCTCCTGAACAAGTCGTTCAGGTTGCGGAAGAAATCGTGAAAATCCAAAGAGACCATGGTGACCGTTCCGATCGCAGGCATGCGAGAATGAAATACACAGTCGAAGATAAAGGCCCTGACTGGATTTTGGAGGAGTTGAACCGAAGGCTCGGGTGGTCTTTGGAAAAAGCTAAGGATTTTGAATTTGATTCAACCACAGATCGTTATGGTTGGACTCAAGATGCAGACGGGAAATGGGCTTATGGTTTATTTGTTGAAGGGGGAAGATTACGGGCTTCGGGTAAGAACCAAGGACGCCTAGCTCTCAGGAAAATTGCAGAAGAAGTGCCTTGTCAATTCAGACTTACTGCGAACCAAAATGTAATTATAGCTAGAATCGATCAGGGAGATAAAGAAAGGGTCGAGGGTATTCTTCGTAGCCATGGCGTTATTTTGCCCGATCAACTTTCTGGAATCCGTTTAAATTCGATTGCATGTACTGCTTTGCCTACTTGTAGTTTAGCCCTAGCTGAAAGTGAAAGGTATTTACCTAAACTTGTTGATGAGTTGGAAACGATCATAGGTGATCTTGGATTAAGAGACCAATCCATCGCAATCCGTTCTACGGGTTGTCCGAATGGATGTGGCCGCCCTTACCTCGGAGAAATTGGTCTAGTTGGGAAAGCCCCTGGTAAATATAACTTATATTTAGGGGCGGGCTTGGACGGGACGCGGCTCAATAAACTTTACCGTCCTGCGATTTCACATGAAGAGATCGTTCAAGAATTAACCCCAGTCCTTCAAGATTTCGCTAGCAACCGAGAACCGGATGAGCGTTTTGGTGATTTCTGCATTCGTAAGGGATATGTACAAGAGACGCAGGAAGGCTCCGATTTTCACGATTAATTGAATAGTTTTCTCTACTCGGCCATCTGATTTGTAGATGAAGCGTAGATTTTCCAAATCCTTGGGGCGAAGAACTCATGCAAATCCGGATGCTTCTGTTTCTACCCTTAGTGAAGAGGATTCCTTGCAGTTTTTGGCTTCCCTTGACAAAGACCCATTTCTTTTAATTTTGGATCAGGTCCAAGATCCAAGAAATTTAGGAGCATGTCTCCGGTCCGCAGATGGTGCTGGGGTGGATCTGGTTATTTTACCCAGTGATCGATCGGCAGGTTTAACGGATGTGGTTCGCCATGTGGCCTGTGGTGCGGTGGAGAATCTCTCTATTGCCCGAGTGGTTAATTTGGCTCGGTACTTGGAGAAATTATCAGATTTGGGAATTCGTTTGATTGGAACGAGCGATCAATCCAACAATTCAATTTTCGAAACAAATCTATCTGGTGCCTGTGCAATCATTATGGGTGCTGAGGAATCTGGAATCAGGAGATTGACTGCAAAGCAATGTGATGAGCTTATTTACATTCCCATGGGTGGTTCAGTGGAATGCCTAAATGTATCTGTAGCTACGGGCGTTTGCTTGTTTGAGGCTCGTCGACAGCGTTCTTATAAAAATTAACGGCCTGCTGTATCGTATCGTTTCGAATTGGGAATTTCTGGCTTAACCAACCATGGATCCAGCGAAATGATAACGAAAAGAAAAGCGTGCCCAGAATCGAGTTTCTAAGAAATAAGTAAGACGGTGCATAACCAGGTTCTCCTATAAAAATTGCCTGAATTAAACCTGAGAAGGACTTAACATAAGCTGGGTTTACAGCCCATGCAAGTGAGCATGTAATAACATGAAAGAGGATTGGTGCACTCATCGTAATCGATACCCAAGCAATCAAAGAACTCTGACTTCCAATTCTTTTCCCTAGTGCCCAAACCAGTAAATAAGTTCCCAGAGTAGCGAGCATGAAAGGTTCAACAAAATTTGCACCATAGGTCGGATTCAGGAACAAGTCTGAAAGGATAATCGCAATCAACGGAGCACTCCATCCCCATCGACCGGTTAGGTAGGCACCACAAAAAAGGAAAACTGCCAAAGTGGGAGAGAAGTTAAAAAGCCATGGATGCTCTAAGGGCAGGTAGCGACTAAACCCTATAAATATAAGAAGTCCAATAATCAATGGAGTCGCCAAACTTGATTGGGGTGAATTTTGCCTATCTGTCATGTCTTTTGAATAAGAAGTAATTTGAGGGAAGGCAACCTCAGCATGCCTGGGCAGATTTAGAGCGAAAGATTGCCTCGTTTAATCGGTCCAGTAGGGGAACTTGTTGGAGCCTTAGTTTTTTCCTCGCTTGATCCACGGGTAAAAACTCAACCCGGTCGATTTCAGGGAATGTCCACATTTTCCCTGAGCCAGCAGGGAATTCCATCGTGATTTCATTGCAAGTATGCGTGCGATCTTTTGGCCAGTCTCCTTCAAAAGCCCACGCGAATACTTCCTTCCCGTTTTTCTGCATGATCGAACCTAGGTCCAGATAGGGACCTTGTGGAGTTAATCCTGTCTCTTCCTCAAATTCACGAATTGCCGCACAAAAAATCTTTTCATCGGGATTTGGCTCACCTTTGGGGATGCTCCACCACCCTTCGTCCTTATTCTGAAAAAAAGGACCTCCCGGATGGGCCACCAAAACAAAAAGTTTTTGATGATTCAGGTCTTTTTTATACAAAACCAGTCCGCCACTTACTTTCTTCATAATCTTATTTTATTTCTAAACTTTTAGTCATTACGACAACATCATAGCTCGCATTTTTAATCTGCCTGGCCTGAGGTAATCTTTGTGAAATCTTAAATCCAAGTGATTGGTAACATGAAATCGCTGGTTGATTGCATTCCAGGACATTTAATCGAATCGATCGGTATCCATTCATTAAAATCGCTTGATCCATCAATGATTTACAAAAAGTTTTTCCCAGACCCTTTCCTCTTAGATCTGGTCTAACAATAACTCGGCATAGGTTTACAACACCTAGTTTTGGGGTTCTTACAATCTCTGCATAACAAAGAATATTTTCATTCTTGTCCACTCGTGCATAGGGGAGAATTCGTTTTGAGTTAAGGTGACTCTTGAAGTTAGTAAGTGTAAAACCTTGTTCAAGGAAGGTTTGCCCCGACCAATAAATCATTTCAACAGAGTCTTGGATCCAACTGTAAACATCGGGAATCCATTTGAGATGAAAAGGAGTTGTTCTACTTGCTTCGCCCCAATCCTTCATTGATGGTTTGTGTGATGAAATATGGATTGGTTGATTTGACCGAATTTTGAAATCTAAATACTTGTAAAAGTTGAACTTGTCTTCAACTCTAGACGGGCAAGGATTATCATCAAAATTAATTTTAAAAATTATACATTAAAATGAATCTTAATACTAAGCTGTTTTGTACTTTCTTGATTATTTTTATCTCGGGCTTGTTCATGGGGTCATTTTTGGAGAAATCGGAGACGAAGTTGAAGGTGATTATGGCAGGAGTGGATGAAAAAGGAAATTCGGTCTGCGTGAACAAAAGCCAAGTTTTCTTGTTCAAAAAATTGAACGGCGAAAACAGAATTATTTTTCACTACCATGATGCATTGAGTAAAGAAGCAATTGTATCGAAGTCATTTCCCGATGCCGAAACTCTGGAGACTTACTGGGATCAACTTGTTCGAAACTGGTGACTTATGTCCAGTCTTCGGCATACTCCCCATTTGGATCATAGAGGGCCGATTGAATCGTTGTATTGAAGTATCGAATCTCCTTAGTACTGCTTCCATACCCCGAGATATAGAGCCAGTTTCCGTAGTTACTACAAGGGTCATAATCAATTAATTCTTGCTCAAACCATTGGGCACCTTTTCTCCAATCTAACCCTAGATCATAGATCAAATAGGAAGCTACATTTTGCCTGCCCCGGTTGCTCATCCAGCCGGTCTGTCTTAACTCATTCATATTGGCATTTATAAAACGATTTGCGGTTTGACCGTCTTTCCACCTTTGAAAAAGTGATTCAGCTTGCGGCGGTTCAGGGTAGGGTGCTTGCTCTGCAGAAAGGCCCAAAGATAGAAAAATTTTAGATCCATGTAAGCGTGCTAAAAATTGAAAGTAATCTCTCCAAAGCAGTTCAAAAATTAACCAGTAGGTGCTTTCATTGGAGCCGTACTGTGCTTCATATTTTTTGATTTCGTGGTAGATTTCTTTTGAGGATAAGCAACCATTCGAGATCCAAGGGGAAAAACGGGATGAAAAATCCGACCCTTTTAATTGATTTCGTGTTTTCTTGTAAGTGGAAATACACTTTTTATTCCACATCCATTCGTTCAACCTCTTTCTTCCCTCAGTTGAACCTCCAATGAATGAAAAATATCTCTGCGACAGGACTTTTTCTTTGATCTGCAAGTAGGCAAGACTGGGAAGCCCGCTGGAGTGGTCAGAAATTTTATCTAGGCCTTTGAGTGGTGGAGTGCAGTCTCTAACCTCCCACTGTTTTTCAACTCGATTTCTGAATTTTGAAAAGGATGGCGGGAGCTGTTCCAATTTGAATGGAAGATCATTCAAGTGGACCAAGGTCTTGTCGTAAAAAGTTTTAAGGGAAACTTTTTGAGAAAGGGATTTTTCTGCCAGTCGCTCATCCCAAGCATTCTCCTCTGAAATAAAACAGGTGTCCGCGTTTACCTTATCCATAAACAGAGGAATTGAATCTTCGATGTTTCCAAACAAGTAGGAAAGTCCGCCCCCTTTCGATTTTATGCTGTTCTCTAGGTCATGAAGGGATTGCAGTAAAAAACTTGCCCGGTGAAATCCAACTTTTCTATCTTTAGATTTCCAGACTCTATTTTCGAATGCGTAAACCAAGTAGAGTAGGTCACAGGCATGGAGAGCTTCCTGCAAGGCATGGTTATCTTGGATTCTTAAGTCGTTTCTGAAGCAAAAAACACCAACCATTCCATCATGCTAACATGCAAAGTATCTCACACAATAAAACTTAACGAGGATACCAAAGAAAAGGTTAGTCCCTACTTGTAAGATTCTAATCTGAAGCGACCCTAAGAATGAATGAATTCAAAATAATCTTTGATCCGAACACCACCGTTTTGATCCATTGGTAAGATTTCACATAATTTTACATGAGTTGGCCCGATCTCAAACTTAGATATTTTTCCATCTGAATCTCGTTTGCGTGGTAAACCGGACCGACCACTTATTTCCACACACTCAATGATATCCTTGCCATTGTATCCCTTCTCCCAGGAATCGCTGTAAAGACCGTCTGGGTGGTGAAAACCTACAATGATACCAAAGCGGAAAGTTCCATATCGGCGGTGCCGAATTACATCCCCAAGCTGAAAGACCTTACTTTTTTTAATATTAATAATGTTCAGTCTTCTACAATTTTCCTGAGGGGTGGTGAAGTAGCGTAACTTGCTGTAGTTTCCACTAAATTTTGGACTCAAACTTCTGGGGGCGAGTTCAACGAGCCTAAGCTTTGGTCTTTTCCCTTCGGTTATAAAAACTATTTCTCCTACCCTTTTTCTTCCAACCCCTGTGTTTCTCTCCACCACCACATCGCCTAACTCAAAGGATGATGACAAGCTGCTTTTCATAGTATACCTATATAAATACACAAATACACTAGAAGTCAATTTAATTTTTCCATATTTAGTGTGCTTGAAAGATAATTGCCTTAAATGAACAGGGTTGTTTCATTTGAATTACTAGTATGTCATTTTTGGGAATAGATTTGGGTACGGGAGGTATTCGTTGTTTGTTAATCAACGATAATGGGAAAATCCTTGCTGATTTATCCCGTCCCCTCGGGGGCATTAATTTGTCTGATGTGCCCGGTCACTCAGAGCAAAACCCTGCGGAGTGGGTAATATTGCTAGAGGATGTTCTTTCTGAATTGTTTTCTCAGCCCAGTTATCGTTCTGTACGAGCTATAGCGGTTGATAGCACTTCTGGGACCATTCTTCCAGTCAACCGCGAAGGTATTCCTTTGGGAAATGCCTTGATGCACAATGATATCCGTGCAGGAGAACAAGCTTTGCAATGCAAAGAAGTTTTTGGCGGATCTTGCTCGCCCACTTTCTCTCTCCCCAAGGCTTTATGGATGCAGTCGAATCTCAGCCTAGACCAAGAGACTCTTTTTTTACATGCAACAGATTTTCTAAATTGCTGGCTCGTCGGGCATACTGATTTGCCAACAGATTCGACGAATGCGATGAAGAGTGGTCTAGACTTGGATACTGGGGAGTGGTCGACTCATTTACCTGATGTTCGTTTTCCCTCGGTTGTGCCACCTGGCCAAATTATTGGTGAGTTAGGAAAGAGTCATCGGAACCGTTGGGGTCTTGTTCATTCTGTGAAAATCGTAAGCGGAGCAACAGACTCTAATGCCGGTTTCTATGCTTCTGGAGCAGGTTTACCTGGGGAATGGTCCACCACCATTGGAACTACGCTCGCCATCAAGGGAATTTCTCAGACAAAAATACATGACCCTGATGGCCGTATTTATTGTCATCGACATCCAGATGGTCATTGGTTGCCAGGTGGAGCGTCCAACGGTGGGGGGGAAATCCTGCGTGAGCATGTGGATTCTATCCGTACGCTGGCTTCGATGAAAGATTGCCAGACCGTGCCTAAATCTCTTGTCTACCCATCGATTCGCAAAGGTGAGCGCCTGCCCTTTCTTTCTTCTCAATTTGAACCTTTCTTTTCGGGAGATAAAAAAGATAGGAAGGATTACCTGTTGGGCTGTCTTGAGGGAATCGCCTTTCTTGAATTACTGAGTTTTGAACTATTGGAGGAATTGGGTGCATCGGTGGGTAACAAAATATTTGCTACGGGTGGTGCAGCATCGAGTGATCTTGGTTTACAAATTAGGGCCAATATTTTGCAAAAAAACCTTCTCGTTCCCGAGCACCCTCATTCTGCTATGGGTGCTGCAATTTTGGCAGTCGCAGGCTTTTATGATCGAAAAGTCGGTGATGTTTGCAAAGATATCGTTTCAATCAAAGAGTCCATTGATCCCTCCTCTGGATTGGATGCATGTAGGCTAGATAAACTTAATCAATTTCGGGAGCTTTGTTCAATTTGACGAAAAGAACTCAACTTTTTATCTCCGATCTCGATGGGACAATTATCGAGACAGAAGATTATCATCGCCTGGCCTATAATGCTCTCTTCAGTGAATTGGGGCTTTCCAAGAATTGGAGCAAACAAGAGTATATAGATCGTCTACAAACGATGGGAGGCAATAAGATCCGGGAAGTTTTTTCATGGCTTGATTTACCGGAAGAAGAATATGAGGAATCAAAAAAAAGATTATACGAACATAAGACTCAATTGTATGTTGATCTAATTACAACTGACCTACGAACAGGCAAACTCACCTTAAGACCTGGGGTTCGTCGTTTTTTTGACGACTTAAGGGAGGCAGCTATCCCAATTGCCATTGCCACTGCTTGTGTAGGGTGGGCTGCCGAGCGAGTGGTGGAAGCTGCCTTAGGTTTGGAATTTTTAAAATCTCTGACTTGTTTGTGTGGAGGAGAATCCACGAGACAACACAAGCCTTCCCCTGACATTTATTTATTGGTGGCTGAAAGATCCGGGGTGGATGCTCATTCTTGCGTTGTGCTTGAAGATACATGGCATGGGATGACGGCAGCCAAAGAAGCTGGTATGATTTGTATAACCACACCAAGTGAATTTGCCCAAGAGCATGACTTCTCCCGGGCGGACTTAATTCTTAGAGATTTAGAAAATCCAACTCCTTTTTTGGTCGAACATCTTGATAAGCTTTTTGAGAGTTAAATAAAAAGAGTTACTTAATTTGTTTGATCTTATCTTTTAGTTTCCAAATTCGAGGGTGTTCCGAGCCAAGCCATTTGGATAGAATGCTTAACGATTTCTCAAAGGCTGACTTTGCTTCTCGAGGGAATCCTTGTTCCAGATACATCGATCCAATGGTGTGGTAGGTTTCTCCAACCTCCTTATTGTCTTTACCATATTTTTTTTCTAATTCGGGAATGGTGCTTTCCAACCTCTTGATCCCTCTCAAGTAATCACTCTTAGTCATTCCTTCGCCAGATTCCTGCTTGGATCTGCTTTGTAAAACCTGTCTCTCGGTTGGCTGAAAAGAGGATGGTGGGGGAGGACCCTCTTCGGAGATGTAATCTCCATCCGTTGAACGGAACCATCTCTTTGATTTGCTGAATGCATCGGAAAAATATTCGACCGTTTTACTTTTCGTGACGGTAACCCCACCTCCCCCGCAGGATGTAAAAAAAACAGAGAGTAAAGAAATATATCCCAAGCGAATCATTTAGCTCACCTAATTTTAAAGTTTCCTTTTGGTCAACTGCACATCTTTAAAAGTTTGGCAAGTAGATGGGTTGGATTAACTTTCAGGAATGGAACGAAACCACTCAGTGCATAACTATCAAGCTCTTATGCATCGATGGAAAACTTTGCTCGTTGGTGCGAAGCTCAATATGCATGAAATTTGCGTCTTGGATCATTTTCCCATGTTTGAGATTCGTACCCTATGCCAAAGAAAAGAAAGGTTACCAAATCTCTATATTTCTGCGGGCATTCATGGAGATGAACCTGCATCTTCATGGGGTCTTCTTTATTGGGCGGAGAAAAACCTAAAGTTATTGGACAAGGTTTCCGCGATCCTTTACCCCTGCCTGAATCCATGGGGTATGGTGAACAACACCAGGTCGAATCAATCAGGTAAGGATATGAACCGAATTTGGGATGATCCAGACTCTGTCCTAATGAGAGCTATTATGCCTCGTTTGGAGGGTTTATCTTTTGATTTATCCTTAAACCTTCACGAAGATTACGATGCCCATGGAATCTATCTCTATGAACCTTACATGGGCGGACATAATGATTTGATGGCAAGTAAGATTCTGCATGCAGGTGAAAAGTTTCTACCCATTGATAGGCGCAAAAGAATTGAGGGCAGAATTTGTAAAGAGGGGATCATTAGACCACGCTTAAGCAATCTTCCAAAGGATGGAATACCTGAAGCCATTTACTTGGTAAGGAATCACGGTAAGCGACATTTCACCATTGAAACACCTTCTGAAGAAAACTTCGGGCAAAGAGTGAAAGCTCAGCGGCGAATGATAGAGTGTGCCGTTCAACAAATCATAAACTGATAGCTTTGATTTGAAGAAATGGTGCGGGCAGACGGAATCGAACCGTCGACACCAGCTTGGAAGGCTGGGGTTTTACCCCTAAACTATGCCCGCTTGAGAGGATTTATATCAAACCGAAGGTAGGCAGTTCGGTCAAGTTGATTTAAGCCTGAGAGTAAGTTATTCCTAGTGCTTTACAGATTTCTTTATGAAATAAATCAGAACCCACCCGGAATGGGCAGGGCCCCATGTTTGGGCTAAAATGAGTCATAGGGAAGGCAGGTTCACCAAGGAAGAAAAACCGTGCACCCGCTCCCTCGCAAATTGGATATCCAGCGGCACAATCCCAGGGCTTAGATCGGTATTCCAAACAGCCATCGAGCCTTCCGGTGGCAGCATTTGCAAGGCCCATTGCGGCCGAACCAGGGCATCGAATACGCCACTCCTGTAAAACCTCTTTGAGAGATTCAAGTTCACGGGATGGTATGGGGAAGTGCATACAAAAAGTAAGCTTCTCATTTACCAATTCTTTTGCAGCTTGAACCGGTCTATCACACTCAAAAGAACCCACTTTCGGGCCGCCTTGTAATAGGTTGTCTCTCCCGTAATCGTAAATAAAACCATACACAGGCATGCCATTTTGAAGCAGACCAAGTGATATCCCGCACTCCGGAACGCCGACTGCATAATTATTGGTTCCATCTACCGGATCTAAAACCCATGCGAATTCAGCCTCTAAAGGAATGGGCTGTTCTACTTCAGCAGCCTCTTCTGAGCAGTAATCATCAAAAGGGAATTGAGTGGATAGATAATCAAATAGTGCCTTTGAGATTGTCTCATCAACTTCAGTAACCCGGGTGCCATCATTTTTCCAACGACTTTGGGTTAATCCAAAGTTTTTCCTGAAATAATCTACCTGGGAAAGAATCGCTTTGTGCCCAGATTCAATGCGTTTCCTGAGAGCAGGTTCTAATAAGGAGAGGTCAGGCAGTGGGTTGGTTAGGGTTCGATCCATCTCCCATGTTCTTTAATGAGATCGACTAAGCGGTCAACCGCATCTCTCTCAGGAATTGCAGATTTAACACGATTTTTACCCACATAGAGGTCGATTTTCCCAGGCCCTGAGCCCACATAGCCAAAATCCGCATCTGCCATTTCTCCAGGGCCGTTTACGATGCATCCCATTACAGCTATGGTCACGCCTTTCAAGTGGTTGGTGGACTTTTTTACTCTTTGAGTTGTACTTTGTAGGTCAAAAAGGGTCCGGCCACAACTAGGACATGCCACAAATTCAGTTTTAGAAATACGGGCGCGGGCACCTTGAAGGGTATTGTAGGCGAGCACTCGATTTCGATCTAAATTACCAGTATGTTCAACCGAGATCAGGTCTCCGATCCCGTCGCAAAGCAGAGTTCCACTCAAGATCGAGGTGTCCAGCAACAGGGAAGAGAAAAAACGGTCCTCAGGGTAGAGTAGGTGTTCTTCAAGATTTCTAATCCAAATTGGCAACTTTATATTTTCCAGATCTAAAAGTGCACAGAGTTTACGATATCCACCCACAGAATTTATTTTGGAATCGGATCGAAGAGACAATACCGGCGATACGCTTAAATTCTTAAGAAGCAAAAGGATTTCCGAGTCCATTTGATTGGGGTGAACTGCAAGACCAGGTTGATGCCCCGCCGCTTCACAATATGCGAGGAATCTGGCATAAGATGCAGGATCGCAGGAAAGATTGCTTGCATGCCATAGGAGGCTGGGTGAATGAGCCAGATCTTTTGGCAGGTCTAGGGATGGGTCTTCCCGTTGATCATCGATGACCAGAAGAGGGAGGGCACCGAAAAGATTTTCTCTGAGTATTTCTAAGAATGGTAAGTCATCTGAGGAAGAAATGGACACAATCAGTCCTTCTACGGGCGCGTCTTTTGCAGATGTTTGAACTCTAGCAAATTCCTGAATGATTGCAGCAGTTTCAGAGATTGGATGAGCGGGGCATGCCAAAACGGCGGGTACATGAGATTCACCAACCGAGAGTTTAGTACGCGGGAAGGAAAAATTCGGGGTGGGGCGGCGCGTAAATTCATAAAAATCAATCGACTCGTCGATTTCATCTCTCGAATCATCTCTCCTTTGCCACCAGGAGTGTGCACGCTTGGCAAGATCTTGTGCGACCGGGATTTCTGCAACTGGATCTTCAGTGAGAGAAACCCGAAGGGTGTCGCCTAATCCATCTAATAGGAGAGACCCAATGCCGATGGCACTTTTAATCCGGGCATCTTCCCCGTCGCCAGCTTCGGTTACACCAAGATGAAGGGGGTAATCCATATTTTCTTCCGACATCATCGCAACAACCAAGCGATATGCTTCAATCATGACCTTGGGGTTACTGGACTTCATGGAGAGCACCATGTCTTGGTATCCATGGCTTTCCGCAATACGCAAAAATTCTAGTGCGGATTCAGCCATTCCTTTAGGGGAATCTCCGAAGCGGTTCATGATTCGATCCGATAAAGAGCCATGGTTTGTTCCGATTCTCATGGCCCGCCCAAGCTCTTTGCACCGAAGCACCAAGGGCGTAAAGGCATCGTATAACCGTTGCAGTTCCTCCTCATATTCGGAGTCTGAATACTCTCTCGATTGAAATTTTTTACGGTCCGCGTAGTTGCCTGGGTTGACCCGCACTTTTTCCACCCACTTCGCAGCTTCCATGGCCGCATTGGGCATAAAGTGGATATCTGCGACGAGAGGAAGATACACTTTCGCGTCCCGTACTCTCTTGGCGATCTCATTCAGGGCTTCGGCGGCTCGGACATTTGGGGCTGTGATTCGAACAATTTCACAACCTGCTTCCGCTAATTGCAGAGTTTGGTTTACGGTTGCCTGAATATCTAGCGTATCCGTAGTCGTCATCGATTGGACGCGGACAGGGTTGGTTCCCCCGATACTGACATTACCGATTTGAACGACTTTTGAGCCTCTTCGAACCGAAGAAAAACGGGAGGCACAATATGGGGTTGTTGTACCCATCTAGATAAAAAAGAAAACCTTAAAAAGGTAGTAGACGCTGAACATCAAAGAAAGTGACATAGAGCATGAAAGAAAAGAGCAGGGCAACGAACAACATTTGTGCTCTTTCTAAAAATGCTAACGGAAGCGGCTGACCTCTTAGTTTCTCGATGGTTGCAAAAAGCATATGGCCCCCATCCAGAACTGGTATGGGCAAAAGGTTTAGAATGGCTAAGTTCACATTGATGAAAACCACAAACCAAAGAAGTTTTTTAAAACCAATTTTAGCAAAAACACTGAGATGATTAACAATTCCGACTGGTCCACTCATGTTACGGAGCTTAACATCAGAGGCTGGGCTGACTAAACCGGTTAAAGTCAGATACATATCCTTAACTCGACTGTAGATGAGCGTCAGAGGATTTGGATAAGTGGTGACGATTTTAAAGTCCGGACGGAAACCAATCAGCTTTCGAACCGTAGGCACACCTGCAACAAGAATTTCTTTTTCCACAGGAGAAAGTCGAATGCTCTGCTCCGTGCCCCGCTCTCCTCCTTTCCGAACCGTAAGGGTGAGGGATTGATTCAGGTCGGCACGATTTAAAAGATCCACCAACTGAGAAAAGGAGTGGAGCGGTTGACCGTTCATCCTGATAGGTTGATCCCCAACTTGGAGACCCGCTTTTTCGGCAGGCATGTCTGCAGATAATTCTCCAATAAAAAAGGTTTCTTTTGGACCAATTCCAATGACCCGAATTTCTTCCGGGCCCCATACCTCTGGGTATACTTCAATTTTGCTTTCCTTTCCATTTCTGAGGATTGTGAGATTAAGCAACCTTCTGCCTTGGGCAGTTTGTTGCTTCCCCGTAATAATACGGTTTTGTATATCCATGAAATTATCTACCGGAGCACCATCCACGGCCAGGATTTCATCTCCTGGCAGGAGTCCGGCTTTTTTGGCTGGCGAAGTGACCTCTTCTCCTTCTTCCACTAAAGGATTCCATCGCTCAACTGTTTCAGCGACATAACCAACCTGAGTGGTTAATTGGGAATCCGTAACATCATAACCAAAAAACCAAAGGATCGCCGAAAGAGCAAAAGCGAGGATGATATTAAAAACGGCCCCCATCACCGAAACGATCATCTTATCCGTGTAAGTAATTTTGGGCAGGATGGGCTGAGGTTCTTCCTCAGGTTCGTCATCGTCAAAATCATCCCAAGCAGACTTTGCATGCTCTGGATCTAGGCTCTTTGCTTCTTTGGAGTCTTCATTTCCTTCCAATCGACCCATATCGGAAAGTTGGGGAAGGGCCACATAGCCACCAAAGGGGATAGCTGATAATCTGTATTCGACTCCGTTGCGTGTCCATCCGAACAATTTTGGGCCGAACCCAATGGAAAAACGGGTAATGATCAACCCCCGGTTTCTCGCTGCTAGAAAATGGCCTAATTCATGGATGAAAATGGTAAACCCAAGTGCAAAAAGAGCTACAAATAGAAAAGCGATATCGTAAAGAACGGTCATGATAAGAAAACAAATAGACCTAAGTTAAGGAGAAGAGAGGACTTCTTTCTGCGCAAGCTTTCGAGCAATTTGGTCCTGTGATAAGAGATCTTCAATGGAGTGAGCAGATTGATAGTCAAAAAGGTTGAGAGTACTTTCAATAATGCTGGAAATAAGACCAAAGCCAATTCGATTTGAAAGAAATGCTGCAACCGCAATTTCATTTGCGGCATTAAACACCAGGGGAGCCAACCCGCCTTGATGGAGGGCATCACCGGCTAGTTTTAAACAGGGGTATCGTGAAAGGTCGGGTGGGTAAAATTGAAGATTTAGAGAATCGTTAAAATTTAGGCTTTCATCCACACCTGGGTGCCTTTCAGGGTAAAGAAGAGCATTTTGGATCGCGAAGGTCATGGATGGGGGAGACATTTGAGATAAAACACATCCATCTTTAAAACGCACGAGTGCATGGACAATGCTCGGTGGGTGAATCAATACATGAAGCTTTTCAGGGGGTAAGTTGAAAAGCCATTTTGCTTCAATGAGCTCTAAACCTTTGTTGGCCATGGTTGCGGAATCAACCGTTATTTTTGGACCCATGTCCCAGTTGGGGTGGCAGAGTGCTTCCTTTGGGGTAACGGATTGAAGCTCATCAATTGGTCGGTCCCGAAAAGGGCCTCCCGAAGCGGTCAGTGCAATCGAATCAACACTGGTGTCAGACTGTCCTTGAATACACTGAAAAACCGCATTGTGTTCACTGTCAGCGGGTAAGATTTGGGCACCAGTCCGCGAGGCAGTTTGCATAACCAGTTCTCCTCCTACGACCAACGACTCTTTATTGGCGAGAACAACATCTGTCCCTGCTTCAAGGGCGGCAAGGGTAGGGGCAAGTCCGGCAGCACCCACTACTGCAACAAGAACGATATCTGCTTCGCTCCAAGCTGCGAGTTGACACAACATTTCTGGTCCTACCAATAATTCAGATTGAGCTGGAAGCTCTGGATTGGAATCTGGTTTTTTACAAAGGTGTACTTTTTTTACATCAAATTCCCGAGCGATAGTTGCAAGTTTCTCAGCCCTGCTGTAGGCGGATATGCCAATAAGCTGGAGCTTATCTGTGTGTTTACGAATGACTTTTAGGCAACTTTCTCCGATGGAACCCGTTGCACCTAGAAGTACGAGCTTCCTGCGGGAACTCATGACTTAATCAATAATATAATAAAATAACCAGTAGGAGCGGAAAGGATTAAGCTGTCAGTCAGGTCGAGTAGCCCTCCAATTCCTGGGATGGCACCTCCAGAATCTTTCATGCCAGCAAGCCTTTTAAGAACCGATGCAATCAGGTCTCCAATAACCGAAACAATTCCCACAATAAGACCCCAAATAGCTCCTTGGGATGGAGTAAATACGATGGTTCCAAAATCGAAAAGGTGAGCGAGGTGTCCGTGGGCAAGCCAGGGGATAAGAGCCCCTATGCCGGCGGAGGCACCGAGCCCGCCAAGCAAACCTTCCACTGTTTTTCCCGGGCTGATGGAAGGAGCCATTTTTGTGCGGCCAATGGTCTTACCCACAAGCAGGGCACCAATGTCGCTGAACTTGGCGACCAGTACGATCCAGAGGCAGAAAAAGAGCCCAAAGCCGATGCACTCCGGGTTGGTGGGGGCATCGGTCTCCCGCAGGATGCGAACGAAATAGTGGAGGAGGAAAGTGACGAAGAGGAGGCCGAAGAAAGTGGGAAGGAGCCGTTTGACATAGAGCCCGCGCTGATCCTGTGGGAAGACCACACAGGCAGCCGAGGAGAAGAGAGCCCCCACGGCGAGGGCATCAATCCCTGCCCCGGGAAAGTAAAAAGCAATCGGAATCATGCAGGCTCCGGTGATCAAGCCGGTGATTCGGTTCGCAGCATACCCAATCCGCCCGAGGATGGTATAGACTTCAAAGAGGGTAAGAGTGGCACAGAGATTAAGGATCCACATCGCCCCCGGTTCTTTGAGTCCATAAACAATACTCCCGAGCAATCCCCAAAGGATGATAGTGGCAATGGTTCGTAAAATCATGAGGTGTGGAGGGGTTGCTGGATTTGTTCGCTTGTCTTTCCAAACCTGCGTTCACGGTTGGCATAATTGGATAGTGCTTCAAGAAAGGCTTCGCGTCCGAAATCGGGCCAGTGCAGGGGGGATACAAAAATTTCCGCATAAGCAGCCTGAAGAAGTAAAAAGTTACTCAGCCGAAATTCTCCGGAGGTGCGAATGATCAGGTCGGGGTCGGGGAGATCCGCGGTTTGCAGATAAGGGGAGAATTCTTCCCATGAAGGAATTTGGGAAGAGGAGGGATGGTCCTGTCCGTACAGGGCCACTGCCCGCAAGACTTCCTGCCGGCTCCCATAGTTCAGGGCGAGGGTGAGGTTCCAGCGGGTGTTTTCTCGGGTCTGCTCGATCGTGTCCTCAACGATGCGGCGGGCAAAGTCGGGCAGACCGGAAAGATCGCCAATTGCCCGTAAGCGGATCCCGTCCTCCATCATGGACCGAAGTTCTTTTTTGAGAAATTCCTCGAGTAATTTCATCAGTCCGGATTTTTCGTCCTTCGGCCGGTTCTGGTTTTCGGTACTGAAAGCATAGAGTGTGATGTAGGGCACGCCCACTTCCTTGGCTGTGTTGACCACGGCCCGGACATTTTCCACCCCGTTGCGGTGTCCAAATAGGCGGGGCATCTTGCGAGACTTCGCCCAACGGCCATTCCCGTCCATGATCAGGGCGACATGGCGGGGAAGGTTATTTGTATCTTCGGGCGAAAAAGTTTGCATGGATCGATTGAGTGGATATCTCAACGGCAAAGGGACCAATTGACAACGAGGAAAGCATGAGCTACCCAATTCAGGTGATGACCAATCCCCTGAAAGAAGCTGAAATAACTAAAGTGCTCGAGCAATTGTCCGGGTGGAAGTGGCAGGACGATAGGTTGAAAAAGATCTTTTCCTTCGCGAACTTCCGGGAGGCGATGAGCTTCATTCTACGGGTTTCTTATGAAGCCGAAGAAAGAAATCACCATCCGGAAATTTTCAATTGCTACAACCGAGTGGAAATTGGGCTTAATACGCACGATGCGGGTGGCAAGGTTACGGCAAAGGATACCGAACTT
Organism: uncultured Opitutales bacterium; assembly: GCA_963978365.1. GTDB lineage: Bacteria > Verrucomicrobiota > Verrucomicrobiia > Opitutales > Seribacteraceae > Chordibacter. The sequence continues at coordinate 28,061 of CAXBQX010000003.1, read as the reverse complement.
GCCCGGGCGATTGAAAAGATTGCTACGAATTAAATCAGTAAATCTCCCTGATTATTTTGGGGAGGGGGCGGGTGTCTTCCGTTACCTGGTATTGTGTTCTTAGGCGGGCAAGTTCCGCTTTTAGTTCGGTGGTAATTTCTTCCAATCCATCCTGACCGTAGAGGGAGTTTAGTTCGTTGGGGTCTTTTTCCAGATCGTATAATTCCCATCCATCGATCATGTAGAAGTGAATCAGTTTGTAGCGGTGGGTACGCACCCCATAGTGCCTTCTTACATTATGGGAACCGGGGAATTCATAGTAATGATAGTAGATCGACTTCCTCCAGTCACCCGGGGTTTTCCCATTCAGAAGGGGGGTTAGGGATCGACCCTGCATGTCCTCCGGTTGGTCGGCACCACAAAGGTCGAGAAAGGTTTGGGCGAAGTCCAGGTTTTGGACCAGGTCTTGGTTTACACTGCCTGGTTGAATCTTTCCGGGCCATCGAGCAAGCAGCGGAGTACGGAAGGATTCCTCGTACATCCATCTTTTGTCGTACCAGCCATGTTCTCCTAAGTACCAACCCTGATCGGAGGAATACACCACAAGGGTATTTTCGGCCAGTCCGCTTTGGTCGAGGTAATCCAATAAACGACCGATGTTTTCATCGACCGAATCAATGCACCTCAGGTAATCCTTTACATAGCGCTGGTACTTCCACTTCAGCAGATCATCCCCCTCCAACTTTGCCTCACGGAAAGCTTTGTTTTTAGGCTCATAAGCTGCATTCCATATTTTCTTCTGCTCATCATTGAGTTCTCTGGGTGTGTTTAGTTTAAAGTCCCAGTCGTCGTGCATATGTTTTTCAATCGTCATTGCCTGGGTCGAAGCAGGAGATAGGCGGTTTTGATAATTATCCCGCAATGTTTCAGGTTCCGGGATATCTTGGTCATCATACTTTTTCATGTATTTTGGTGCGGGCAACCAGTTGCGGTGGGGTGCCTTGTGCCAGGAGCACAGGAAAAAGGGTTGATCCGGATTGCGTTCCTTTTTTAGCCAATCCAGAGTGCGGTCTGTAATGATGTCGGTGGTGTATCCGGTTGTTGTCCTGTCTCCCTTCGGAGTACGAAAATTGGGGTTGTAATAAGGACCTTGTCCACGGAGCACTTCCCAGGAATCGAACCCGGTGGGTTCACTTTTTAGATGCCATTTTCCAAAGAGTGCGGTCTGATAACCCGCTTTTTGCAGGAGCTTGGGAAAAGTCTGCTGGGAACCGTCAAAAGTTTGCCCATTGGTCAATTGTCCATTGAGGTGGCTATGCTTGCCGGTAAGAACAACTGCCCGACTGGGGGCACAAATCGAATTGGTGACAAAGGCCCGGTCAAAGCGCATCCCTTCGTTGGCGAGTCGATCGAGGTTGGGTGTCTGGTTGCGGTTGGATCCATAGGCTGAAATCGCCTGATAGGCATGGTCGTCCGAAAAAATGAAAAGGATATTGGGCTGCTTGGCGACTATGTCGCCAAGGAGGCAAAGAAAGAAGGGCAGGGTGGTTTTGAGCATGAATTCCATGCTCTGTACCGGATCAACCGCTGGCAACCCTGATATATGGAGGCTCAGAAAAAAATCGCCATGCCAGTAGAGGAGCACTAACTCCTAGATTCTGTATATGAGCAGCCCCCCGCTTCCTTTTCGCCAAACAATCCCCCTGCTGGTTGCTCAGTTTATCGGGGCATTTAATGATAATGCAGTCAAAGCACTCCTGCCCGTGCTGGCCGCTTTTCAGTTTGGGAAGGAAAGCATGGACCTAGTCAACCAGCAGGTCTCCATTCTTCTGATTCTCCCTTTCATCGTCTTTGCCCCATGGGCCGGTTGGGTGGCGGACAGGTATCCGAAAAGACAGGTGATGGGAGTAAGTCTTCTCGCCCAACTCATCGGTCTGGGAGCCATCCTTTGGGGGATTTCCCAAAGGAGCCTGTCCATCACCCTGACTGGCTTTTTTCTTCTCTCTACCCAGTCGACCTTTCTTTCTCCCGCCAAAAAAGGCATCCTCAAGGAAATAGTCGGCTATGGGCAACTGGGTAAAGCGGTGGGGTGGATGGAGATGCTCACGATTGTGGGCATACTGGGGGGTGCTTTCAGCGGAGCGGTTCTCTTTGATTATTGGGTGGTGGAGAGGGGAGGGTGGGAGACTGCTCAGCTCATTACCCTGGGGATTTGCTCTCTGGCTCTGGTTTCCTGGGTTGTTTTTTTGCCCACTCCGTCCACGGAGGCACCAAAGGCCGATCCTTTCACTCCCTCTGTGCTTTTCAGTCACTTCCGTGATCTTGGGCAATTGATCAAGCGGTCCAACCTGCGATGGGCGGCCCTCGGTGATGCCTGTTTCTGGGCGGTGGGCGGGTTTTTCTACCTCGTTCTGGTCAAGTTGTCTGGCGAAGTGACGGTGGGGAAGGTTGGCATGGGCAGTCTCTATGGGTACTGGTTTCTTTTACTGGGTGTGGGAATTATGGCTGGCTGTCTTTTTTGTGCCTATTTGAACAAGGGAAGGATTGAGCTTGGGCTCTGTCCGATGGGGGCGGGTGGGATGGCCCTGAGTCTATGGATAGTCTATATCTCTCACCCGATTAGCGGAGCCTTTGAGTGCGGTTGTACATCTCTCGGTTTTTTTGGGGCTTTGTTTTTTGTGCCGCTCAATGGATACCTTCAGCACCGTGCCGAGGAAGATGAGCGTGGCCGGGTCCTCGCCGCATCCAATTTACTTACCCAGTTGGGCGGGGTGGCCCTGATTGGGCTGCATGCCTGGTTTTCCAATGTGCTTGGGTTGGGGGCCAAGCAAGAAATTCTGATCCTTATATTCCCCCTTGGGGTCATCGCCCTAATTAGTCTGATCTGCCAGTTTGAAGATTTTTTGCGGGCCTGCTTCCACCTCGTCCTGCATATTTTTTACCGGATCCGGGTGGTGGGAGTGGAGAATTTCCCGGAGCAGGGAGGTGCCTTGGTTGTCAGCAATCACCTCTCTTATGCCGACCCGGTCTTTATCGGTGCCGCCTTTCCCAGAAAGGTGCGCTACCTCGCTCATGAGGAACTGAGCAGTTCGAGGATTCTGCAGGGCATTTTCCGCTTAACCCGCACCCTTACTCTTTCCCCGAATCACTCCCTTTCCGCCCTCCGAAGATCCATTAAGCGGGTGGCATCCGGCACCCCCCTTTGCCTGTTTGCTGAGGGAGGGATATCCAGGCTTGGTACAACCCTACCTTTTCAACGGGGATTCATCCTACTGGCGAAACGTGGCCGGGTGCCTATCATCCCTGCCCATTTGGACGGGGTATGGGGCTCTGTTTACAGCCATCAGGGAGGTCGATTTTTTAAAAAGCTCCCCCGGTCATTTCCTTGCCGCATTAGCGTGAGATGTGGGTCTCCCATCGATGCGATGGAGGCGAGTCCAGAATCGGTGAGGCGTGCAGTGCTTGACCTTGGGCGTTTATCTTTTAATGAGCGTTTGCTTGGAGGCCGGGCCGCACGCCATGCGTTACGAAAGAGAATTTTCCAAAAACAAAGTGGTGTTCTGTTTCGCGACCGGAAAGGAGTGTCGGTGAGCCGGTCCGATTTTCTGGATGCAGTACTGGGGAGAGGGGGAGAATGCCCCGAGCCTTACCGGAAATGGGTGGAAGCCGTGAACCATGTCCTCGAAGATACGAGGAATCCCAACTGCCTGCAATGGGACAACTGGATGCGGTTGCGGGAGACCAATCTGGTCGACCATCCCAGACTGAAAATTATGTCGGGTTCAGAAGTCTGGGAGGAACAATGGTTTCCCTGGTTTCCTCTGCTTGCCCAGGTTGGCTTCGAACAGACAGCCGCCGGGGAGTGGGTGCAGATCGTCGAGGACACACCTTTGCGGTCCTGCCATCCAGTGAGTGGATATGCCACTGCACGGTCAGGTTTGGTATCCGTTCAGTTGCCTGATGAGAAAAATTCATCCAATCGCCAGCGTGGTTACAAAGAAAAGACGCTCGGACATCTCCTTCCTGGCTATTCTTACAGAATGGAGGATGATACTTTTGTTTTGCTGGGCTGGGAGGATGGGGAAGAACTTAGCGGAGTGAAGGGAATGGACGAGGATGGTTTTCTCGTTCCTAAGACTGTCTAGTTCCATGCTTTTCCTCGCTTCGCAGATGTGATATGTTTCTAGATTTGTTCTCTTATGTCTGTCTTTCTCAAAGAATCCACTCTATTTGCTCAAGCCATCTCTCAATTGGATGACCGGCCGATTCTGGTACTTGGTCACAAGAGACCGGATGGGGATTGTGTGGGCTCCCAGGTTGCCCTTACCCGGGCTTTGCTTGCCTTGGGGAAAGAAGCTCGGGCAGTCAATCAGGACCCCATTCCACGCACGCTTCGAAAATTTGCCGAAGGTACGCCTTTTGTATCTCCGGCAGAAGTGGAGGACGCGAACTATCAAATCCTTACGGTGGACTGTGCGGATCATGGGCGGGTGGGGGAGGATTTGTGTAATCGTTTCCCAGAGGTGGACCTGAATATCGACCACCATGTATCCAATACTCGATACGGGAAGGAAAATTTCATTTTGCCCGATGCATCTGCTACCGGTGAAATCCTCGCGAAATTCTTTTTTGACAGCGGGTATCAAGTGGACAAATGCACTGCAGAAGCCCTCTACTTAGGAATTTGTACCGATACCGGCCAGTTTTGTTACTCCGGTACCAATGGTTCTGTTTTCGAAATTTGCCGGATGCTCTGCGATGCAGGGGCCTGCCCATCCGAAATTGCCCGCGAGCTTTATGAAAAGGAAAAGCCGGGCCGTATCCAGTTGCTCCAGCGCTTTCTGGCAAGCTTCCGTATGGAATTACAGGAGAGGGTTTGCATTGGCTGTATTCATGGATCTGATTTCCTCGAGACTGGGACCAAGCCGGAAGATGCTGAGAATTTTGTGGATTATGCACGTTCTCAGGAGGGTGTGGAAATTGCCGTTTTTATAGAAGAGAGAAATGGACTGATTAAAGGAAGTTTCCGGGCGAAGGATGAAAAGTACCGGGTGGATATATTGGCGAAAGAATTCAACGGTGGCGGACATACCTGTGCTGCTGGTTTTAATGTCAATGGTACATGGGATGATCTTTATCCGAACTTGGTTGAAACCATTAACCGTCATTTAGAACTCGTTGAAAAAGGGGAGTTGAGTTGAGTACACGACAAGATATGGAATTTGAAGGAATCTTATTGGTAGATAAACCGCAGGGGATTACCTCGCATGATGTGGTCGACCGATTGCGCCGTAAATTGCGGATGAAAAAGATCGGTCATGCCGGTACGCTCGATCCATTGGCTACGGGCCTGTTGATCATGCTGATCGGGAAGGCCACTAAGGTATCGCAGTTTCTAATCAGCCTGGACAAGGCCTATGAGGGAACTTTTTTGCTTGGCGTGGAAACAGACAGCCAGGATGCAGATGGCGAGGTGGTCGCCGAAAAGCCCTTACCCGATAGACTCACCAAAGAAATGATCCTTCAAGAAATGCAGGGTTTTCTTGGTGATCAGTATCAGACACCCCCCATGTTCTCTGCTAAGAAGATTGATGGTGTTCCCCTTTACAAAATGGCCCGTAAGGGAAAGACAGTGGAACGGGAACCCCGCTTCATCCGTGTCAATGAACTGAGGTTGGATGATTGGCAATCCCCGTCGGGTAAGTTTTTTATGGACTGCAGCAAGGGCACCTATGTACGCACGGTGGTGCATGATCTTGGTCAGCGTCTGGGTTGTGGTGCTCACTTGCAAAGCTTGAGGCGCACTAGAATCGATCAATTCTCGATTTCCGATGCTCTTACGCTTGATCAAATTTATGATGTTCCATTGGGAGAGTTTCAAAATCGTTTGATTCCTGTAAATCAAGCGGTCCCATCCCACGCTCTCTAATTATGGAACGAGTCTTTGACTCGATTGCCCATTTTGGAAGGGAATGGAAGGAAGAAGTTTGTCTCGCCCTGGGCATGTTTGACGGGGTTCACCGCGGACACCGTGCGGTTCTCGATCTAGCCCGCTTACATGCCGAGAAATTTTCTGGCACTACCGCCGCTCTAACTTTCCCGAGGCATCCAGCCACATTGCTGAGACCCGGTAAGGAACCTCCTCTATTGATGAGTGCGAAGGACAAGGCCGGGCAACTTTTGGCAAGCGGAGTTTCAGCGGTGATTATGCAACCCTTCGATGAGGAATTGGCTGAAATTCCAGCCGATCAATTTGTTTCCTATCTGGTCGGGTTGGTGCCTTTCCTTCGTTCCCTTTGCGTGGGAAAAAACTTTCGCTTCGGCAAGGGCCGGACGGGCGATTTTCAGGCATTGACCGAATATGGGTCCCGTGCCGGGATTGGGGTGAATGTGGCGCAATCCCTCATTCTTGAGGATCTGCCAGTAAGCAGTTCGCGTATTCGCAAGGCATTGGAGGCAGGCGAGATGCACCGGGTCACTGAAATGCTTGGGCGGAAATACCTCGTTTCGGGCAGTGTTTCTGCGGGCAAAGCACTGGGCCGGACCATCGGGTATCCCACTCTCAACCTGCGTTGGTGCCCGGAGGCAAAACCCGCTTTTGGTGTGTATGCAGGCTGGGCAGAGGAGCAAACCACCGGGCAGCGGATACCCGCACTTGCCAACTATGGATTACGCCCCACTGTGGAGGAGGGTGCGGAGATCCCCCTGCTGGAAGTCCACTGCCTCGAAACTCCGGATGTCTTGATCTGGAAGGAAGGTGCATCTCTTACGATGGAACTTGGCGTCCATTTGCGCCCGGAAAAGAAATTTTCTGGAATGGATGAGCTGACAGCCCAAATCGAGAGCGATTGCGGGCAGGCGAGAAAACTATTTTCCCAGGGTTTGTAAACTGGGCGACCAACAACTGGTCCGCCCCCCAATCTCCGCTCGCATTAGGGGTGTGCCCGACTTGGGGCAGGTGCCACCGTCCCGCCATCTTTGATGAAAGAGCCAGTTTGCCGGCGGGTCCCCGCCGTGCGTGCCGACCGACTTCATAGCTCCACGCACCACAAAGAGGATCTGCCGAAAGAGAGTTTTCCTCTGGTGTTCATCCAAGTTGGCGGACCGACAGTCCGGATGGATGGCTGCCCGCCAAAGCACCTCATCGGCCATCCAATTGCCCATCCCAGGGAAATACCGCTGGTCCAGAAGAAGGGCTTTGAGTGGACGTTTCTTATGCCGATGGAGGGCATTGGATAAGATTTCGTAATTAAATCCTTTGCTGACCATGGATACAGGGCGGTTATTCCACCAGTCAGGTGATTCCTTCCCGATATGGTGGCGCAGCCTTCCGAACTGGCGAGGATCCCGAAAGACCAGTGATTGCTTTGCCTGGACCAGAATAAGGGCGTCGTGCTTGGCGGGTTGGTAACCCTTCGGTTCGCAATGCAACCACCCGGTCATACCTAGATGGAGCCCGAGCCAGCAATTTCCGGAAAAGGAAAAGAGCATTTGCTTCCCATGAGTATCGAAGGACCGAAGAATTCGACCGGCTAGTTGTTCCCGGTAGTGTGCTCGATTTTCATCACGGTACACGCGGGACTTTGGATGGGTGATGACGGACTGGATGGGCTGATTCAGTCCGGGTTTCCACTGGGTACAGGCGAAGGCAACTTCCGCAAGTTCAGGCATGCCGGGCGAGAGTTAGTTCTTGGGAGAGAGGGCAAGCAGGTGCCTGCGGGTATCCCAATCCGCTTTGCGGTCCGTTCGAATCTCGATCACCCGCACGCCCTGGGCAGGCGGGTGATGTAGGGATGAAATAAGCTCCTCCTCGTTTTCGCAAAGGAAGTGCTCTATGGAATGGGATTCGCACAGCTTTTTAAAATCACACTTTTGAGGAGTGCTGAAACATTTCTCAAATTCGGAAAGTTGAGCAACGGGCAAATTTTCAAAAATCCCACCCCCTTGGTTATTGACCAGGATTACGGTGAGGGAACCGACTAGATGGGAGGAAAAAAGCAGGGCGTTGGAGTCGTGTAAAAAGGCAAGATCCCCGCTGAGTAGGTAGGTTGGATGGTCGCTGAGATGGGCAAGTCCCAAGGCAGTACCCAGAGTGCCGTCGATTCCATTGACCCCGCGTGCTCCGAAGAGTCTCCTCCCGAGGTTGCCAGGTTTCCAGAACCATTCGAGGTCACGGATAGGCATGCTGTTTGCACAGTAAAAAAGCGAGTTTGCCGGCAGGTGTTCCGAGAGAATGCGGACAATTTTGGGCTCAACGGAAATGGGCAACCGGGCAAGTTCAGTCTGCAATTTGCACTCGACTGCCCGCTCTGCCTGTGTCCATACATCCAGCCAGGCAGGATCGGGAGCCTCAAGTTGGAGCATGGACAATTGATCATACTTCAAGGTGAGGGCACGGCTAGGTCCATCCAACGGGTCAACCTTTCTCCCGCTTGGTTCGACGACTACCCGTTCTGCTCCAGTTTGCTCGATCCAGGAACGCAGGGTCTTGGAGGTGGGCAGAGGCCCGAGCAGAATAAATAAGTCCGGTCGGATGGATTGAACGAATTCCGGACATCTGAGCAGATGTTCATACCTGAGGATGCGGGCAGGATGGTCGTTTTCCCGGAATGGACTGAGGGAATCGCAAAGGATGGGAATGAAGTCGAGGTTGGAGGGCAGGTGGGGAGGGCAGTCCAGTCCGGCGATGACGACGGGAAATCGGGCTTGGGGTAGTTCGATCGGAGGTTTATGGTCCCCTGCCTTCACATGAGAATCTGTAAGGATGGGTAAAGAAGAAGGTTGGGGAAGATCAGGGGCAGAGGGTATTTCCGGCCAGAGGGGTTCACGAAATGGAAAGTTTAAATGGACGGGGCCAGGGTTGTGGGAGTTGCACTGAGAGTAGGCTTGATGGAGGATGGTCTGGAGGCTACACAGGGATGTGGAATCAGATGCCGGCAGAGGAACGGAATGAAACCCCCGCACGAAAGAGCCAAATAAATGGATCTGGTTAATCGTTTGTCCGGCTCCGCATTCCTGGAGTTCGAGAGGGCGGTCCGCGGAGAGAAGCAGGAGGGGAATGCCCGAGTAGGAGGCTTCGGTAACCGCAGGATACCAGTGGGTGGGAGCGGATCCTGAGGTGCAAATAAGTGCGGCGGGTTTGCCCGTTCGCTTGCCCTGGCCAAGGGCAAGGAAGGCTGCGGTGCGTTCGTCCAATACCGGGAAGCAGGAGAGGCGGGGTTCACCTTCGCATCCGAGCACTAGGGGAGTGGACCTCGATCCGGGGGAGAAAAACACCACTTCCACACCAAGGTCGGCGAGACCTCGGGCAGTGGCATGGCCCCAAAGATAGTTTGCCTGGGCGGTGGGGTCAGGTTCAGTGGTCATTCAATCCGGAAGCTTAGGGCTTCCAGTGATCACTTCAAGCATGGCTTGCAACTTCCAGTCAGTCTCATTTTTTTCCAGTTGCGGAATGGATCCTTCAACAATGCCGGCTCCCGCGTATAAAGTGAGTGAGTTTTTCAGCAGTCTGCCGCAACGGATTGGTACAATAAATTCCGCCCGCCCTCGGGAATCCATCCATCCGGCCACTCCGGAATACCAACCACGGGGGCACTGTTCAATCTGAGCAAGCTTGGAAAGGGCAGGGGTGCGGGGAGTCCCCCCCATCGCCGGAGTGGGGTGAAGGGCGGAGAGAATATCAAAGGGATGAAGCCCGGGAGGGATTTTTCCTTCCACCGGCGTGCGTACATGCTGGAGGTTGGCAAGGCGGAGAAGCCGGGGAAGCCCCTGATGAAGAGATGACACCCCAACGGAGGCGAGTCGCCGGTGGATGCTCTCGATGACTAATTTGTGCTCGCGTACCTCTTTTTCCCGGGCAAGTAAGGTCTCTCCCCAATGGGCATCTTTACCGGCAGAGGGCCCACGGGGGGCGGAACCGGCTAGGGCTTCCGTGCGTAGGGAGTTTCCGCGAAGATGGGCGAGGGTCTCGGGGCTCGCTCCCACCCAAACTCCCTGTTTGGGCGCGGAGAGGGAAAAGGCGTGGCAGTCCGGAAATCTTGCCCGCAGACCGTGGGCAATGGAAAAAGGGCAGAGCTCTGCGTGCACATCAAAGGTAAGCTGCCGGGCGAGAACGATTTTGGATACCTCGCCCGACTGAATCTCACGGAGGGCACGCGATACCCCGTCGAGGTAATCGAAATTTTCGCTGGAAGCTCCAAGGGGAGTGGTTATACGATAGGCCGGGTTGTTTTTTTCGTAAGTAAGTCCAATCATGGACCCGAGCCTTGCATCGAGATCGATCTGAATTTTAAGAGGATTGGAGTTCGGCCGGATTTCAGTGTTCAGCACAATAAAGTGCTCTCCACGATGATTAACCACCTGCCAGCGGGGGAGAAAGACCGAAAGAGAGGGAAGCCCGGAATTGGCCTGTTCCGATTCGAAGGTGGCGGTGAGAAAGAGGGTGGGGCCGGACCCGGCAAGGGGGGCATCGCCCGCCCGTTCCACGGATTGCAGAAGCGATTCAGACCATGACTTTGCCTGCTGAAAACGATCCGCCCCCTGAAATTCCTGCTGGGCGAGGTATTCACCGCAAGCGATGGAGAACTCATCGGTCGATTTCTCAAGGTAGCAGTGGGGACTGTCCGGTTTGTGCAAAGACTCAAGCAGGGCGAGGGGATCGGAAAATGAGGTTTTGTAAGAGATCGAGGAAAAGAGCGGAGATGGGGTGTTCTTTGCTTTCTCCACCAGTCCAGCCAGGTAACCAGTCAGGTTATCGCCTGGTGCACAGTGGGTGGGTGCAGGATGGATCGCGGTGGCCATTACTCAGGATCGGGAGAGGGATGTTTGCATGGTGGATGCACGGGGTCATAGCCCCCGGTGTGCATCGGGTTACATCGGAAAATGCGGGTAAATGAGCGAAAAAGGGCGATGTGCAACGGAAGGGTCTGGAAGCACTCCAGGGCATATTCCGAGCAGGTGGGATAAAATCGGCACCTGGCATAGGGGCCAAGGATCAATTGTTTGAGCGGGGAAAATAGACGATAGATTCGGATGAGAAGAAGGAAGGGAAAGGCGAAGCAAAGGTGAAGCACAGAAGATTCAGTTGCAATGGACATATTACTTTTCCTATCGGACTGATTGGTTTCGGACAAATTCTGCATGCCCACAGAAAAGAAGATGTTAAGATGCGGTGGGGCGCGACTTGGGCAGGGCCTTAGAAGAAATTTCCTCGGTGATGGCCTGAACCGCAGATTCAACCGCCTGGGGTCCATCGAGGTCCGGGTTGCTCCTCGAGCGCAGGGAGACCTGGTTTTCCTCCGCTTCCCTTTTTCCAATGATCATCATGTGCGGAATTTTGTCCGTTTCCGCCCTGCGTATTTTGGCCCCGAGTTTGGCCGACTGTGAATCCACGCTGGCCCGTATGCCTTTTTGCTTGAGCAAAATTAAGCAGTTCTGGGCAAAGGGAATCAAGTCATCATTCATTGGAAGAATTCTTACCTGTTCGGGAGCCAGCCAGGTGGGGAAATTTCCAGCAAAGTGTTCAATCAGAACCCCACAGAATCTTTCCATGGATCCAAAGGGAGCCCGATGGATCATCACGGGACGGTGGTCCTGATTATCGCTCCCCACATAGGAGAGGTCGAATCGTTCCGGTAGGTTGTAGTCCACCTGTACGGTGCCTAACTGCCATTCCCGTCCGATCACATCCCTAACCACGAAATCTATTTTGGGTCCGTAAAATGCCGCCTCGCCGAGTTCCTCCTCATAATCAACACCAAGGCTCTGCACCGCCTGTCGCAGGGCAGCCTCTGCTTTATCCCAGGCCTCGGGAGCACCGACATATTTGTCCGACTCGGGATCGCGCAAGCTCACCCGTACGCGGTATTCATTCATACCGAGGGTGGAGAAGACCAATTTGACCAGGCTGAGGCAGCCCTGGATTTCCTCCTGCAACTGATCTTCGCGAATAAAAAGGTGGGCATCGTCCTGAGTGAATCCCCGTACCCGGGTCATACCATTGAGTTCGCCGGATTGCTCCCAGCGGTAAACAGTGCCAAATTCCGCCAACCTTACCGGAAGGTCGCGGTAAGAGCGTTGCTCGGACTTAAAGATGCGGATATGCATCGGGCAGTTCATGGGCTTGAGCAGGTACCCGTCGATCTCCCCTTTCTCCAGTTTATTGGAAAGATCGGAGCAGGTGCACCCTTCCTCTGCTAATTCCTCGAGGCACTCACGATGAATGATCGGTGGATACTGGGAGTCCTGGTAGTAGGGGAAGTGGCCTGATGTACGGTAGAGATCGAGCTTGCCAATATGAGGGGTGTAGACCTGCGAATATCCCTGCTGGTTGAGTTGCTCGGTAATAAATCCTTCCAGTTCCTGGCGGATAATGGCCCCGTTTGGTTTCCAAAGTACGAGACCCTGCCCGACCTGATCATCGATATGAAAGAGGCCAAGATCTTTTCCCACCACCCGATGATCGCGCTTCTTTGCCTCTTCTATACGCTCCAAGTGCTGGGCAAGTTCGTCCTTGGTCGGGAAAGCGGTTCCATAAATTCTTTGCAGTTGCTTTTGGGAGGAATCCCCCCGGTGGTAGGACCCGGCAACATGGAGTAACTTAAAAGCCTTTATCTTTTTGGTATAGGAAACATGGCTCCCGGCACAGAGGTCGAGAAACTCGCCGTTGCGGTAAAAGGATATAGTTTCACCTTCGGGGATGTCATCAAGCCTGCCAAGTTTATATTCCGTCTGGTTCATCTCCTTGATCATCGAGACAGCTTCATCCCGGCTCACTTCCAGTCGTTCAAATCGTTGGTTTTCTTTAATTACTCTACCCATTTCCTCCTCGATTTGCTGGAGGACTTCCGGGGTGAATGGAATCTCGGAATCAAAGTCGTAGTAAAATCCGGAGTCAGTGGGCGGGCCAATATCCAACTGGGTGTCCGGGTACAAGCGGAGAACCGCAGTGGCGAGAACATGAGCGGCGGAATGGCGGATTTCCTCTAAGGGGGACATTTCCTTCATAGCGCAATGGTTATAGTTTTTCGCCTGGCTCCCTGCAATGCCAAAGGGGAGGTTGGAACAAGTGGATACGGAAGTATTTAAGCGTCAAAGCCAAGGTTGGGCCGCAACCATTTGATTGCCTGTTTGAGTTCCCAGCCCTTTCGCTTGGCGTAATCTTCGACCTGGTCCCTGCCTAAACTACCCACATTGAAGTAGCGGGCATCCGGGTGAGAAAAATAAAGCCCAGATACGGAGCAACCTGGATTCATTGCCCGGGATTCAGTGAGTTCGAGACCGATCGTATCCTTGACCTTTAACAATTCCCAAATGAAGTCTTTTTCAGTGTGGTCTGGTTGACAGGGGTAACCGGCTGCCGGGCGAATACCACGATACTTCTCGGCGATTAGATCTTGGTTACTTAAACCTTCAGTGGACCCAAAACCCCATAAATCCCGGATCTTTTTGTGGGCATATTCGGCAGTGGCTTCGGCAAAACGGTCTCCCAGGGATTTAATCAGGATTGAAGTAAAATCATCATTCTGGGATTTGTATTGGTCTGCGAGTAAATCGACCTCCTTCCCCGCATTGACCGCAAAGGCTCCGAGGTAATCCATCCGACCAGATGTTTTGGGGGCAATGTAGTCAGATAAGCAGAATTGAGGTTGATTAGGAATGACTTGCTGGCGTCTTACAAATCGAAAGGCCCCTAGTTTTTTTGTCTTGGACAGATCGGAAAATAATTCCACATCGTCTTCACAGCTATGGGCTGGCCAAAGTCCGACCACTGCCTGGCACTTAAAACTCTTTTCCCGAATAATTTTTTCGAGCAGTTCTTGAGCCTGATCAAATAATTTCTTCGCTTCCTCCCCGCTGCCTTTTCTTTCGAAAATTTGCGGATAGGTTCCCTTGAGTTCCCAGGCCCAGAAAAAAGGAGACCAATCAAAAAATTCAAGCACCTCTTCCAGAGAAGGTTGAAAATAATGTGTCCCCAAATTATCGGCTAATGGGGTAGCTATGTCCTGCTTTTCCCAATCAAAATTTAACCCTTTTGACCTTGCTTCGGAAAGGGAAAGAAGAGGTCGTTCTCCTTGCTCTTCGTGTTGTTTGCGGATGCGGGACTGATCTTCTTTTAAATCTTCAATATACTTAGCCGATTTCTGCGGATGCAAAACATCATTACACACATTTACAACCAACGATGCGTCAGGTACTTGAATAACTGGATACTCATAATGAGGAGCGATTTTGATAGCCGTATGGGCACGACTGGTGGTCGCTCCTCCAATGAGCAATGGGATTTTTAGGCCAAGCCGTTGCATTTCCTTGGCATTATCAATCATTTCGTCGAGTGATGGGGTAATCAGCCCACTCAGCCCAAGGACATCGGCACCGTGTTGAGCGACTGCCTCCAGAATCTTGTCACAGGATACCATCACGCCCAAGTCGATTACCTCCCAGTTATTACAGGCAAGAACGACACCCACGATATTTTTGCCAATGTCATGAACATCCCCTTTGACGGTGGCAATGACCATGGTTCCTCGTTTACCTGATCCCGAGGCATCCTTTTCCTTTTCCATGAAAGGTTCCAGGTAGGCGACGGCTTTTTTCATAACCCGGGCACTTTTTACCACCTGCGGGAGAAACATCTTTCCATCCCCGAAAAGATCACCCACTACTTTCATGCCATCCATCAGCGGACCTTCGATCACCTCAAGGGGTCGGCCTAATAATTGGCGTGCTTCTTCCGCATCCTCTTCCGCATAATCGCCAATTCCTTTGACCAATGCATAGGTAAGACGCTCAGCGACAGGTTTTTCCCGCCAACTCAGATCCGGTCCTTCTGCCTTTCGGTTTTCGTTTTGATCTTTGATGCTCTCTGCATGGGCGAGGAGTTCCTCGCCTGCATTTTTGGATTTATTTAAAACAACGGCTTCGACTCTTTCCCGTAGTACCGGTTCAATTTCATCGTAAACTGCGAGCATGCCGGCATTGACAATGCCCATATCCAAACCGGCCTGGCATCCATGATAGAGAAAGCTTGCATGCATCGCCTCACGGACGAGGTTGTTCCCCCGAAAGGAAAAGGAGACATTGCTGATTCCCCCACTGGTTCGTGCATGGGGGCAGCGTTTTTTGATCTCCCGAACGGCATCAATAAAGTCCAAACCATAGGCATTATGTTCATCCATACCGGTGGCCAGGGTGAGCACATTGGGATCAAAAATAATATCCCAAGCAGGGAAATGGACCTCATTAACCAAAATTTTATAAGCTCTCTCGCAGATCCTTACTTTGTCATCAAGCGTAGCTGCCTGCCCCTTCTCATCGAAGGCCATCACAACCACTGCCGCTCCATGTCTCATGGCTAAGCGGGCATGTTTCTTGAAGGTCTCTTCCCCTTCCTTGAGACTGATCGAGTTGATGATACACTTTCCCTGGATGACCTTAAGCCCTGCTTCAATGACAGACCATTTTGAACTATCGATCATAATGGGCACGCGGGAAATGTCGGGCTCGGAAACAACAAGGTTCAGGAATTTGGTCATGCACTCTTCGCCGTCGAGGAGAGCGGCATCAAAGTTTACATCGATAATATTAGCCCCGTTCTCCACTTGTTGCTTCGCGATCTTAAGGGCTGAGTCATAGTCCCCGTCCTCGATGAGTTTTTTGAATCTTGGGGATCCAGTAACATTGGTACGTTCGCCCACCATGATGAGGGATTTGGATTGTCCCTTAATCTCAAAGGGTTCCAGTCCGCTAAGGCGCATCGCAGGATCCACATTGGGAACTTCTCTGGGTGCAGTTTCTTTTAATTTCTCGGCGATTGCATGGATGTGAGGTGGTGTAGTTCCACAGCACCCACCCGCCATATTGAGGAGACCTTCCTCTGCGAAAGTAAAAAGAGCACCAGCTGTATCTTCTGGTTTTTCGTCATACCCAGTGGGGGCAAGAGGGTTGGGGAGACCTGCGTTCGGGTAGCAATGGACAAAGCAATCTGCATTTTTGGAAAGTGCTTGGAGGTAGGGCCTCATCGCATCCGCCCCCAAGGCACAATTTAAGCCAACTCCAAGAGGTTTTGCGTGGGCAATCGAATTCCAGCAAGCTTCTGTGGTTTGTCCGGAAAGAGTTCGTCCCGAGGCATCGGTGATGGTGATGGAGAGAATAACTGGTAGGCGGTTCCCAGATTGATCAAAGAAATTTTCCAAGGCAAAGATTGCCGCCTTCAAATTAAGGGTATCAAAGGTTGTCTCAGGCATCAAAATATCGACACCTCCTTCCACTAAAGCCCGAATTTGTGAAAAATAGGCCTCAACCAATTGATCGAAAGTAACATTTCGTTTAGATGGATCGTTTACATCGGGGGAGAGCGAGGCCGTTCGGTTTGTGGGTCCGATCGCACCGGCAACAAATCTTGGGCGTGAAGGATCCTTTCGCATCGCTTCATCGGCTGCTTCCCTGGCCAACTTTGCGGATGCTACATTGAGGTCGTGTACCACTTCTTCGAGATGGTAATCCTCCATGGCAATGCTGGTGGCACTAAAGGTGTTGGTTTCCACCAAGTCACTACCTGCCTCGAAGTAGGATTGATGGATTTTCCGGATTACATCGGGTCGGGTTAGGCTAAGGAGATCGTTGTTTCCCTTAAGTTCACCTTGGTGATTTTTGAATAAGTCACCGCGAAAATCTTCTTCCACCAGTTTCTCCTGTTGGATCATGGTTCCCATAGCCCCGTCCAGAATTAAAATCCTACGGTTCAAAATTTCGCGTAAGTCTTTTTCTGTGGGTCGTTTGTTTGAAAAATTAATCATAAACGTATCAACATATCATGATGCGATGATGCGTTTTGCCAAACAAAATCCATTTACAGGCATGTATGCAGGGGAATGATTGTTTTTGCCAAGTGCGAAAAATTAGTTCATCTTTAGACCTTTTGGCACCGGGATGTAGCGTAGTCTGGTTAGCGCGCCTGCTTTGGGAGCAGGAGGCCGTGAGTTCGAATCTCACCATCCCGACCATTCAATTCCCTCTATTTCTCCCCTCATACTTTTTTCTTAACTGGGTATTGTATTATGGATCATGACACTTATGGAATCTCCCGCTGGGGCGACGGATTGGTTGGTATACTTCCCAACGGAAATATAGGGCTTCATGATCCATTGTCCCCAGATAACCAACCGGTTGACTTGGCGGGTGTAATCCAGAAGCTTGAGAAAAGAGGAATCCAAACGCCTGTACTTCTAAGGGTATCGAATTTTTTAGAGCACCGTATTCAGGTAATTAACGAAAGTTTTAACGATGCGATCCAGCAAGTTGGCTACCAAGGCAATTACCGTGGAGTCTTTCCCATTAAGGTAAATCAGCAGGCACATGTTGTGGAGCGTATATCCGAGTACGGGGAGCCATACCATTTTGGCTTGGAGGTCGGGTCCAAGGCCGAACTCCTGATTGCCCTTTCCCAAAATGTAAACCCGGAAGCGTTGATTATTTGCAATGGCTATAAAGACTCGGAGTTTATTCGGCTTGCCTTGCTGTCTTCCAAATTGGGTATGCGCACGGTTATTGTGATGGAAAGTGTGCGCGAACTGAACTTGATCATAGAGGTTTCTCGCGAGCTTGGCATTCCTCCAACCTTGGGCGTCCGGGTTAAACTGGTTAATGTGGTTAGCGGATATTGGTCGGCGACCAGTGGGGACCGTTCTTCCTTTGGGCTTTCCATTGCTCAAGTCGTGGAGGTGGTGGAGGTCTTACGACGGGAAAACCTTCTCAATGCCCTGGTTCTTCAGCACTCCCATCTTGGTAGTCAGGTGCCCAATATGATCGAGATCCGCAAGTTTGTCCAGGAAGCGAGCAGGTTATTTATCGAAATCAAGAAGTTAGGTGCCAATTTGCAATATTTGGATTTAGGTGGAGGATTGGGGGTCGATTACACCGGAGAAAATTCTTCCAGTCCCAACTCGATCAATTATTCCTTGGAAGAATATTGCTACAGTGTGGTTGAAACTGTTGGCTTTGAGATGAATGATGCAGGTGTGGAGCATCCTTGCATCGTCACTGAAAGTGGTCGTGCCTGTGTGGCCCAATCTTCGATGCTTTTATTTAGTGTTCTGGAAAGTACAAGCTATGAAAGTGACGGGGTGGTTTTGGCAGAGGAAGGAGATCATCCTTTATTATGCTCCCTCATCGAACTATCTGACGGGCTATCCAACGATAACTTACTCGAGTCTCTCAATGATGCTACCTACTATCGGGATGAACTAAGGGCTCTGTTTAGAAGAGGCAGACTATCTCTCCCCGTGCTCGCCCGGGCGGAACGTGCCCATCAAAGAATCCTTGGTCAAATTAGGGTAAGGATGGAAAGCCTGGATGATGCGGAATGGAGCGAAGAGCTTAACCAGCGAGTCCAGGGTATGGCGGATATTTATCATTGTAACTTTTCCCTATTCCAAAGTCTTCCTGATGTCTGGGCGATTGATCAACTGCATCCAATTATTCCGCTGACCCGTTTACATGAAAAACCAGACCGAAATGCCATTCTTTGCGATGTCACATGTGACAGCGATGGTCGGATCGACCGGTTTGTCGTGGCTGATGGGGTATCTGATTGTTTGCCATTGCACAGTCTCGATGAAAATGAGGAATATTATTTGGGGGCATTTTTTGTCGGTGCCTATCAGGAAACTCTCGGAGATTTGCATAATTTATTTGGGGATACCAATGTGGTTACCATTCGACTCAAGGAAAAGGGTGAGTTTGAACTCCTCGATGAAGTCGAAGGGGATACCGTTTCAGAGGTTCTTAGTTATGTGGAATACGAGCCCAAAAGACTTCTTGAAAAATTTAAGGCTCGAGCAGAGCATGCCGTAAAGGACCACGGAGCCTCGCTGGAAGAATTAAAGGAATTAGTTTCCACATACCGTGAGAGTTTGCGGGGATATACATACTACGAATCAGACTAACCAAGGATAAATTATGTCGAAAGTATTGGTCATAGGAGCCGGCGGGGTCGGTTCAGTTGCCGTCCATAAAATGGCTCAGTTGCCAGAGGTCTTTTCCTCCATCACCTTAGCCAGTAGGCGTGAGTCTTCCTGCCAAAAAGTAGCCAAGTCGGTTGATGAAAGATTTGGGGTAAAAATCGAAACCGCTCAAGTTGATGCCGATTTTGTAGACCAAACATCCCGTCTGATCGAACGGGTGAAACCCGATCTTTTGGTCAACCTCGCTCTTCCTTATCAGGATCTTACTTTGATGGATGCGTGTTTGGAGACAGGTACTCCTTATTTGGATACCGCTAATTATGAACCTAAGGATGAGGCAAAATTTGAATACCGTTGGCAATGGGAGTATCAGGATAGGTTTGAGAAAGCAGGCCTTATGGCTTTGCTCGGATCTGGTTTTGATCCAGGAGTGACCAATGTGTTTACCGCATGGTTACGCAAGCATCACTTTGATCGAATTGATACCCTTGATATTTTAGACTGCAACGGGGGTGATCATGGGCATCCATTTGCGACCAACTTCAATCCCGAAATCAATATTCGAGAAGTCACGGCACCTGCCCGTCACTGGGAAGAGGGAGCTTGGGTGGAAACTCCAGCCCTTTCTCATAAATACACATTTGATTTCCCACAGGTGGGCGAACGGAATATGTACCTGATGTACCACGAAGAACTGGAATCCCTGGTGAAGCACTATCCGGAAATCCAAAGGGCACGATTCTGGATGACCTTTGGAGATGCATACCTCAAGCATTTGGAAGTACTGCAAAATGTCGGGCTCACTTCCATTGAGCCAGTGATCTACGAAGGGCGTGAAATTATCCCTCTGCAATTTTTAAAGGCGGTGCTCCCTGATCCCGGTGGACTGGGTGAGCGCACTAAGGGAAAGACCTGTATAGGGAATATTGTGACCGGAGAAAAATCGGGGCAATCCGTTACGAAATACCTCTTCAATGTATGCGATCACGAGGAGTGTTTCCGTGAGGTTGGTAGTCAGGCAGTGAGTTATACAACTGGAGTGCCAGCTATGATAGGTGCAGCTCTGATGGTTCAGGGAAAATGGCAGGGTAGGGGAGTTTTCAATATGGAGCAAATGGACCCTGATCCATTTATGGATATGCTCAATCATCACGGTCTCCCTTGGGAAGTCCGTGATTTGCATCAAGCACCTCAGTTCTAATGCTACCCACTCAAAGTGGGGGCCCAGGTGCATTCTCCCATTTCGATCTAAGCCGGGTTCCAAGTCCATCCTATGTGGTGGATGAAGAAAAGATTCGGGCTAACCTCGAACTTCTACGGAATATTGGGGATCGTTCTGGAGCGAAGATTCTGCTCGCTCTAAAAGCATTTTCAATGTGGTCTTTAGCAAGTCTCATTAGTGAGTACTTGGACGGGTGTTGTGCATCCGGGTTGTGGGAGGCACGATTGGCAACTCAGAAAGGATTTATTCAAAACCGGAAAACTCAAATTCTCTCCACTTTTTCCCCAGCTTTCCAATCATCGGAATTAGATGAAATCTGTGCATCAACCGATCATCTCATTTTTAATCATCCATTTGCATATGGGGTGAAAGAAGCCCGTAAAAATGGAGTCTCTTTAGGATTGAGGATTAATCCTGAAATTTCATTGGGACTCGATCCAAAATATGATCCATGTGCGGAAAATTCCCGTTTAGGATATCCCATAAGCAAACTTTCTTCTGCAGACCTTATGGGATTTGAGGGGTTGCATATTCATACCCTTTGTGAGCAAAATTTCTCACCCCTTGCTCAGACTTGGAGAAAAATTGAAAAGGACATCGGGAGTTCATTGAGTAATTTTAAGTGGATAAATTTAGGAGGTGGCCATCATTGTACCCGGGCAGATTATGATCGTGATGGATTGGTCCATCTGATTCGGGAGATTAGTGAAAAATATGGATGTCAGGTCTACCTCGAGCCAGGAGAAGCGGTGGCATTGGATGCCGGCATTCTCGTAGGGTCCGTTCTTGATTTGATGGACGGGGAGAAAAAGCACGCATTGTTAGACTTGAGTGCTACCTGTCATGCACCCGATGTCATTGAGGCTCCTTATCGTCCAGCATTGCTAGGGGAATCAGAGCAGGGAGGGTATGAGTATTTTCTGGGTGGAGCCAGTTGCCTGACTGCTGACAGCTTTGGTTTATATCGATTAGAGGTTCCTTTGATTCGCGGTTCCAGAGTGGCCTTTTTGGACCAAGCACATTACACCATGGTAAAAACAAATACTTTCAATGGGGTTGCTCTCCCTTCGATTGCTCTTTGGAACTCTAAGTCTGATCAGTTGACCATAACCAAAACTTTTGGCTACGAAGAATTCGTCAATCGATTGTCATGAACGAAAATTTAAAAATGCAATTTTTAGGATCTGAATTACGGGAAGGTGAGAACAATAAGGACTCGGCTCGTTTTCATGTGATTCCTTGTCCTCTGGAAAAAACGGTTTCCTATGGCTCTGGAACTGCCCAAGGTCCACAGGCTTTAATTGAAGCAAGTTGGGAACTTGAGAGGTCTTCCGTATGCGAACAAGGAATCTTTACCCAGGATTCAATCGATTGCTCCATCAGTCACGAGGAATGCCTTGGGCAACTCTATCAACGGACAAAATCTTTGGTTATTCAAAATAAAGTGCCGATCACTTTGGGAGGAGAACATTCTTTGAGTTGGGCGGCTGTGCAAGGGGTTGGGGATGCTTTGGGAGAGAAGATAGGAATCTTACAATTTGATGCCCACGCGGATCTTAGGAATTGTTACATGGGAGAAGTCCACTCTCATGCCAGTGTGATGAATCTTTTAGTAAAAGAAGGGCATAGTTTGGCATCCTTTGGGGTGCGTGCTCTTTGTGGGGAGGAAAGAATTTCCAGAAAAGATCATGGGGTGTTTTTTATCGATGGGGAGGAATTGGTTCGAAGTGATGTTCGTACGGTGACCCTTCCCAAGGATTTTCCGAGACATGTTTATTTGAGTTTTGATTTGGATGGATTGGACCCAAGCATCATGCCTGCCGTGGGTACCCCCGTTCCTGGGGGGCTTGGTTTTTATCAAGCCATTGATTTGGTTGAATCGGTCTTGGAAGGAAGAAAATGTGTGGGGATGGACATAGTTGAACTTGCCCCTATCCAAAATGATCTGGTTTCTCCTTATACAGCGGCCTGTTTATTACAGAGATTTTTATCTTTTGTTTAAAGAAATCTGTTCCCGAACTTGACCTGGAAACCAAATCGGATCGATATTTGGGTTCATGTTCAAGGAGTACCGTTGGGGAAAAAGCAAAATCATTGAGACCAAAGTTCCTAATCCAGAAGATTGGATGCCGGAATTATTGCAAAACTTTCACCAGAATCAGGATAAGTGTGTTTATTCCCATAAAATAAACGGGAGGTGGGAAAATAGTTACCTACCCATTGATTTGGTCCCCCAAGCCCGTATTCCGATTCGTTATGCCAGAGATATCGGAGTCGAAAAATTCACCCGCTCCTTGTGTATGATTTATAATTCTTTAGATCAAAATGAGAGTTCCACACTTCCGTTTTGGTTTAATTCTTCGATGCCGGGAGAATCCACTGGTTTACACGATCATGCTCACCTCGCTGCTTTGTCTGGAGTCCTTTACCTGAGTTGCCAGAGTAAGTCGGGAAATATTTACTTTCATCTCGATGGTCTCCCTGAATTGGAGATTATGCCAGAGATTGGCAAACTGGTTTTATTTGAGCCTTGGATGAGGCACGGGGTTCGTGCCAACCGAAGTAGCCAGCCAAGAGTTTCTCTTGCCTTTAATTTACAACCCTTTCCACTACCTTCAGTTGGTTTGTAATCCCTCATCGATTTCAATAGTTCAATACTTTAAGCTCAACTTGCTTTATTTTGTTAATAATATCGTTGTGAATGTTCTTTTATGCGGTCATAACTTATTCGTTTTTTTCATAATAAATCCCCCCTCCATAAATCATGACCCAAGCAACTGATTCTTTTGAAGAAATCGAGTCTGCCGTTGTTCGCTTTGCTGGCGACTCGGGAGATGGTATGCAAACTATCGGTGAACGTTTTACAGATTCCAGTGCATTTGCTGGAAATGATATTGCAACTCTCCCTGATTTCCCTGCTGAGATCAGAGCCCCTGCAGGTACTCTCGCTGGAGTATCCGGTTACCAACTACAGTTTGGTAGCCGTTCGATTCTAACTCCTGGAGACGAACCAGATGCCTTGGTTGCGATGAACCCAGCTGCATTGAAAGCTAACATTGCAGATCTTCCTGAAGGTGGGTTACTTGTAGTCAATGTGGATTCATTTAAATCCATGAATTTAAAGAAGGCAGGCTATGAGAGTAACCCGTTGGAGGATGAAGAGTTTCGCAAAAAATATCAGTTAATCGAGTTGGATTTAACCACGCTTACCAAGGAGGCACTTTCAGAGAGTCCCCTTAAACCATCTGACAAGGCTCGTTGTAAAAATTTCTTCGCTCTTGGGTTTATGTGTTATGTTTATGGCAGACCGCTTGAACCTACCCTAAACTTTTTCAACCAAAAGTGGGGTAAGAAATTGCCCGAAGTCGCGGATGCCAATTCAACTGCTTTGAAAGCAGGTCACAACCTTGGTGACACTATGGAAACGGCTCGCAACCGCTACCAACTTGCCAAGGCTGCGGTCAAGCCGGGTGTCTATCGTAAGATTTCTGGGAACGAGGCAACCGTATACGGCTTAGTTGCTGGAGCCCAATCTGCGAATCGTGAATTACTTTACTCAGGCTATCCAATTACACCCGCTTCTCCTGTTTTAGAAGGATTGTCCGCCCTCAAGAAATTTGGGGTAAAAACTGTACAGGCTGAAGATGAGATTGCCGCTATGGGCGTTGCTATCGGAGCAAGCTTTGCGGGTGATTTATCTGTGGTTGCTACCAGTGGTCCGGGTATGTGCCTAAAGAGTGAGTTTATTGGGTTAGCCAGTATTACTGAGTTGCCCGTTGTGATCTGTAATGTTCAGCGGGGTGGGCCAAGTACTGGGTTGCCTACCAAAACGGAGCAGAGCGATCTTTTGCAGAGTCTTTTCTCCAGGCATGGAGATTGCCCATTACCTGTAATCGCCGCCCATTCACCTTCGGATTGTTTTGACTGTGCGGTCGAAGCTTGTCGGATTGCCCTTACTTACTGCACACCAGTTATTTTTCTTAGTGATCTTTACGTGGCCAATGGGGCAGAGCCCTGGCTGGTGCCCAATGCCTCTGAACTACCCAAGATTCACGCGAAATTTGCTAACCCAGACGAGCCTTACATCTCCTACAAAAGAGATCCTCAAACACTAGCCCGTACGCAGGCGATTCCAGGACAGCCTGGCTTAGAGCACAGAATTGGTGGACTTGAAAAATCGGAAGATGGAGGGGTAAGCTATGATCCTCAGAATCATGAGAAAATGACCCACCTCCGTGCAGAAAAAGTGGAGCGTATTGCAGATTCTCTACCTCCCCTCGAATTACACGGTGAAGAAAAAGGAGATTTATTAGCGATTGGGTGGGGTGGTACTTATGGAGCGATCACCTCTGCCGTACAAGCTATGCAAGCGGAAGGATTCTCTGTTTCCAGTGTACACCTCAGGCACTTAAATCCGCTTCCCAAAGATTTAGGTGATATTATTGGACGATTTAAAAAAGTCATTGTTCCTGAGTTGAACTTGGGTCAACTCAGCTTGATCCTTCGGGCAAAATACCTGGTGGATGCAATTCCTTTAACCAAGGTCCAGGGTAAGCCTTTCAAAGTTTCCGAGCTTAGGACTGCTTTCCACAAAGAATTATCCTAATCGAACAAAATTTCATGAGTACGACTAACACTGAAGAAAGCAGCCTGACCAAAAAGGATTTCGTTACCGAAAATGATGTCCGCTGGTGCCCGGGTTGTGGAGACTACGCCATTTTAAACGCGGTTCAGCGAACCCTGCCTGAACTGGGTGTGCCCAAGGAAAAATTTGTGGTGGTGAGTGGCATAGGCTGTTCGAGCCGTTTTCCCTATTACATGAACACCTATGGGTTTCATACCATTCATGGACGTGCACCTACCGTGGCTACTGGAGTGAAGTCTGCCAACCCAGATTTATCCGTATGGATGGTTACCGGTGATGGTGATGGCTTATCTATTGGAGGCAATCATTTGATGCACCTCCTACGCCGGAATCTCGATATCAATGTACTTCTCTTTAATAACCGAATCTATGGCTTAACCAAAGGGCAATACAGCCCTACCTCCGAGGTAGGCAAAAAGACCAAAAGTACACCAGCTGGTTCCCTCGATTATCCGATTAACCCTTTGTTATTTGCTCTGGGTAGTGAGGCCACTTTTGTCGCCCGCACTACGGATACAGATCAAAAACATATGGTTGAGACATTTAAGGCGGCTCACGCTCACAAAGGAACATCCTTTGTGGAGATTTTTCAAAACTGTGTGATATTCAACAACCATGCATTTGACACAGTGACTGGTAGAGAGGTCAGGAGTGAACAGGCACTTATGCTGGAAGATGGAAAACCTTTACGTTTCGGTGAGAATAAAGGAATTCGTTTGAATGGATTTGATCCAGAGATTGTTGAACTCGGAAATGGAGTGGAAGAATCCGACTTATTGGTTCACCAATCGAAGACGGCTAACCCTGCCTACGCTTCCATTCTTGCTCAGATGGCTTACCCAGCATTTCCCACACCTTTTGGTATCCTTCGTCAGATTGAAGGAAGGGAGACCTATGAGGATGCCCTGCACGCTCAGATCAAGTCTGCTCAGTCGCAAGGAGTAGGCAACCTGCAGGAATTACTGACTGGGAAAAATTCCTGGGTGGTCGAATAAGATTTAAAATACATAACCAGATACTATTTACTAAACTATATGAGCTCACACGATTTTATAGACGATCCAAAGTTTGGACATACCCGGATGAAACTGCCTGTTATACTAGTGCCCGTTGTCATGTTTGGGGTTCTCTTGCTGGGAATTATTGCTTCTAAGGTTTATGTTGACGCAGTCCTCTATTCTGACCATTCCGAAGAATCTGCTGAGTAGTAAATGAGCGACGAACGACCAGTGGTGGCTTCTAAAATGCCTGCAGTTATGGAACTTGAAGCAGGTGAATATTGGTGGTGCTCCTGCGGTAAATCATCCAAACAACCTTTTTGTGATGGTTCTCACAAAGGAAGCACTTTTACGCCCCAGAAAGTCGTTATTGAGGAAGCCAAGAAAGTGGCCCTTTGCAATTGCAAACATTCCAATAATGGACCCTTTTGCGACGGGGCACACAGTTCCCTGAACTAACTCCTGTTTTAAGTTTTTACCCCAGTTAGGGCGAGCTGTACCTTATATTTTATTCGCCTCTCTATTGAGGAAAAAGATACAATTTATTCCTCGTTCTTGTTTTGAGACGAACCAAGCACCCACATTTGTAAGTTCTTATCAGTAGGTGCATCTCCGATTAGGGCATTGTACTTATTCTTAAGTTTTAACTGCTGGGAATAGACTGCCAAACCAATCTTACTCATCGTAGAAGGGGGTTCCTCAAACGCGTTGATCAGTAAGCTGGATTTGAGCAGGAGTAGGAGATCAATATCATAAGCATTGCCGAGGGCATTGGTCTCCCCAAGGACAAGTACTAACCGCCCTGCCGGTATCTGAGTCTCCCCTGAACTGGTTTTGAGGATTGGTTTCCCTGATAAGCAAATAAACTTATATCCTCCATTGCTGGTGGACTCTGCAATAAAGGAACATTTGCCCATGATCTCAGCTGAACCAGAAACTGACGAAAGCAACCAAGTGTCATCGTTTTCCTTACATACAAGAATTGATCCAGAAATTAGTTGTAGTTCGTCCTTAGATTTCCATTGAAGGATCGAGTTTGAACCAATTCTAATTTCCGAGTTGGTTTCCTTATTTGATAAATTAGCAAGTCCACCTGGACCAGTTGCCAAAATCTGTCCAGATAAGAATGTGCTCCCAGTTACAACTTTTTCAGTGGACGTTTTCCCACTTCTTAATTCGTAGACTATGTCTACACCTTTAACTGCCTCTGACGCAATAAAGGGAGTATCAGGTAAATTGCCAAAACAAAAGGTTCCTAAACCCAAAACGGTAAAGAAACCTAAAGTTTTCATCTAGTGATGAATAAAGCCCTTAAACGAGTAAGGGAATATCAATTGAACTAGAACTTGTAGTTAATGCCAATATTGGCACCCGCATCTAAGCTTTTATAATCTGAACTGAGGTTGGAATTTCTTTTGGTGTAAGAAGAAGCAGCACTTAAATTGACATTTTCAATGATTGGATAATCGACCTTTACTGAGAGGGTATGGGTAATATCCTTACGACCATCATTGATTGTATTGCCTTCTGTAAACTTTTTGTATCCCAAACGATATCCAGGGGTGATTACAAAGTCATAATAGAGATGACGCAAGTTGTAGGACAACGATGCATCCCAGTTGTTGAGCGACTTTTTACTGCTTCCGAGTAGGGAATCTGACTGGGTGAGGTGAAAGCCACCCGATACATCAACGATTGCCAAGGTGTCAGGACCAAGTCCATATGTTTTCATCGCACCAATATTGGGGTAGAACTCAGAATAATCTTCGGTATCTGTGTCGTTGTTGCGGACATTTGCATAGCTGACACCCCCACGAAATCCAATTCCTGTTTCGTGCTGGACCATTAGCAAAGCATAAGCACTGGTAGCATAATCGTTGAGAGAGGAAAGGTTATCATTTAGGTAGTCGGACATCGACCAACTTCCACCAAAAACAGGGGTAACCACTGAGGTATCTGTATCGATGGGAGATAAGCTTGCACCACCAAAAAAGGTATTTTGCCAAATTCCAGTTTTTGCTTGGGTAAGATCGCCAGTTAAAGTGAGTGGATTGGAACGATAAGTCACCTTGGTATCAAAACCAGCAAATGCAGAAATTTGTTCTGTGTTAAGGAAGACTGGTCTTTGTGCACCTGTATCGGATGCACTAATGCCACCGGATCCACTGGATTTACCTGAAGATACAGAGGAGGGTGGGGCACCATTAAAATCACGTGTTGTTTGATCAATCTTTTGAGCTACTGCGAAAGCAGCA
>CAXBQX010000002.1:60000-84336 GCA_963978365.1 uncultured Opitutales bacterium | reverse complement strand
ACTTCAACGATCCGGGCATAGAAATCATTGATAATTATTACACTACAGATGAACTTCACACCCACAATGGGATTGATAATTCTAAAAGTTACACCTTTGAGTATACCGATGTAAACAACACCTTCGATACTTCAAACCGAAAAGGTTTCAGCCCAGTTTTTGAATATGGAGAAGACCGCATCCAAACCGATTTGGATATGGCTAAAAAGGGGGACTATACACTTACCTATTCGATTTCTGATCCATCCGAAAATGTAGCCACCCGCACTCGATCCATAACTGTTAAGGACACTCAGGCACCAGTTGTAAAACTGTATGGTGCACAGACGATGTATGTAGATCTCCAATCAGTATTTGATGGGGAAAGTCGATTTTACGATCCTGGTGCTTATGCGGTTGAGAATCTTTATAAAAAAGAAAATGGATTTGTGGATTGGTTATTGGAAGATGATGACATACTCTGGTCCTTTGCTGTCGTGCGATGTAATGATTTAGAGAACGATACTTATCCTGCTGTAACCGAGAGCGACTCAGTAACTCTGAACTTTTGGGAAGACTATTTTAAGTTATTAGCGAGCGACCCTCCTACTGAGGTTGAGCGGTTCCGATTTTACTATTTTTTAACAGATCGTGCTGGCAATACTGGATCAAATTTTCGAACTATTGAGCTCCGTGGATCCTCTAATTTATATCCTTCTATAGACTTTATTCTGAGCACCGGATATGATGGTGCTTTAGACGCAAGTCCGAATGATGTAGCGAGTATCATAGATGACAATAATAAGAAAGCCACACTTCCTCCATTAACTTGGACGATTCAGGTCGGAGAGCAATTACTCTCAGATGCTCCACCTGCACGTGCTTACACCGACTTGGGTGGTGGAGAGGAAAATTTAGACAACAACTACACGGTGCACCTTTATCATATAAAATCTGATAATACCGAAGAGCTTATTAATAGTCTTCATTCCGGAGGGGTTGGCAATTTCCCTAACCATGAGACATTTTTTTCAAGCGTGAATTATTGGATTGCTCCTGGTAAAGAACCCGAGGAATCATCATTTTTTTCAGGTAGTCCAGGTACTTATGTTGAACATGAGCGGGGTACTGATGGTTGGCGTAAAGTGCTGTTCAGGTATTCAGTTACTAACAGCCTAGGTAATAAATCTGACAGAGACATGGTCGTGCGCCTTGTCGATACGGAAAAACCTTTGATCACCAAAAACACTTTTGATGAAAATACCATCCAAGTTGGGGTTCGTTTTTCAGATCCTGGATTTGTAGTTACAGATCAAGCTGAATCAGTGACTACTAAAACAACGACAATTAGCTTAGATCATCCCCAAGGACTAGACCACAATGCTACATTTGCTGAGCTTGAAGACCATGGATTTTGGACTACTGGTGGCTTTACTATAACTTATAACGCAAGCGATGAATTTGAGAATAATGCATCCCCAGAAACTCTTGTCCTTAATGTCGTAGATACCACGAAACCTCATGTTGCGATTATCAAGCATGAAAACTTTGTTACCTTTGATGATGGTGAAAAATTTGTGACCTTAGATTTTGCGGATATCGAATCACCCAGTGTTTCGCTGTATGATAGATTGAGTGAAGTTTTTCGGAAGGGAACAGTTTATGGAAGTGGAAGTATTTCTTGGTCTGGATTTTATAATGATGACCAAGATAAGTTCTTAAGTGATTCACCTAACTACATTCAGGAAAAAGAGGATGGCACAGGATTTTATCTTAAAGCTTCCGAAGTAAATATTCCTGAAGGGGCCGGTTTAGAAACCATTTCCACTCTACCTTCCACCCAATTCATAAAATTAGATGATGATTTTGGAAGAACCTATGCATGGCTTTGTCCATTCAAGATTGACTTTAATTCAGGTTCAACATTTCACGATCCTGGGCTGCTTATCTATGAACCATCGAACAGTGATCTTAGTTACACGGTAACCATAAATCGCGTAAAAGATATTTCTTCCGAAGGCTCATTAAGTGATCAGATTCGTGAAATTACAATCAGTATTAGAGTTTCCCAAACAAATCCTTCATTGAGCAGGGAAATAAACTCGTATCGAACCTACACATTTTTGGATGACTTAAAACCGCTTATCACGGTAGGACCCGACACTAATCCAACTACTACATTTATTGTTGTAGAGGCCGGTTCCACTTACAGCGATGACAATGGTAAACCTTACAAAATTTCGGAAAATGGAGTGATTGATAATAGTGAACAAGCACTATCCCTTACTGCCTATGATGTGACAGATGGTGACATTACCGAAAATGTACAATCTACCATTACAGATTTGAATGATAGTGCGACAGGTCCAGTTTCCACGGCATACGATCAGTTAGACCATATTTATGAGATTGAATATAATGTGGATGACGCAGAAGGAAATGCAGCTGATGCAAAATACCGATATCTAATAATTAAGGATACCACAGCTCCGGTTCTTTCTTTGGGGGTTTCACCAATTCTTGAAATAGGATACGGTAACAGTAAATCAAATGACATTGATTCAGTTAAAAGTAAATTATTAGAAAATGTATCAGTATATGATGTAAGTTCTATCAACCCTGTTGATTTTGTATGGGAAGTTAATATCACAAAACCTGCATCGGATCCCGATTCGAACCGTTCTTTTGAATGGAATACCGATCCAGGAGCCACTCAAGGCATTATTTATCCTGCTGATAACAGTAGCTCTGGATATGATGTTACCATAACTGCCACGGATGAAAGTGGAAATACCTCAGAACCTTTAATAAGGGAACTCAGGATTTCAGACACAACGGCGCCGACGATTACTCTTATTGGAGATAGTACAATCCATGACTTTCTAAGGTATTCTAAAAATACTGGATTGGATGAAGAACTTCTCTTTGCGGATCAACCTGATAGCGAAGAGTTTAATTCTTCAGGTTTTATTGGTGGAGCACATAGGATCATCTTAGATGATTATACTTTCGTTGACCCTGGTGCCTATGCTGAAGACGACAATTCTTTCTTTAGTTTGTATGATGATATACCTTATCCCGACAAAGACGGAGACGGGATTGGAGAAACCTGGGCATTCAAGCGAGTAGATAATAGGGTGGAAATGGTGAATTGTGAAAAAGTTGGAGTGATATATTGTTACAGCGAACTTAATAAAGATGATGTTTCATTATCAAAATATCAGTATGAAATGGCAAATGATGGACTCGGTCCTGAATCTAATGTTAGTGTTCCGGATTTACAGGCAGGAGGCTATGATTTTAACTCTTCCAACAAAAGCATATTAACAAAACTCAATGTCATTTACATTACAAATGAATATAGAGTAAGGGACGGTTGGGGAAATAAATCGGAAATAGCGACCCGTAGAATTTACATATATGAAAGTAGTCAGTATCCAAATTTCGCCTTTTATGCGACTCCTTTAAGTACAGAACAAGGCGGTGGAGATTTTGAAAATTTGTACGAGAATGGCTCTGGAGAACCATACTTGAACTCAACCCGAAAGGACACAGATGGGGATGGGGTTAGTGATTTTTGGGAATTGGCATTAGGGACTAACCCTTTGGATCGCTCAGACAGACCTGACGAAAATGATCTTTCCAACCCTGAATTCTTCAGGGGTAAAGATTTCAATGCCACAAACCCGCTCTAATCACTTGTTTAATTTGATCCTAGTTGAGGCTATTAAATTCTTTTGCTCTCCTTGTATTTGATCTTAAATGATAGTATAAACATCCTAATTTGTTCCCATAGTTTAACGGATAAAACAGTGGTTTCCTAAACCGTAGATCGAGGTTCGATTCCTCGTGGGGACGCCAGTTTCCTTTTTCCAATATTTTGGTCTTTGGGTAAAAATTTTCGGTGGTAAGGTGAGGGCAAATTCTTAGTCTTTCAGGTGTGGGTACTTGGGTAAATATTGTATTAGCGGTGCTTCCGCCTTTTCTCCTTCTATTTATTGGTAGTTTTGCCAGAAAGATGGATTGGTTGGGTAGGGAAACAGATCGAACATTGTCCCGCTTTATTGTCTGTGTGCTTTATCCATGTTTTATCGTGTATCATGTATTGGGGACCGATACTCCGGTCGGTTCCAGCGAGGCTTGGATGGGTGCTCTTTTCGGTTTTTTTGCAATCGTTCTGGGTTTCGTTATTTCCCGATTAGTCAGTGTATTTTGCAATATAGAGCGAAGTGCACGACCCGCTTTTTGTTTTTGCTCAGGAATCTTTAATTATGGTTTTTTTGCGATCCCTGTGGCCTCTCTTTTTTTTGGGAGTGAATTGGTGGTTAAAATTATTCTTTTTAACCTCGGTGTAGAGGTGGCTATCTGGACAGTGGGTATATTATTATTAACCTCCTCGAAACTGGACCTTCGAAAAATTATCAATCCTCCTGCTGTTTCAGTATTAGTAGCGTTATGTTTACAAAACTTTGGAGGTAGGGACTTACTCCCACATTTTGTTTGGGAGGTATTAAAGATGATTGGCAATTGCTCTATCCCCATGGCTCTCATGATTATAGGAGCAAGTTTTTATGATTTATTGCAAGGGTACCGCCCATCACCCAAGTGTAAGGTGGAGGTGGGAGCTTTGCTTACTCGGGGAATCCTCGTCCCCTCATTATTTCTCTCTTATGCAATGTACGGATGGATCCCCACTGATATCTCTTGGATGAGGGAAGTACTGGTCGTACAGGCTGCTATGCCAGCAGGGGTGTTTGCCCTAGTGGTGGTGAAAAATTATGGGGAAGATACTGTAACCGGGTTGCGAGCCATCATGGTTACCATGCTTTTTAGCATCATCACTATACCCACCTGGCTTTGGGTGGGGCTTAAGTTGATTGCTCCAGAGTAAAATAGGTTTTTAGGAAGAAGGAGCGTCTTCGTACCTGGATTTGGAATCTAGGGTTTCGAAAATGTTGGAGATCTTTTTACGAAGCTTGTTGTATTCCTCTGCATAGATCAGGGAAACGAGGTAGTGCTTAAATTCTTTTCGATCCCGAATAATCTTAAGATCAAGCTCTTCCATTTCCTGTGAAAATTTTATGTGCATTTTATCAATTTCCCCATCGAACTTTTTAAATTCACTATCGATATGTTTTTTCGCACGGGAAATGGCTCCAAGTAATTGTTGGCTATTCCGACAATCTTTACTGGTAAAATCATGGAAAGATATAATCCCAGAGGCTAAAGCGGCAGCGAATGCAGTCATCTCAAGTTCACTTTTGTTACTTTCCTTAACTGCCCAACCCTCAATCGCTTTGAGTAGACGACTTATGCAGGCACGAGCCTCTTCGGAGTCGGAAATCTGTACATCTTCATCATCAGCCATAGTAATTCACTAATATATCAATGTTTAGGGGTAATTTACAAACTTTAGAAGGGGAAATATGAAAATAATAAAAAAATTAAGATTTGGGCAAGCTTTTGAGGTAATGATTTAAATCTTTTTTTACCACACCGCTTAAGATTACCAGTCCTAGAATATTTGGGAATGCCATTCCTAAAATCATAAGGTCAGAAAAATCCAGGATATTGGTAGCCGTAATGATCGATCCCAAAAATGTGAAAACAAGAAAAAGAATTTTATAAAAGATAGAGGAGCTATCACCAAATAAATAGACCCAGCACCTTTCGCCGTAATAAGACCATGAAATCATGGTCGAGAAAGCAAAAAGGAAAACGGCAACGGCCAAAATATAGGGAAACCATGGAATGACACCGCCCATCGCAGCAGATGTCAGGGCACCTCCCTGATTATTTGCTATTAAATCCTGATTGGCAGGATCCATGTAAGCCCCCGTTATGATGATAACGAGTGCAGTCATCGTGCAAACCACAATGGTATCGATAAATGGTTCCAGGAGAGCGACTGCCCCTTCTTCCACAGGATTCTTCACTTTGGCAGCAGAGTGAGCAATCGCAGCTGAACCGATCCCCGCTTCGTTAGAGAAAACAGCTCGTTTGACGCCGATGATTAAAACCCCGAGAAAACCACCAAATGCAGCATCAGGAGAAAATGCCTGCTCAAAAATCAAACTTACAGCTCCAGGGATTGCTCCAAGGTGAGTTCCAAGGATAAAGAGGCAGGCCAGCAGATAAATGCCACACATCGCAGGGACAACCAAGGAGGCTACTTTGGCAATGCTTTGAATCCCTCCCAGAATGACCAAGCCAACTAAAACAGCCATTAGTAAGCCATATCCCCAGGAATATTCCGAAAGGAAAGGAACCACGGTTTTGATCATATCAAGAGATTGTACAACCTGAAAAGAATTCCCGCCCCCCAGAGATCCCCCGATGCACAAAATACAAAAGAGACCAGCCAGGAACCCTCCCAGATGCTTTAGCTTTTTTTCCTTAAGACCTTGAGAGAGGTAATGCATCGCTCCTCCCATAATTCTACCATCTTTGCGAACTTTTCGGTATTTCTGGCCGAGTGTACATTCGGTAAATTTCGAGGACATTCCGAGGAAGCCAACGAGGATCATCCAAAAGGTAGCTCCCGGTCCGCCCGTACCAATGGCAATTGCCACGCCGGCAATATTACCCAAACCAACGGTTGCAGAGAGTGCGGTTGTAAGTGCCTGAAAGTGGCTAACTTCTCCCACTTGCTTGGGGTCGTCGAACTTTCCGCGAACTAAATCGATGGCGTGTTTGAAAAGTCGCAAATTTACAAATCTCATTTTGATTGTAAAAAACACAGCCCCGCCAAGCAACCAGGCCACAACCAAAGGCATTTCAATTCCGGGGATGGGCCAAAATAAAAGGGAGGCAAGGGGAGCGACCACATACTCACCAAAAAATAAGTCCATTGAATTTTCCCAGTTGAGCTCTGGGTCCGCAGCGATGGCTAAGTGTGGAAGAGATAAAAGAAGGGTGGTGACACTAAACTTTTTCATGAGGAATGGTTTACGATTTTCTAAGGGAACAGATTGAGAATTCACTTCCCCTAGGGCAAGGGTTAAGCTAGCAAGTGTATAGTCGTGGCAAAAACAATCATTATTTATCTGGCTAGAGAATGGCTAACTTGGTTTCTGGGGTGTGTATTGTTTTTGGTGGGCACGATTTTTCTATTTTCCTTGGTAGAGGATATCGAACAAGTCTTTCCCCGGGGGAGCGAGGATTGGTATCAGGACCTTTGGTATTGGCTGATCAGTTATTTGCCTTGGTTGCTCCCTATATGTTGCTTAGGCGCCAGTCTGTTTTCTCTTTCTTTTGCTAGGAAAAGAGGGGAGTGGACTGCGATGCTGGCAAATGGCATCTCTCCCTGGCAAACCTTTGTGGTGCTTGGCTTTATAGGTTTTTTGATCGGTTGGGGAAGCGATTGGCTGATGAATGCTTCTGCATCCAGAAGTATGGGGTTAAGTGATATAAAAGATAGGAGTCTTAAGATGCAGGTGGGTAAGGACAGACTTTGGTATTTTCGTTCCTTTGATCCAGCCACTCTTTCGGGAACAGACTTGCAATTATTTTGTTATGGTGAACAGGGGGAGGATGTGATGAGGATCCGCTCCAACAAAGCTTCGTGGTCCAAGGAAAAAGGGTGGTCTTTTGAACAAGGCCGTTTTCTTGGGTTTTATTCCTCCTTGGGTTTGCCGGTGATAGATCAGGATGGGCAATCCATTACCTGGGAAAAACCAAGCAACAAAGAGGCGGGTCATTACTTG
Source organism: uncultured Opitutales bacterium (assembly GCA_963978365.1). Classification (GTDB taxonomy): domain Bacteria; phylum Verrucomicrobiota; class Verrucomicrobiia; order Opitutales; family Seribacteraceae; genus Chordibacter. The sequence goes on along the minus strand of CAXBQX010000002.1, from coordinate 76,651 downwards.
CATGATACAAAAAGCCCAGGGATGAGCCGGTCCTTTGAGAAACTTTCTGGGTTGCCCTTTTCAGACGATCCAACCCCATATTTGTGGCTACAAAAGAGAGCGAAAGATATGAGCGTACATGAAATCGATAGGTTGCTTACTCGTTTCCCCAACCCCGATAGTCATGAAATGGTTCCCTATCAACTAAGGAAAGCACAACTGTGGTGGAATGGTCCGGCCTGTTTTGTTGCTTTGTTGATTGGTTTGGGAATGGCAAGTGCGGGGAGTTCATCCACTCCGGGTAAACTTGCGGGCATTTCGCTGGTAGGAGCGCTGTTGTTTTACTTAATTCGGACGTTGTCCGACAGTTTGGGAGAGCAACAAATTCTCTCTCCGCTCTCTTCAGCAAGTTTACCTTATATACTGATTCTCCTGAGTACTTTGATCTTTATTAAGATTCAGAAATAGAGGTGTGTTGAACGCCCTAGGCGTCCACTTCACGAAGCTGGATACTCTCAACGACTTTCCCGTCGGCTAGCACATTGGTAACAGTGACGATTTGATCTCCTGTCTCCACCCGGCCTTCTTCTTTCAATCTTTTGATGGCATCCTGAATGGTCATCTCCGGGTCTTCAGAGAAGTCCATTAAAAATGGCTCAATTCCCCAAATAAGTCGTAACCTACGATGCAATCCTGGGATATCGGTAAAAGCAAATAAGGGTGCACCATTGGGACGAAGTGCACCTAGCTTTGCGGCCAAATCTCCACTTCGAGTAAAAACTAGTACCGCGGTGTTTCCCATCCTTAGGGCAAGGAGCGCAGCCGAGCGAAGCATTTTTGCTTTGGGTCGAAAAAGTCGTAAGCTTTCGGAAAGCACGGGGGGGAGCTCTTTTTCTATGCGAGAAGAGATTCGTTTGAGCATACGGACACATTCCACAGGGTATAACCCCGTGGTGGTTTCCCCGCTAAGCATAACGCAGTCTGCTTCCTCGTTAATAGCGTTGGCCACATCACTGATTTCGGCTCGCGTAGGCACAGGCGATTCAATCATCGATTCCAATAGATGAGTGGCCACAATAACGGGTTTTCCTTTGGCCAGGCAAATGCCCACTGATTTACGTTGGATAATGGGAAGCTCTTCAAACGGGCATTCGATCCCTAAATCCCCCCGGGCGATCATTAACCCATCTGCGGCAGTGACAATTTCTTCCAAATTACTGACTCCTTGCTGGTCCTCAATTTTAGCAATTACATGGGCGGGGCTATTATGATCTTTCAGAAAACTCTTAAATAAATCGATTGCATCTGCATCCCGGGTAAAAGAGAGGGCGAAGAAGTCGTGCTCACATTCGATTCCGACCAAGGTATCCTGACGGTCTTTTTCGGTAATGGAGGGCAGGTCTGTTTCGATACCTGGCAGGTTAACATGACGCCTGCTTTTGAGCTCTGCATCTTGAAGCACCCGGCAACGCACTTTTTCTGGGGATGTTTCAACTACAAGTAAAGGAATCAGACCATTATCAAGTAATACATTATTTCCAGGGCTTAGGTGGTCGTGCAACTTGTCGTAATTTACTTCGATTTGCCAAACCTCGCCATTCTTCGGTGGGTGCGGTTGGGCAGAAAAAACAAGGTCGATTAAATCTCCCCGAGAAAGATGAACGGCAGATGGCAGGTATCCGGTACGGATTTCTGGACCTTTCACATCCATCAAAATCGCTGGTTCACGGTTTAGCTTCTGGCCAATTTTCCTAATTCTTTTTGAAATATCCCGTATCCAATCATGGGTGGCGTGAGCCATATTTAAGCGCATTACATCAACGCCCTCGGAGATCAATGTCTCCAGCATTTGGTCCGATTCTGTGGCCGGGCCGATGGTGGCTATGATCTTGGTCTGCCTTTCAGGAGTTTTCATACGCCCACAGCCTGTGCAGTGGCTGGATCGATTACATAGGTGGAAAATCTCTTACCTTGTCCCGATAACTTGCTGAAATGCTCACGCACGAGATTCACATCATTACAATCTTGGCTCAGGTGCATAAGGAAAATTTCCCGCCAACATGCATTTTCCATAGATTCCAAAAGTTCGAAAGTGGTTTGATTAGACAGGTGTCCATGCCGACCACGAATTCTTTGCTTCAAGCTCCAAGGTCTTTTTTCATCCTTTTCCAACATTTCCGTACAATGATTGGCTTCAATCACTAAAATACTGGCTTGGCGGATTCGTTCTTTTACAAGGGTCGGAACAAAGCCAAGGTCGGTCACCCAGGCTAAACTGGAGGGTGGGTCAAAGAGGTCTCCTTTTCCCCATTCGAAATAAAACCCAACAGGATCATAAGCATCATGAGGAACACTGAAGGGATGAACTTTGAATTCCTTAAATTTGAAAGGTTCTCCGGTATCAAATCTTTTCCAGTTTGGTCGTCTTGGAAGTTTGGGCTGAATGGCTTCGATGGTGTCTCGGTTAGCAAAGATAGGCAGGTTCATATACCTCGAAAGCCCCCGAATCCCTGCACTATGGTCGCTATGTTCATGGGTGAGAAAGACGGCATCCAGTTCCTCCATCTCCAGTCCTTCCAAAGATAAGAGAAACTTAAGTTTTTTACCCGACAGACCTGCATCGATCAAAATATTAGAATCTGCAGTACGTAGAAGGGCTGCATTTCCGGAGCTACTTGAACCTAAGATTTTAAATTTCGCTTCCACCTGAAAAAATCTTAGTAATCTGAAGTTCATGCAATCAATCACAAAGTAATCAAAAACAATTCTATTTCCTAAAAAATGACTGAATATTTCGATTGGGTAGACCGCCATGACCAACCCATTGGGGTCACATCACGGGCGGATGCTCATAGATTGAAGCTCTTTCATCGAGCCGTTCATCTATATGCCAAAGGCCCTCAGGGAGGATTGATTTTACAAAAACGAGGTTTATCGAAAGATGTGGAGCCTGGGGTATGGACAGTCAGTTGCTCGGGGCATGTGGATTTTGAGGAAACCTATTTGGAGGCAGCCCATAGAGAGATGGTCGAGGAGCTCGGATGTGCCATCGCAGATGATCGCTTGCATCCTTTATTGGTTTCCGACCCATGTTTGGAAAACGGCTATGAATTTGTACGATCTTACGAGGTTCTTGGCTCGATCGAGCCCCAACCTGACCCATCGGAGATTTCTGAGGTATGTGAACGATCCTTATCGGAAGTGGATCAATGGCTCAAAAAAAGCCCTGATCAATTTGCCAGCTCTTTTCGGACCCTTTTTCCCTTGGCGAGAAAAAGATTTCTCGAAATCAAATGAGGGACATCTGATTTCCGTCTTTGGTCGGGGCAATTCCACTCGCTTCCCAGCCCTTTTGCGTAAGGACCCTTCCCTGAGGAGTGCGCTTCAGGTAGCCTTCCTGAATGAGAAAGGGTTCGTGGACCTCCTCAAGTGTGTGTTCCTCCTCGCTCACTGCAACCGCAACAGTTCCTAAACCGACCGGGCCACCTTTGTAATTTTCAGCAATGGTGGAAAGGATGCGCTTATCCATTTCGTCAAGACCCCGACCATCAATTTCCAAAAGTTCAAGGGCTTTGGCGGCAATTTCCTCATTAATCGTTCCATCCGATCTTTGTTCGGCATAGTCGCGAGTAAAGTGAATCAGATTATTGGCAATTCTTGGGGTTCCCCGTGCACGGGCGGCGATTTCTTGGGCACCTGCCTGATTGATGGTACAGCCAAGGAGCTTGCAGCTTCGCAAAACAATCTTGGTTAGGTCTGCCCGATCGTAATAATCCAACCTCGTTTGCAAGGTGAAGCGACTGCGCATCGGAGCAGAGAGTAAGCCGACCCGGGTGGTGGCTCCAACTAGGGTAAACCTTGGGATTTCCAATCTTACGCTGCGTGCATTGGGGCCTTGATCGATCATAATATCGATCCGAAAATCTTCCATCGCCGAGTAGAGATACTCTTCAACAGTTTTGGGAATCCGGTGAATTTCGTCGATAAATAGGATATCACCTTCCTGCAAATTCGTAAGTAATCCAGCTAAATCCCCAGGCTTATCAATCACTGGTCCAGAGGTGATTCTTACATCTCTTTGCAATTCGTGGCCAATAATGTGGGCGAGGGTGGTTTTCCCCAAACCTGGAGGTCCGCACAATAACACATGTTTTAAGGCCTCTTCCCGCTTGGCAGCTGCACCCACCATCACCTGTAAGCGTTCAATTGTTTTGGGTTGCCCAGTAAAGTCTTCAAAAGAAGGCGGGCGCAAGGCCGCTTCCACTTCATTGGCCGGACTTAAGGAATCCTCAAAAAACTTTCTTCCCTTGGGAGGTTCTTCCGTCATGTTCTGAAAGGTTAATCAGCGGGTCTACGAAAGGCCGGAGGAAGGGAAGATTCAGGAAGCCGCTCCACTTCTGCACCAAGTTTTCTTAGTTTCTGATCCATAAATTCATACCCTCTGTCCAAATGATATATACGATGCACCCAAGTCTCACCCTCTGCAGCTAATCCGGCAAGAATTAATGCAGCACTTGCCCGAAGATCGGATGCCATTACGGGTGCACCGTTTAATTTTTTCCCTCCGCGAACAATCGCACTGGATCCCTCCAAGGATACCTCAGCTCCCATGCGCAAAAGCTCGGGAATATGCATAAAGCGGCTCGGGTATACTCTTTCTGTCAATATGCTAAGCCCTGGGATGGTACATGCCAGAGCACATGCCTGAGCTTGTAAATCAGTGGGGAAACCAGGGTAGGGCAGGGTGATGATTTCAAACGGAGACATCCCGTTTGGGTCTGTATGTACATCTAATTTCCCGTTCTCAAAACTTTCAAGCAGCACTCCGGATTCCCGCATAACCTTGGAAAAAGCGCCCAGATGGCTGGTATCTATACCATGCAACTGGATTTTCCCACGGGTGATGGCTGCCCCCATGATGTAGGTCGCAGCTTCAATCCGGTCAGGGATGACCCGGTGAACACATCCATTCAATTGATCCACCCCTTCAATGGTGAGGAGGTGGGAACCGGCACCCGAAATGTTCGCCCCCATTTTCTTGAGCATGGCACAAAGATCCACAATTTCCGGCTCACATGCCGCCCCATCGAGGGTTGTGGTTCCAGGAGTCAATACAGCGGCCATAATCGCATTGGCGGTCCCAGTCACAGTGCTTCCATGCCGTCCACCGATGAAAAGATTTCCTGCTTTCATTGCAGAGCCATCCACTTCCACAATGCCTTGGTTCAGCGAAATTTTTGCACCCATCTCTTGGAGGGCATGCAAGTGCAAATCTATGGGGCGATGTCCGATCACACATCCGCCAGGCATGGGCACCTTTGCTCTTTTTATCCTGGCCACAAGTGGACCGAGCAGGCAGATGGAAGCCCGCATTTTACGGACTAATTCATAGGGCGGATCAGGTTGGATTTTTTTGGGCTGTATTTTCCAGCTACTCGGACCAATTTTAGTAATATCCGCACCCAAGTGGCTGATGATTTCAGCCATAAATCGTATATCACTTAAATCAGGAACGTTTTCTAAAATCGTTTCCTGTTCGCTGAGCAATGCGGCCGCAAACTGAGGAAGGGCCGCATTTTTCGACCCACTTACATCAACCTGCCCGGCAAGCTGGTTTCCACCACGAATCCTAAGTATTTCCATAACTCATAGGATTGGCAGAGGGAAAACCGATCTCGAGTAATAAAACTTAGCCAAAAAGTTTTCCTAAAAAGCCTTTTAAGCCACCTTCTTTTTTGGGCTTACTTTCTTGTTTGGGGCGTGAGGAAGAATTCTTGTTGTGAGGTTTTCTTGAATGATCCGAACCTTGTTTGTCCCCGTTTGGCTTTCTTCTTCTTGGTTTCCCATTTCGGTTATTGGAGGATTCTTTCGATTCTTCTCCTCTTTCCGATGTATTTTCACGATTCTGCCTGGGTTTGTTTCGGTCGTTGCGGCCCCTGGATCTTGGATTCCTTGATCTGGGGCGTTCATTTCTACGACCAGATGAATCGTTTTCATCCCGGGAACGGGAATGCTCTTTGGCATGCGGGGATGGTTTGTATCCACTAAGGTCGTCGGTGAGCGAAGTCAGATTTTGGGCGTCAATTTCTCCCATTGGAGCGGTGGCTGGAGATGCAGAACCATTATTTTCTAATGGTTTTTCATTGGGCCTGTGCCAACGGGAACGAATTCTGGATTTCATATGATAGAACTAATTAGACTGTTATTATTAAATACCGATTTGTAAAAATTCGGAAAGGAAAGGCACTTGAATTTTGCTTACACAGAGGCAAGAGCTAAGCCAATCCAAAGCAATCAAAACAACTACATCCAAGCAGATTGATCGACAAGGCAAAATAATTTGAGCACGGGCACGAAACCACTTGCAACCATCTCCACTAAAGTTCTTAAAAGTCGGTAATGGATAAATTGGAAAATATTTTCGAGCTTCAGGATGTCTTAAATAGACGAATTGGGGTAAAGATGGATGAAATGAACGATGAGGACCGTGCAAAATGGATCCTTAATTATGTGCGGGCCATGCAACAGGAATTGGCTGAGTTAACTGATTCTGTGCCCTGGAAATGGTGGGCAAAGTACCAAGAGTTCGATAAGCAAAATGCCAAGGTTGAGATTGTGGACCTGTTTCACTTCCTGATTTCACTTGCCCAGGTTATGGGGATGTCTGCCGATGATGTTCATGAAGCTTACCTCAAGAAAAACAAAGTGAATCATAACCGCCAGGAGAGCGGGTACTCCGAAAAGGACGAAGATGATTCGAGGCACATCTAGGCCTCAGAAATGATTCCATCACCTGTACAGATCAGGTGGTGGTGAGAAAAGAAGGATTATAAGGAAGCGAGCAGGGCAGCACAGCGGGATTTCTTGCGGGCTACCTTGTTTGCATGAACCAATTTACTTTTACTCGCTTTATCCAATGCAGAGATCAGGGATTTAGCGGCATTGGATGCAGCTTCCTTGTCCTTGGATTCTACAGAAGCTTGGAAAGCTTTGTCTAAAGTCTTAAGCCTGCTCGATACGGAGCGGTTTCTCAGGTAATTGGTCCTGTTTTTACGAATGTTCTTTAATGCTGACTGGGTATTGGCCATAGCGATCTAAAAAATTATAATTTTCTCTTTTCGTCAACTTGAAACATTCGAGTAAAAAGGATTCCGAGAAGCTGTAAGCCGGATTCTGTAATCATTAAAAATTTTTAACGATTGTCATTCATTTATCTATCCAACCCGCAAAGGTTGAATCCCTGCCGAAGCAGGGTGCGACGTACCCGAAACCATAGACGGGCCACCCGGTTTCCTATTTCGTCTTGCATCGGATTGGGTTTACCATGCCCATTCAATTGCTTGAATAGCGGTGGGCTCTTACCCCACCTTTTCACCCTTGCCCCAAAATTGAGGCGGTTTGTTTTCTGTGGCACTGGCCGTGAACTTGTATTGAAACAAGCCCCCCCCGCTTTCACAGGGAATCCTGCCCTTTGATGTCCGGACTTTCCTCTCACCAACCCAAGGGTTAGCAAGCGAATGACCGCTTCTCGGAAATACAGATAGTAAAAAAATGAATAGGGCAAAGGAGTAGGGCAGAGCAACGAAGAGTCCATCCGGTTTGGATCATCTTTCAACATACACAATTCGCCCACACTGATCACACTGGGTAATCTTATTTTCCACTAAAACAGATGAAACCACATCATTGGACACACGAAGATGGCAACCCGAGCATTTTTGATCGTTGATGGGTGCCATGTAAGGAGGGCGGGATACAATTTTGGTTACCCGATCGTAGGTGGAGAGGAAAGATGGTTCCACACCTTTTCTGGTCTCTTCAATTTCTTTTTTCAATTCCTCAACCTCCACCTTTCTCTCTTCTCCAATCGCTGCCCTTTTATTTCGCTGATCTTCCATTTCGGCTACCCGTTGGGTAATCTTTCCCTGGGCGAGCTCAGCCGTTTCCCGGGCACCGTCGATTTTTAATAATACTTCAATTTGCTGGTTCTCGCGTTCCTCAATTTTCTGTTGTAAGGAAGCGATTTCATTTTCAAGCGCTTGGTATTCCTCATTTTTTTTGACCTCCAATTGCCGGTTCCTTTGCTTGGCAATCAGATCATTCATGGAAAGGATTTCTTTCTCGAGGGTATTGTTTTGGGATTCCAATGATTTCCATTCCGCCAGCGCAAGTTCGACCGATTTTTTTTCCACTTCGATGTTTCGATCCAGTCGGGCTAGGTCTTCAGGCAACTCTTTTAGTTCCTCGATCAGTTTTTGACAGCGCCTATCCCGGCTATGTAAGAGGAGCAAATTTTGGAAGTCGGGGTCTTGGAAAAGCATATGTTTTTTGGGGTATGTAAGAATGGAGTAGTCGTGTGACTACCCTATTAAATGTCCCTGTATCCAATAAAATACAAGAATTTAGGTGAAGTGCTTTACTTCCCCTCACTAGGGTGCAAAGTAAGGGCACTTACTTTTTTATGTCTGAAGAATCTCCCTCATCCAAGATTGTCGATCAAGCTGTTTTACATTTTACCCTTGGGGAAGAACAAAAAGCAGAAGATCTTTTATTAAATCATTTGCAAGAATTTGATCAGGATTTGGACGCCTGGCGTGCACTTTCTGAAGTTCGTCTGGCCCAAAAAAAATTCCCCGGAGCCGAGGAAGCCTGCCGCAAAGCCCTGAGTATAAACGAGAATGATTTAACCTCGGTCGTTAGCCTGGCTCGAATCCTTGTTGCCCAGGGGGATAAGGACGGGGCAGAAGAAGCATCTGCGAAGGCCCGCATTTTGGGATGGAAGGATGAACTTGCTCAGGATGGGGAGAATGACTAATAACTATCTTTATTCAAAATGTCTGCCACGAATAAACAGAGCCTAGATTTCGAAAAGCCGCTCCTTGATTTGGAGAAACAGCTGGATGACCTTATGCAATCCTCTGCCAGTTCCGATTTGGATTTTACAGATGAGATCCGGGCAATCGAAAAGAAAATCGAACTTACCAAAAGACAGGTCTATTCAGATCTGAGCCCCTGGCAAAAGGTTCAATTATCCCGTCATCCCAACCGCCCATATTCTCCAGATCTAATCAAAAGAATATTTTCGGAGTTTCATGAACTCCATGGAGATCGGCTCTTCCGCGATGACCATGCCCTCATTGGGGGTACTGCGACTCTCGATGGCATGCCAGTTATGGTGATCGCCCAACAAAAAGGGCGAAATACCCAGGAAAATTTAAAAAGAAATTTTGGATGCCCCAACCCAGAAGGGTACCGGAAAGCCCTCCGTCTGATGAAGATGGCTGCCCGTTTCGACCTTCCCATTATCTCGATTATCGATACACCCGGGGCTTATCCAGGAATTGGGGCGGAAGAAAGACATGTGGCGGAAGCCATTGCGGTGAACCTTCGGGAAATGGCAGATTTTGAAGTTCCCATCATTGCCTTGGTGATTGGCGAGGGTGGTTCTGGTGGTGCCCTCGGTGTGGCAGTTGCCGATCGCGTGCTTATTTTGGAAAACGCTTACTATTCGGTGATCTCTCCAGAGGGTTGTGCAGCTATTCTTTGGAAAGACCGTGCATTTGCATCCAATGCAGCCGAGGCTCTTAAACTTGATGCCAATGAATTATTAAAGCTTGGCATTATTGATAAAATTTTACCTGAACCTGCCGGTGGAGCTCATCGAGATTGGGATACCACCGCTCAGACCATTAAGACTTCCCTGATTTCAGAATTAAAGGAGCTCCAAAAAATGGCTCCCGGTAGTTTTACTGAACATCGTTACCAGAAGTTCAGAAAGATGGGTAAATTTACCGGTTAAAGAATAGAATTAATACCGGTTGGTAAGGTCGGGGGCGGGGGGCTCTGTCAAACCAAGCCTCTCATTTCGGTCGATCACCTCGATCATACTATTTTTCAGTCTCTCACGCATGCGCATGGAGGACTCCAGTTCTCTTTCCATAAAGGTCATGTTTTCCTTGAGAGTAAGGATCGCATTATTTAGGTCGGTTTCCCGGTCGGTCATCCTCACCATATCCTGTTCCAGACGAATATTTTCTTTTTCCAGTAAATTCATACGGTTGATCAGCACCTGCTCGCGGGCCAGAACTTCGGAGTATTCCGATTCAAGCTCTCTGGTTTCCGCCAGCAATTCCTGGTACTCTGTACTGCCTGCATCTTCCAAGCCCTTGATCTTTTTCTCCAACTCCCTGATGTTGGCTTCCAAGATACCCGCTTCCTGGCTGAGTAACCTTTCACTGGCTACTGCACGGTTTAATTGAATTTCCAAATCTCTGGATTTATCCTTAAAGAAACCACGCTCGTCGTGAAGAGAACCACTCTGAGTCATCAGTTGTTGGTTTTCCTGATCCAAATCCTTGAGCTTGGTGATGAGGTTTCTTTCATTGGATTCGATATTCTCAATCTCTTCCCTCATCAAATCGACGGCTCTTAACATATCTGCATTTTCAGCTTCCAAAGCAGATGTTTTGGCCAAAAGCATTTCATTGGAATCTCTAAGCCCCACCATTTCATTGGAAATCCTGGATTCTTGCATCGCCAGGTTGTTTAATTCGGCACGCAAGACACTCAGTTCTTCTTTCTGGGCCATATCTGTATCCAGTAAGGAATCGTTGCGGGTGGATAAGCGCTCAAGGTTGGAGCGCAGGTCGTTGTTACTCATTTCAATAACTCGTGCATTTTCTCCCTGTCTCTGAGCTTCCATGGTTAGATCGGTATTAATTTGCTGCAGGCTTGCCACCTGAGCACGCAAGGCATCGGTTTCCACCTGCAAATCGCTAACTTCTTGAGCCAGATCTTGCTTGTCGCCAAGGACGAGGGAGGAGCGGTCCTGTTCCAATGCCAAGATGCCATTTAACCGGGCAATCTCATTGCGGGCATTGGATAATTCATCGCGCAAAACAAATTCCTCATTTTCCAACATTTTGGCCTCATTTTGTGCATCTCTCATCAGAGCCTTCATTTCACTAAGCCTGGAATCGGAAGTCTCTTGATCAATTCCAAGGGATGCAATTTTTTGGCTTAATTTTGAGTTTTCTTTGGTCAGTCGCTCCAACTGTGCTTCCAGTTTATTGTTTTCCGCACGGGTTTGGCTCATATCTGCACGCAAGTCTTTGGCTTTTCGCTCGAGGGTGGAATTAGCCAGTTCCAGGTTGCGGATTTTTGAGTAAGCACTCTCCTCTGCAGAATTAAAATTATCCATTGATTGTTCGAGCTTACGATTTTCCAGAGCAAGTTCCTGGTTTCTTACCTCGAGCTCCTTTTCATCTGCCTTAAGTTGCTGCAGTTGGCGACGCAAACGGGCGTTCGTTTCATCGAGATATTGGTTGCTGTTTACACTGCGCAAACCTTCCTGTTTAAGTTTGAGCAACTGGGCTTCCAGGGCGGCAATCTGCCCCAGTGCTTCATTTAGGTCATCCTGCAGCTTTGCTGATTCCGGGGACTGGGTAACCACCGCAGGAGCATTGAGCCTCTCGATCACAACCGAGCGAGTTTTCTCCACCAATGCATTGTGCTTTGCCGCCAGATCATTGTACTGCTTGATCAAAAACTCAGGATCGCGCAGTTGGGCATCGGTCTGACCAAAAGATGGGCTACCAACCACGAGGGTTGCAAGAAGTGAAAGAAAAAGGCCTATGTTTAACTTGCGCGACATAATCTAAAGATAATGATTTTTTTACATTGCAATAGTAAATCTGGCATGATTGCAAGCGATTGTTGGTCTGTGCTTGATTCAGCAGTTCTCTAAATTAGCCAAGTTCCTTCACTCTTTCGTTTGGGCACGGGTTAACCGATCCCAGGTTGCACGATTCACTCCTGTTGGTTCTTCGGTAAAAATTAGGTGGATACAATTGGCTTTCCTCGCATCCAATTCGATCAATAGTCCGTACAAATTTTGGGCAATCCTTTGTGCATTCCCATCTTCAGAAAGGGTAAAAGGTTCCGAAATATCTCCCCGTAGTTGAGCCCTTTTTTGAGCATTGGAAAGTACCACAAGATCACCAGGTTTGAAGGAGTTTTTTTTCTGGAAATTTTCGAGCGAAGAGTACAAATAAAGAGGGGTTTTCGGGGCATAATGTACCGCCTGCATCCCTGGGGAAACCATGCTTGTTTGGGTGGGCTTTTGTGCATGGTTGGCAATTTCTTCCTGAAGGATACGAACTTCCATGCCCGTTTTATCTTTAATCAGCTTTCGGGTAATTGCTCCGGGCCTTAAAATCGTGGGGATTTCCTGGGAGAGATCAAGGACTGTAGATTCTATCCCTACGGAGCATTTTCCCCCATCGACCGTGGGTGGGCATTTCTCCCCAAATAATTCCACCAAATGCTTGGCTTCGGTTGGGCTGGTGCGGTTTGAGGGGTTGGCACTGGGGGCAGCAAGCGGATGACCGAGTCTTTTAAGGATTTCCAAAAAAACTGGATGTTTTGGAATCCGCAACGCGACCGTGGGGTTACCTGCTGTCACCAAATCAGGCACACAATCTTTTTTGGGGAGGATTAGAGTGAGCGGGCCAGGCCAAAAATTCTCAGCCATTTGGTATGCATGGGGGGAGAAAACCGCGAGTTTCTCTGCGGTTTCCACACTGCATACATGTACAATCAGTGGGTTGGTCGAAGGTCTGCCTTTAAGGGAGTATATGGCTTCTACACTCTTTGGTTTGAGGGCTAAGCCTGCGAGTCCGTATACAGTTTCGGAGGGTAGGGCAACTAAGTCACCCTTGGATAACCGGGCGACCGCTTCATCTACAGGGATGAGCAATCGTTTAAGGGAGTTTTGTCCTCTACTTGAGGATCTGCATGTGCCTGGCTTTCTTGATCAAGCGGGACACTTTGCGCTGTTGCATGGGGGTAAGCCCTGTATATTTGCGTGGCAAAATTTTACCGGTATCGGTGGTGTACTTGGCCAAGGCATCGCGGTCCATAAAGGAGTAGTGCTCTGGGTTTTTACTCTTGGTAGGGGCGTCTGAATTTTCGCTCATAAGCAAATCATAATGAAGCATAAGAAAAATTGTTCAATTCCAAATTTAGATAAATCCGCAAGGGGCCGATTAGTTTTCATTGACGAACCACCCGGACTTTGATTTTTTGAATCTTTGTCATGAAAGTAGCATCATCCATTAAGACTCTCAAAAACCGTCACCCCGATTGCAAAGTTGTACGCCGCAAAGGTCGTCTCTATGTAATCAACAAAACCAACCCGCGCTTTAAAGCACGCCAAGGTTAATCTCTATTTACTTTTACAGATGAAGAAAGATATTCATCCAACTCTCAATCCCGTTACCTTTGTCGATGTATCTACGGGCAAGAAGTTTAATACACTTTCCACTGCCAGTTCCAAGAAGACTGAAAATGTGGATGGTATCGATCGCCATGTGCTCGTGCGGGATATCACTATGGATTCCCACCCTGCTTTCACTGGTGAAAAACGCTTTGTGGACACCGCTGGACGGGTAGAAAAATTCCAGTCCAAGTTCTCCCGCAAGCGCTAGGATTTTTCCTTTTTCCTTCTGGCTCGGGATAATGAGCCTAAAAAATGATCCCTTGACGGATCATACACATGATGGAAAACATGGGCTATCTTTAGGGTTAAGCTCAACTTTTTATTTTGTTTTTTACCCCTGCTAGTTTTTGCTGGGGAACCTTTGCGTACATGGACCAGTACCGATGGTCGTACTTTGCAGGCCCAATACATTGAATCCACTGCTGGGGAAGTAACCATCAAGATGGGGAGTCGGGAATATACTCTTCCACTATCCCGATTCTCACAAGCCGATCAGGAGTATGTGAAAAAAGCATATGAGCGGGCCTTGTTCATTGATCCTCAGCCTTTTGCCGACGATGGTCGGGGTGGAGTGATTGTGGCTGCTGCTAAGGGTAAAGTGGAAGTATTTGTTCCACCTCGGGATCGTTACTCGAATCTGAAGCCTGCAGGTCGTTTGGTGATCGTGGGAGAGTCAATCGCATCCGGTGCGACTCTTACCACGGGTAGCGGTTCATCTGCAGATTTGCTACTGACAAATGGAACTTTGGCTCACTTGGGTGCAAATACGAAGCTGGTTCTGACTGCCCTTTATCAGAAGGGTTTCAAGGGAACTGATCAGAAAGCAAGCGAACTGACCAGAGAAGTTAGCCCTAGTCGTACCGCTCTCAAATTAGAGGAAGGTGACTTGGTGGTGGAGGTTCGAAAGCTTAGTAAGGAATCTTCCTTTCTCATTAGCACACCCATTGCCCATGCGGGGATACGGGGTACGCAATTTAAAGTAAAAGCAAGTGCCGACTCCGCTGAGCTATCGGTATTGGAAGGAAAAGTCGATTTTTTGGATGCGGAAGAAATGGCTACACCTGTGGAGACGGCCAAGAAGGCAGGTGCAGTCAAAGGCGTGCCTGCTAAGTTGGAAGATATGAGTGCTTCGGAACAAGCGGAAGTAAAACAAGCGGTGGAACAGACCAAGCAGGCCTCAGCATCGATTGATTTGAACCGATTGGCGAATACGATAGATGGATACGAACCCAAACCAAACTACATGGTAAAATCAGCTCTCGGTATGGAGCTAATTTGGTGTCCGCCTGGTGGGTATGTTAGAGGCGAGGGCGAGGGAGCCCACCAAGTAATTTTAACCAAAGGGTTTTATCTTGGAAAGTTTGAGGTAACGCAGGAGCAGTACGAAAAAGTGATGGGCAAAAATCCAAGTCAATTTAAGGGGGACAAACTTCCCGTTGAACAAGTATCATGGAATGATGCGGTGGAATTTTGTGATGAATTAAACAAGAAGGAACGGATCCCCCTCGGCTGGGAGTTTGCTTTACCTACCGAGGCTCAGTGGGAGTATGCCTGTCGTGCAGGTACGACGACAGCTTACAGTTGGGGAGATAATATTACACCCCAACTCGCAAATTTCAAAGATAGTGGATTAAACAAAACTGTCGAAGTGGGTTCATACAAAGCCAACCCGTGGGGCTTTTTTGATATGCACGGCAATGTGTGGGAATGGACGGCGGATTGGGGCGGTGATTATCCGAGAAGCTCAGTTATCGATCCGCCAGGGACAAGCAACGGTTCGTACCGTATTCTTCGGGGTGGTTCGTGGAGGTATGCGGGCAGGTTCTGGCGTTCTGCCTCCAGGGGCGCCAACATACCCGGCTTCCGTCCCACCAGCTTTGGCTTCCGTGTCGGTTTCCAACAGCAATAAGGCGAGCGAGGGGAGTCTTGGCTCAAGCATGGGCGAGTAGCCCAGCGGAGCCAAACGAACCGAGTGGGGGGCAGGCTTTAGCAGGTAAACTCACCCTCCACAGGCTCAAAGCCGACAATCTCTTCGTCCCGCCAATCGTCTATCGTGCTGAGGAAATGTTTTGTTAAACAGATATACAGGTTTTCAAAAAGGTTAATTGATCTGCAGTTTTATGAAACAAAACAAACTCTAGGTTGTTACTGATACCCAGGACATCTCTTGAGAATACCTTCATAAGAACAGTGGAGGGAACAATTCCTAAACCATCGATATTAATAAGTCCGCTTTATTTATTCTTAATTGAGATTTTATGGATGGGGCGGGGGAGGGCTTTACCTTTAATCTAGTCCAAAATCTTGACAACCAGGGTTAAAACCTTGCGAAAAAGGGTGCGAGAATCACGAAAAACAGGCCGAAACGAACTTTTTGAGAAAAGAAAAAGGTATCAAACGGAAGGAATTTTCTCACTCAAAGAGTAACAAAATACTTATTAACACGACGGTAATATGGCTCGAATAAGTAGTGCCCTGTGGCGATTTAGCCCTGTATTTAAAAGGGTTTTGGGAGTTTTACTAAGGTTTGGAGTACTGAGTTTCTATCGAGAGAAAAAAATTTCATTTCACTTGACGAAGTAGAACTTTCACTATTTGTTGGAACTCTTTCCCTCAAATTCGAGGGGTTGTTCTTTGAAAGTTATTTTGTGTGATCCAATGAACGGGTCACCGATCAATTTTTTTGAAAATCAAACGAGTCGTTTGACTCGAGCCGTGCGTCTTGTACGCACAACTCTCTTGGAGAGTTTGATCCTGGCTCAGAGTGAACGCTGGCGGCATGGTTAAGACATGCAAGTCGAACGAGAAGCAGAACTTCGGTTTTGTGGACAGTGGCGAACGGGTGCGTAACACGTGAGCAACCTGCCCCTAAGTACGGAATAGCCCACCGAAAGGTGGATTAATACCGCATGTGTCCCTCCTTCGCATGGAGGAGTGGATAAAGCTTGTAATGGCGCTTAGGGATGGGCTCGCGGCCTATCAGCTTGTTGGTGAGGTAACGGCTCACCAAGGCTAAGACGGGTAGCTGTTCTGAGAGGATGATCAGCCACACCGGGACTGAGACACGGCCCGGACACCTACGGGTGGCAGCAGTTTCGAATCATTCACAATGGGCGAAAGCCTGATGATGCAATGCCGCGTGGAGGATGACGGCCCTAGGGTTGTAAACTCCTGTCATTAGGGAACAACAAGTAGGTTCATAGCCTACTCTGAGTTAACCTAAAGAGGAAGAGGTGGCTAACTCCGTGCCAGCAGCCGCGGTAATACGGAGACCTCGAGCGTTACTCGGATTTACTGGGCGTAAAGGGTGAGCAGGCGGCCAGGTGTGTTAGGTGTGAAATCCCGGGGCTTAACCCCGGAACTGCGCCTAAAACTACCTGGCTAGAGTCTCGG
>CAXBQX010000002.1:0-52500 GCA_963978365.1 uncultured Opitutales bacterium | reverse complement strand
GGCACTCTCCGATCTTGGTTCTTCTTTTATCCTTCCTGCGGATGCGTGCCTTCGTATCCGGGACGGTTTATTGCTTTCAGGGAATGTTGAGTATGGTTGGTTTGGAGTCACAGTTTCGAGAAAGTTAAACCCATCCAATTCATTTGATATCGTGGTTGAGGGAACGGTGGATGGGTCTCCGGCATCGAAATCTTCGTTGAAAAAGGGCGATATCATTTTGGAGATTGCATCCATCAAGGTTAATGACCGGGGGGATTTGGCTCATGCTGCTTTTTTTGCCTCTCCTGGAACAGTTGTTGAATTTTTGGTTCGCCGGGATGATAAGCAAGTGATCGTACCTATCAAAGTAGAGAAAAGATCGGTTTTGATGAAAGAGGAGGAATCTCAAGTAGCAGAAGTCGATGGGGCAATCCCTGAGCCTGATCCAGGTATTTCAGAAAATACGGCCAAACCAAACCTTCCTTAATCTCCATCTTTTGAAATAATCACAGGAGTTCTCGACTTCTATGATTTGTTCATTTAAGCGGTTAAATGATGTCTATATCTGAACAGTACAATATGTTCCCCTGTGACCCGTACCAATCCACAGAGTGGAGAAAAATTGAAGGCTTGGAAAATTGCGTAGAAGAGGCGACTTTCTGTGGAGAACCTTTTTTAAAAGTAAAGCCTGAAGCTCTTGAGAAGTTAGCACAGGTTGCTTTTCATGACATTTCTCATTTCTTACGAACGGATCACTTAGCTCAATTAAAAGACATTTTGAGCGATCCTGAAGCATCCGCCAACGATCGATTTGTCGCTCTTGATTTATTGAGAAATTCTCAAATTGCTGCCGAGGGAATTTTACCTATGTGCCAGGATACGGGCACCGCGATTATCATGGCAAAAAAAGGCAGGTGTGTGTGGACACCTGGGAAGGATGAGAGTGCCTTATCCAAGGGAATTGAGAGTACCTATGCATCGGACAACCTTCGTTTCTCTCAGCTTGCACCTCTTGGGATGTTTGAGGAAAAAAATACCAAGTCCAATCTCCCGGCACAGATCGACCTCTATCAAACGGATGGAAATGAGTACCATTTTCTATTCATGGCCAAGGGTGGCGGGTCTGCGAATAAAACTTTTTTACATCAAGGTACGCCTTCCTTGCTCAAAGAGGAATTGCTTTTAGAGTATCTGGACGAGCGGATTGCTGCCCTTGGTACAGCTGCCTGTCCTCCCTACCATTTAGCCGTGGTGATTGGAGGTACCTCTGCTGAAGCAAATTTAAAAACTGTCAAGTTGGCCAGTGCTCGTTACTTGGATGGGTTGCCTACTGAAGGGGATCCTGCTGGGCATGCGATCCGTTGTCCAGATATGGAGCAAAAGATCCTGAGTCTGACCCAAAAGCGCGGAATTGGTGCTCAATTTGGCGGGAAATACTTCTGCCTGGATGTGAGAGTGATACGGCTACCAAGGCATGGTGCCAGTTTGCCTATTGGGATTGGAGTAAGTTGCTCGGCCGACCGCCAGGCACTGGGCAAAATTACCAAAGATGGAGTATTCCTTGAGCAACTGGAAACTAATCCATCGAAGTTTCTACCCGCATACGATGATACAGATAACTCGGATCAGGAAGCTGTGCAGATCGATTTAAATATGGGAATGGAACATGTGCTCAAAGAACTCTCTAAGTATCCTGTTCGAACTAGATTATCCCTCAATGGTCCTTTAATTGTTGCCCGCGATTTAGCTCACAGTCGTTTAAGGGAAAGGTTAAATGCGGGGGAGGGTTTACCCGAATATTTCAAGCAATATCCAGTCTATTATGCTGGGCCGGCTAAGACTCCAGAGGGGTATGCATCTGGCTCTTTTGGTCCGACCACAGCTGGAAGGATGGATGCTTTTGTAAACAAATTTCAGGAAGCAGGTGGATCTATGGTGATGCTAGCCAAGGGCAACCGCTCAAAAATGGTCGTTCAAGCCTGTAAGAAGCATGGAGGATTTTACCTAGGAAGCATCGGGGGCTCTGCTGCCCGGCTTGCCCAAAATTGTATCAAAAAAGTTGAATTGCTCGAGTACGAGGACCTTGGTATGGAAGCGATTCGCAAGATCGAAGTCGAAAATTTTCCCGCCTTTATTATTACGGATGATAAAGGAAATGATTTTTTTATCGGGGATGGTGCGGCTTAATTTGGTTTAAGCCTCAGCCAGGTATTCCAAGGCATATCGATAGCCTTTGGATCCCAACCCGGCAACCACACCCTTTGCGATTCCGGAGATTAAGGATTT
Organism: uncultured Opitutales bacterium; assembly: GCA_963978365.1. Classification (GTDB taxonomy): domain Bacteria; phylum Verrucomicrobiota; class Verrucomicrobiia; order Opitutales; family Seribacteraceae; genus Chordibacter. The sequence goes on along the minus strand of CAXBQX010000002.1, from coordinate 50,235 downwards.
GTGCCTAAAATCTTCCCGGGCATGAATGTTTGAAAGGTGCACTTCTACAGTGTTGAGTCCGGATGCCACGATTGCATCCCTAAGGGCCACGCTGGTGTGGGTGAACCCGCCCGGATTGATGATTAAACCCGAAAACCCGAGATCCGCCCATTGATGAATTTGATCAATCAGCGATCCTTCGTGGTTGGATTGATAGGCGTGCACTTCACATCCTAATGTCGTGCCCATAGATTGGGTTTTCTGAACGATTTCTTCGAGCGTTTCCGATCCATAAATATCGGGCTCTCTTTTTCCAAGTCGATCCAGGTTCGGGCCGTTTAGCAGTCCTATTTTTTTCATTTTTTAAAAAGATAACAAAAGGGTAAGTTTTTAGAAATATGTTTAAAGCGGGCAGTTGGTATCAATAAACTCGTAGGGAATATCAAACTTTTGAGCGACTTCCCGGGCCAATGCATCTACCCCAAAGCGTTCTGTTGCGTAATGACCACATGCATATAGGTTTAACTCAAGTTCTTGGGCTATATTAAAGTGGTGCTGTTTAAGTTCCCCAGTGATCAGGGTGTCTGCTCCACATCCAAGAATTTGATCTACCGCACTTTGACCAGAACCCGTAAGAATGGCAATTTTCTCGGGCTTACCCATGCCAAATTCCATGGCGTGAAAACTATTTGGAAACAAGTCAGTTAGCCGTTCACCTAGTTCGTTTCGATCGTAAGAACTTGTGGTAACTAAGCCAATATCTTTCCCTTGGAAGGGAAGAAAGCTTCCACAGGGTTCCAAACCAAGCTTGTTGGCAAGCAAGACATTGTTGCCAATTTCTGGGTGACAATCCAGGGGGAGGTGAGAGCCGTAAACGGCGAGGTTTTTGTCCAGGGCAAGTTTTACTTTTTCATAGCTGGAACCAGTTAAGGGGATAGGTGGGTTCCAAAATAAGCCGTGGTGACAAATAAGAAAGTCCGCTTTCTTCTCAATGGCTAGCCGAAAGGGAACCAGCCCGGCATCTACACTGGCACAAACTTTGGAAATCTCTCCGTTATTCTCCAACTGTAGACCATTGTGTGAGCCATCGAAATCAGGGATTTCATTCGTGCAGACTCGCTGGTCACAATATTTTACCACATCCCATAAGTTGACCATGCTCAATAATGTAAAGAGCAAGGATTATCGGGCGAGAAAAAAGTTTATCGTTGCACTGGCATCATAATTGAGTAGGGTATTTTCCTTTTGTAGCAGGGTGGAGCAGTCTGGTAGCTCGTCAGGCTCATAACCTGAAGGTCGCAGGTTCAAATCCTGCCCCTGCTCCCAATCTCTAATCCTTAACCTAATCCCAATAAGAAAATTATTTCTCCCTTCACACGTTCGGGAAGGGCTTTGAACCTAAAATTATTATGAACGTATCTGTAAAAGATCTCTTGGACGCAGGCGTCCATTTTGGACACCAAGTACGCCGTTGGAATCCCAAATCCAAACCTTTTGTTTATGACAACAGGCATGGAATTTCCATCATTAATCTTGAGAAAACCTACGACCTTCTCGAGAAAGCTGCCCAAGCCATCGAAGAAATTGTGGCCTCGGGTAAACAAGTTTTGCTCGTTGGTACCAAACGCCAAGCGATTGAACCTATCCGCGAATTAGCGGCTGCCACCAACATGCCTTTTTGTGTAAATCGTTGGATGGGTGGAACTTTGACCAATTACGAGACCGTTTCCAACAGCATTGCGAAATACAAAAAATTCCTGCGGATGGAAGAAGACGGCAGCTTAGATAAAATGCACGGCAAAGAAAGTGCCGCGATTAAGCGTCAAATGGCTCGTATGCACAGAGATTTCGAAGGTCTCTTGAATTTACAGGGAATTCCAGGTGCCTTATTCGTGGTCGATTCCTTTAACGAAGAAATCGCAGTTGCCGAGGCCAACCGTCTCAAAATTCCTGTGATTGCTCTAGTGGACAGCAATTCTGATCCATCTGTTCTATCCCACCCGATCCCTGGGAACGATGATTCCACAAAATCGATTCGAATTATTATCGATGTGATCCTGGATGCGATTCAATCTGGTGCTTCCAAGAGGGTACAGGCTCCTACCAAAAGGAAGGACATTACTCCTGTTGCTCAGGAACCTGATTTTCTTGAAAACGAAGACGAACCAGAAGTCACTCTTCCTGAAGGATATGACGAAATGGATTTCGATGACCGCAAGAGAGCGGAGCAAGCCAATGAATCTGAAGAGAATTCCGATTCAACTAAAGAGGAGCCTAGTGCGGTGAGTGAAGCAGATGCTGAAAAATCGGATGAGCCTGCCGCTGAAGAACCCGTTGCTGAAGAAGCTAAGAGCTGACCTTCACCCCTTTTTTTAATCTTAACCTCAGTACTAATTATTCAAAATGTCTATTACGAAAGATAGTGTGATGTCCTTGCGCGAAAAAACCGGCGCAGGCCTAATTGATTGTAAGCGTGCTTTAGCGGAAAGTAATGGAGATATGGATGAAGCTGTATCCATTCTTCGTAAAAAAGGAGTAGCCACGGCTGCCAAAAAATCTGGGCGTAGTGCAAGTGAGGGCGTGATCGCTCAGTCTATATCATCCGATCGCTCCAAGGGCATCTTGGTCGAGGTGAATTGTGAGACTGATTTTGTGGCTAAAAATGAAGATTTTGTCGCTTTCTCAACTTCCATAGCCGGCGAGCTTTTGGAAAACCCTGGTATTGATCTTGAAGAAAAGAGAACCGAGCAAGTTGCGAAAATCGGTGAGAATATTCAAATTTCAAGATCCGAAATTCTTTCCCCTTCCGGGTCAGGCTTAGTGGAGTCCTATGTGCATACGGGTGCCAAAGTGGCGGTTCTTCTTTCCGTCAGCTCTGATTCATCCGATGTGGCAGGAAATGACCAAGTCGTATCGATGGCCAAGGATATTTGCATGCACATTGCGGCGACTTCCCCAGTTTGCGTATCCAGAGAAGAAGTACCCTCCGAATTGGTTGAGAAAGAAAAGGAAATTGCCAACGCCCAAGCGGAAGGTAAACCTGCCCAAGCTATTGAAAAGATTGTGACCGGTAAATTAGAGAAATATTACGCTGGTGTATGTTTGCTTGAGCAACCATTTGTGAAAAATCCTGATCAATCGATTCAGCAATTTGTCGATGAAGTCTCCAAGCAAGCAGGTTCTTCTCTCAAAGTAGAAAAGTTCCTACGCTTTCAGGTCGGAGAAAAGGCATAAGTTTTTTAACTTCTCTTTCACCTCTATTTCGAGGTGATAGGAAGAGTAAAACCATCTTTAGGAATTAAGAATCCATGTGGCTGCACTGGCAGCGGCATAGATCAATAACAGGACATAACCGTTTGTTTTGTTTAAGATTTTTCCTTGTAGCCAGTAAATGAGCAGGAGGGTTGTTGCTATAAGGAACATGTAATCGACCCAGGCATGGGGAGCAGAACTACGCACTGGCCCAAGTAGACCTGCTAAACCTCCTATGAGGGAGATGTTAAAAAGATTGGATCCGACGATGTTTCCTAGGAGCATGGCATTTTGCTGTTTCCTAACTAAGCTGATGGATGCAGCTAACTCAGGTAAACTGGTACCTATGGCAAGTAAAGTGAAACCAATTAACTCTTCAGGAATGCCTCCAAGTTCTGCCAAGCTTTTCGATCCATAAACCAAGGAGTCTGCTCCTGTCCATAAAGCTAAGGTCGCGATAATAAGCATCAGGAGAGAAAGGAGAATGGCGGGTTGTTCTTGGTTGAGAGTACCTAAATTCTCCGACTTATCTCTTTCCGCCTTATTTTGGCTGATCGCTTTGTACGAGAGAACGATGAGATAGGAGGCAATAAAAACGAGAAAAATAATCCCTGCCGTTCGCCCAATTTCATGTTGGGCGGAAAAGATTAAAAATCCACAAAACCCAATGGTGACCAACCCTAGGCAGACTCTTTGCGACAGGGGGACAGCATTTTGGGTAGGGACGGACCCGATAAGCAAAGCAATTCCAAGGATTAAAGCAATATTGGCAATGTTGGACCCAATGATATTGCCTAAGATCAGGCCGGGTGACTCACTATTTAAGGCCGATATGGAGGTAAATAATTCGGGGGTGGAGGTGGCAATCGATACCACCGTCAAACCGACCACAACCGGTGGAATGCCCAACTGATAAGCGAGGTTAGAACTATGATCGCTCAACCAATCGCCCCCTTTAATGAGTAAATAAAACCCGCCCGCAATACACAGTGCGAGCAAGAGGAAGTAAATTCCTTGTGATTTCTCTAAGATTGGAGAAATCCAGTGATTTAATAATTCATACATGTGTAAATTTGAAGAGTTAGGGTGGATGGTGCGATTTGAAAGGCAAGGAGAATCAGGCAAGAGTAAGGCGTCTTCCCTTGACTTGACGGTGTATTGCTACATCTTTTTCCCACTTGCACGCTAAGATTGATAAGATGAACTCCCCCGAAAGCTTAAAGGACACCTTAAATCTCCCCAAAACCGATTTTCCGATGCGAGCCAATGCAGTTGAGCGCGAACCGGCCCGCATGGAACATTGGGAGAAATCAGGAGTTTATGCTAAGATGCAGGAGAAAAACCAAGGAGGAGAATCCTTTATTTTGCATGATGGTCCTCCCTTTACCAACGGGGATGTTCATGTGGGTACTGCATTAAACAAGATCCTTAAAGATACGATTCTTCGGTTTAAAAATGCTCAGGGTTTTTCTACGCCCTACCTTCCTGGGTGGGATTGCCATGGTTTACCCATCGAGCACAAGGTTACCAAGAAGTTACGAGACGCGAAGGTCGATTTTGATTCCGTTCAACTTCGGAAAGAATGTGAGGATTTTTCAAAATCATACATTGAGACTCAGAGAGGACAATTTAAACGGTTGGGCGTACTTGCTGACTGGGAAAATGAATATCGCACCATGAATCCTGCTTATGAGGCTGAAATCCTTCGGACCTTTGCAGATTTCGTCGAGCAGGACCTCATTTACCGAAGCAAAAAACCTGTGTACTGGTCCATCCCTTGCCAAACGGCTCTGGCGGAGGCAGAGATTGAATACAAAGACCACGTGAGCCCTTCTATTTTTGTACGATTCCAATTAAAGGAAGATGAAAAAGGCTTTGTGGTTATTTGGACGACGACTCCTTGGACTCTACCTGCCAATCTTGCGGTGGCCGTTCATCCGCGTGAGAAGTATTGCAAGGTTTCTCACGAAGATGTATATTACTGGATTGCTGAACAACGGGTTGAAGCATTTGCAGAGGAATGTAAGCTTGAGGGCTTCACAATTGAAGATACATGTCTGGGTTCAGACCTTGCCGGTCAGGTCGCATCTCACCCATTTATAGACCGGGAAAGCCCGATTGTTTCGGCAGAATATGTAACCATGGATACAGGCACTGGGTGCGTGCATATTGCACCTGGTCATGGTTTGGATGACTACCTTACTGGATTAGAGCATGGACTGGAAATTTACTGTCCCTTGGATGATGGAGGGAAATATGTGGATGATGGTCAAATCCCCAGCGATTTGGTGGGAATCTCTGTGCTCGAAAAAAAGGATGGATCCAAGGCAAACCAAGCGGTTCTTCAAATCCTCTCCGAATCGGGGGCTTTATTATCCCACAAGAAACATAACCATCAATATCCGCATTGTTGGCGTAGTAAATCTCCAGTTATTTTTCGGGCGATGGACCAGTGGTTTGTCTCTCTGGATAAAGATGGGTTGAGACAGCGTTGCATGGACGGGATCGGAGAAGTCTCTTTCACGCCAGAGTGGGGACGGAACCGAATTAATGGATTTCTCGAGTCCAGGCCTGATTGGTGTATCTCGAGGCAACGATCCTGGGGTGTGCCTATTCCAGTGTTTTTCGATGAAGATGGAAATGCATTACTCGATTCCAAGCTTATACATTTCTTGGCGGATAAAGTTTCCAAGCTTGGCTGTAATGTATGGTTTTCCAACTCTGCTGAGGAGTTATTGGATGGGTTTGATTTACCCGAAGAATGGAAAGGCCGAAAGCTGAGTAAAGGTCAGGACACTTTGGATGTTTGGATCGATTCCGGGTGCAGTCACCGAGCCGTCCTTCGTGGTTCTGATAAGATTTCTTGGCCAGCGGACTTGTACCTGGAAGGAAGTGATCAGCACAGAGGGTGGTTTCAGAGTTCTTTATGGACCAGTATGATCTCTTCCAAGGCTCCCCCGTACCGCAGGATTTTAACCCATGGATTTGTAGTCAATGGGGAAGGAAAGAAAATTTCCAAGAGCGATGGGAAGCCACAAACAGCTGACTCTTATGTGACCAAGTATGGGGCGGATGTTTTACGCCTTTGGGTGTGTTCAGAGGATTTTCGCAGGGATATTCCATTGTCTGATGAAATCTTGGATCAAACCGTTCGGGCATATCGGACCCTGAGGAATACGATACGCTTTCAGTTGGGTGCGCTGCATGACTTTTCCGAGACCGAGCACTTGGTACAGACCAAAGAAATGTCGTCGATCGATTTGTGGGCACTTGGCAAAACAAATGAATTAATTCAGGAAGTAACGGATTGCTGCGAAAAGTACGAATTTCATCGAGCGATTCAAACGATTAATCGTTTTTGTTCCGGCGTTCTGTCTTCTACCTACCACGATATTATCAAAGACCGACTCTACACCCTGAGGCCTGATGATAAACTCAGGCGTTCCACCCAGTCTGCCTTAATCTCTATCCTTCGTTCTTTGCTCAAGTTAATTGGCCCTTTTACTCCTTATATTGCAGATGAAGCGTGGTCTTTTCTTCAAAAGAGAGAGGAGTATTGCGATGATTGTCTGGCCCTTCAGAAATGGCCTAATGTCACCGATCTAACTGAAAAATCGCAAGTTTGTATCGATGTTCAGACCCTGTTGAACCTGAAGGAATCAAAAGTAAATGAGTCTTTGGAAAATTTAAGGGTTAAAAAGGAGATTGGGCAGTCCTTGGATGCTGAAGTAAGCTTACATATTCCAGAGGGCTGTGAATTAGACCATACAGTGAAGCGTTTTCATTCGGATGAACTTGCTGAACTTTTCATAGTATCTCAGGTAATCGTATGTCCACTACCTGCCGGAGAAGATATTCGTGTATCCGCTCAACATGCCTCGGGGGTTCGTTGTCCCAGGAGTTGGAGGTGGGTTCCTGAGCTTGTGCATGTGGAACCATGGGGTGAAGTATCTCCTCGATGTGCCGAAGTGCTTGCCAACCTTTCTTGAAATTATATTCTGCGAAAATTCTCTGTCATGACCGCCAAAAAGAAAGCATCACCTTCTACCAAAGCAAAGTCAGCGAAGCCCAAAGCTACTAAGCCATCGACTGCATCCAAAAAAGCATCCAAACCGGCTGCTGTGGCAAAGAAGAGCACTCCCGTTCAAGCCAAAGCAAAAGTGGCAAAGAAGGCAGCACCAAAGAAAGTAAGTACGGCGTCCCAAAGCCCCCAAAAAACTTCATCTTCCCAAGCTAAGAAAGGGGTAAAATCCTCTTCCGTAAAACCTAAGGCCAAAAAAGTTCCGCCTACAAAAGCACCTTCGGAAAAGAAAGTATCCAATCGGATCAGTAAAGTGAAAGAGATTGTTTCCCAAACTCTAGGGAAATCTCAAAATGAAGAAAGCAAGGTGGAGAGTAACGCTTTTTCTTTTGAAGACGCTTTAAGCTTCTTAAAAGCCAAGAAAAAATCTAGCTCGAAGAACAAAGCGACCAAGGAGGCCAGTGAAACTAAGGTTTCTAAAGCGGAGAAAGTTCAAGAAACTAAATCCTCTAAGGTTAAGAAGATATCCACTGCTTCAATTGATGATATCCTCGGGTTTGGTTCTCCTTCCGTAGGGGTTGGCAGGCCTATTCGTGACGAGTCTAAGGTTCCGAAGCAATGGTTGCCCTTTTTTCAGGCCCTCATGTCCTTAAGGAACGCTTTAAAAGGTTCTATAGGGGAGAGATCGAGTGAGACAATTGGTGCTTCTGCTCGGGAGTCTGGAGAGCTTTCGATTAATTCAAGCGATGCGGGTACCGAGACTTTTGACCGTGATTTAGCCCTTTCCATGGTTGCTAATGACCACGAGGCTCTCGAAGAAATCGAAGATGCAATTGATCGTATTTTTGCGGGCACTTACGGCATTTGCCTGGAGACCCAAAAGCCTATCAATAAAAACCGCCTTAAAGCAGTGCCTTTTACACGGTTTTCGGTTGAGGGTCAGAATCAATTTGAGCGAGGAAGAATAAAAGAAAGGGATTTTGGATCCGGGTCCTTTGCCACTTTGGCAGACTCGACCATGGGAGAAGAAGATTAATCCTTTCTCCCCAACTTTCTTTTCCTAACTCTTTTTTCTTTTGTCCCGTTATTTAAGGTTTTGGATCGTTTCGATCCTCATACTCATTGCAGATCAGTGGACCAAGACCTGGGTGGTGGAGCATGCGGTTGAACTTAGAAGAAACCCAATTGTGGTCATCGATGCCATCGAAGGAAATCCTGCATTTCTTGAGTTTACTTATGTGACCAACCCCGGGGCGGCTTGGAGTCTTTTTTCAGATTATCCTGAAGCCTTAACCTTACTTGCCAGTTTCGCTCTTGTCTCGATCTTTCTTTTCCGGAAGCATTTGGAGCTCGAAAGGCATATGCTTCAGATTGTTTTTGGTTTAATTGGAGGTGGTATTGCTGGCAACTTGGGGGACCGGTTATTTCGCGAACCTGCAGAAGTGGTAGATTTTATTGATGTTTATTTGCCGATTATCAACTACGATTACCCAATTTTTAACATTGCCGACTCGGCAATTTTTATTGGGGCAATTGTTTATTTAATTATCGGCTTTACCGATCCCAAAACCACTGTAAAGACTTAACCCAGAAAGTCCTTGGCTGTAGGCAGTTCCTGCGGCGGGTTTACTCTATATTGAGCACCTGCTCTCGAATTTTTTCGATCTCTACTTTTGCACTAATCACCTCATTAGTGACTTCTGATTTCAGAGACTTGGAACCAAGGGTGTTAAATTCTCTACCTAGTTCCTGGACAATGAATTCAAGCTTTCTTCCGATCGGGGTCGTTCGCTTACAAGAATCTTCAAATTGATCGAGGTGGCTATGGATACGGGTAATTTCTTCAGATACATCTGATTTTTCAGAAAAAACGGTAAACTCCTTGCGGACAGATTCATTTTCGCAGTCTATTTCCAATCCACTTTCCCGGATTCTTTGCAAGAGTCTATCCCGCCACTCGTTTGCGAGCCCTTTGGTAAGTGATTCGATTTGGGTGACAAGATGCCGAAGGGTAGTAATCCGCTTTCTCAGGTCATCCGCCAAGGTTGAACCCTCCTGCTGGCGCATCGATACGAGTTGTTCCAGAGCGAGGAGGGTCGAATCAGTTAATTGATCCTCAACCATCTCCAGAGGGGGCAAAGCAGTGTCTTTTTCAGAGTTGGATAAAATCCTGTATATTAATTCAACGGAAGGGGTGTAAGGCACCTGGCTTTCTACGCAGATTTTTTTAAGCGTATCTAGTTGCTCTGATATGTGATTCGACTGGAGAGAGCTTGCAGCAAGGTCAGATCTACCAGGTGGATGTAATTGGATTGAAAGTCTGATTCGACCTCGCTCCGCTGCGGAGCGAATAAGGTCCTGAGCTTTTTTTTCGAAAAATTGCCACTCTTTGGGTCCGTTTAATAAAAACTCAAAGCCCTTTTTATTAACCGCAGAAAGTTCAATGACTCCAGAATGAGAGGGTAGGCTAAAGTCTGCCCGCCCATATCCGGTCATGCTTTTCATGAAATTTTCATTGTTGGGAGACCACTAACCCCCATTAACCTGGCTGCCTCCATCGCGTCCTTATCTCCTCTTCCACTAAGGTTTACGCACAATAATTCCTCCTTTTTCATTTGCTTAGCCCTTTTGAAGGCATGAGCCAAACCGTGAGATGTTTCCAGGGCAGGCAAAATACCTTCTGTGGACGACAATCGCTTGAAGGCTTCCAGGGCCTCTTCATCGCCAGCATTGGCAAATTCAATTCGGTTTAAGTCGCGATAAAAAGCATGCTCCGGACCAATAGCCGCGTAATCCAAACCGGCTGAAACGGAATGGGTTGGATTGATCTGTCCGTCGGAGTTTTGCAGGATCCAGGTTTTACAACCCTGTAAAACGCCAAGCTTTCCGCCTTCGAAACGAGCTGCGTGCTCTCCCTCGTCCAGGGACCGGCCTCCGGCTTCCACACCCACCAAGCGAACCTTGGTTTCTTCGAGAAAGTCAAAGAAAAACCCGATCGCGTTGCTTCCTCCCCCGACGCAGGCAATCATTTCATCAGGCAGTCTTCCCTCTTTTTCTAGAAATTGCTTTTTTGTTTCTTCACTGATGATGCGATGAAAATCACGAACCATGCCAGGGTAGGGGTGGGCACCCAGTGCTGAGCCCAAAATGTAGTGGGTGGTACGTACATTCGTCACCCAGTCTCTCATGGCTTCATTGATCGCTTCTTTGAGTGTTTTGCTTCCTGCTTCCACTCCATGTACTTCGGCTCCGCTTAGTCGCATCCGAAATACATTCAGTGCCTGCCTGCGCATATCCTCAGCTCCCATGTAGATTTTACACTCCAAGCCAAATTTTGCACAAACGGATGCAGTAGCGATCCCATGCTGCCCGGCACCTGTTTCTGCGATGATGCGTTTTTTGCCCATTCTTTTGGCAAGCAGAGCTTGTCCGAGTGCATTGTTTATTTTGTGGGCACCCGTATGAAGAAGGTCTTCTCTTTTCAGATAAATTTTAGCACCCCCAATTTCCTGAGTCAGTCTTTCGGCATAATAAAGTTCGGTTGGGCGACCAGCAAATTCTCTCAACAATTGATCCAGTTCTTGTTTGAAACTAGGGTCGCTCTTGGCTTCAATGTAGGCATCATTCAACTCACGAAGAGGGTGGTAAAGCGTTTCCGGGACATAGCTCCCACCATACGGACCAAATCTTCCCTTGGCGTCGGGTAAGGAAAAACGATCGGGCATCTTTGTCTGGGCAGGGGAATCTGAAATTTCAACTGACATAATCGACACTAGAGTCTAGACAGCAATTTGCTTGCGACAACCCAAGAAGTTACCCAATAAATGCAAATTTAAGGCTCATGGCAGATTCATCCCTACCCACGATCATAGTACCTGCGAGGCTTGCATCTTCCCGTTTCCCTAGAAAACTACTGGCAGATGCAGGGGGTATGCCGTTAATTTTAAGAACTGCGTATCGGTTACAGGACCAAGTGCCCGAATATGAGCTTTTTTTTGCTGTGGATGGAGAAGAGTTGGCTGAGCCATTGGAGGATGCGGGTTTTAGCACCCTTAAAACCAACCCAAATTTACCATCCGGAACGGATCGGATTGCTCAAGCTAATCAAACCTTACAAAGAGAAGTGGTGCTTAATGTACAAGCCGATGAACCTCTTGTCTCCAGAGATCATATATTAGCCCTAACTAGGGCAATCCATAAAAAAGGGGCAGACCTTGCCACTTTGGCCACTCCTTTTTTGAAACAGGAGGACTTCACGGACCCCAATCAGGTAAAGGTGGTTTTGGATCGCTCGGGGTTTGCCCTCATGTTTTCCCGAAGCCCTATTCCTTATGACCGAGAGAAGGGCGGGCAGTTCAACTCTTTTTCTCATAAACATCTTGGTCTCTATGGATATCGAAAGGACTTCCTGGAAGACTTTTCAAGAATCCCTTCTGGAGATTTAGAGGATTTAGAAAAGCTCGAGCAGTTGAGAGCCTTGGAAAATGGAAAACGAATCGCTGTTGAAATTGTTGCCCATGGTACGATCGGGGTGGATACCAGAGAGGATTTAGATGCAATCGAATTTGGCTGATCTAGTGAAAATTCATTCATCCAAAATCATCCGGAATTATATTTTCAGGGAAATATTGGGAGTAACCCTTCTCTCAACCCTAGTTCTGACGATTATTCTTTTGTACGGGAATTTATCCAAAAACGATGAAGCTCTTTTTCGGGCTCTTTCTATATCCCCTCTACTTTTCATGGAACTGATTTCCCTGATGATTCCCTTTGCATTATCGCTTGGATTGCCCTTCGGTTTTTCATTGGCGGTTATTTTTTGTGTGGGTAGATGGTCCGCAGATCGCGAAGTCCTGGCTATGCAATCCTTGGGAATTAAGCGATCCCTGTGGGCGACACCTGTATTTTTTTCTGCCTTACTGGTTACTGCTATTAGCTGTTTTGCTTCGCTGCACTGGTCACCCGTATCCCGTGGAACCTTTGAGCATCGTGTGCGTAATATGATCTGGGAAGACTTTCAGAGTTGGATAGATAGTGGGAGGGAAATTGCCTTTAAGCTTGATAGTGAGGGGGATAAAAATCTTATGGGAGGTTTGGATGCCGGATTGCAAAAGCAAATCACTCAAGCCACACTTTCCATTGGAAATGGGGTGGGGGATAACTGGGAAAATGTCCGAATCCTTTTATGGGCGGCAAATCGTGAGTTGTTGGCCATTTTACACGCCAAAAAATCTATCGTGATCAAAGACCGGGAGGCGGGTTCAATCGAATTATTTCTTGAACAGGTTGACTATGAGTCTTTGGAGCACAACACCGCAGGAAGTACTAAGCAATCGAACTTTGTTTCTTTTGAGAAGTGGAAACAACCGATGAGATTTAGCATCGATACACCAGCGCTTGAGCGGGATATGAAAAGGCTTTCTCTAGTTGAGTTTAGGAATATGCAAAAGAATGGTAACTTGGATCGTTTTGATACAATTCGTGCATACAATCATTTCAACAAATATGCCTCCCTTGGTTGCTCTCCTCTATCTCTTTCTGCCCTTTTGGTTAGTGTCGCCGTGAGGAGTGGGCGCAAAGAAACCTATGCCAATTTGTTTATTGGGGTTTTAATTTGCTTATTTTACTTCGCCATGGGCACGACTTTGGGGCAATCCATTGGCTCCAATGGATACGGTTGGTGGATTGCAAATCTTTCATTTCTAGCCATAGGAATATTTACATATCAGAAATCCTTGAGTTAATTTTTTATAAATCCCTTTACTTCGATTAAAAAAATGAAGATTGTTGTATTATAAAGTTAACTTCTGCTAATAATACTTATCCCTTTGTCCTAATTTACATCATGAGATTATTAAGCCACATTAAGCCCATTCTTCTAATCCTTTTTATGTTTCCAGTCTGCCTTCATGCAAATGTAGGCGGAATGTCTGGCTCAAATTCTTTTGAAATTGCCGAAGGAAACTCGACTGACCCCACTTACAAAATCGTTAGTGCCTCTTCCTTTGGTCCTGCTGTTTTCCGAGGCACTGTTTCTGCCGTTTCGAATAGTGATAACAACATTACTTTCGCAACCGATACGGATGATAACAATGATACGGTAAATCCCTTCTATGCTGCAGGTTCTTTTGACCCGGATGTGATGATTCCTCAAGCATCCGTAACAGTTGCTGGCGGGAGTGTTACTGGTGTTACATTTTCGTACGGCGGTATGACAGTGACGGAAGGATTTTCATCTGCTCCTGAAGTTATAATTTCTCCATCAGATGGGGGGGGAGATAATGCTGAGGTCACTTCAACGATCAATGGAAGCGGTGAAATTACTGGTTTTACCGTTTCGAGTGGAGGTACTTCCTACACTGCAGCAGATATTACCATAGTGGCTGGTCCTCACTTCGCCAGAATTATTGATGAAAGCAGTTCTTATTACGGAAGGTGCTTTTTAATTACTGGCAACTCACAAACTAAACTAACACTGGATATGTCCAATCTTGCCAATGGTGAGCCCACAACTTTATCGACCTATTTTCCAGTTGATACTTTAGTGGAGGTTGTCCCTGCGGCTACCCTCGGTTCTATATTTGGATCATATGCAATAGATGATTCTGACTGGAATTCCGCCACGAGTTGGCGTGGAACCACTGGGAGTAGTGTAGATTGGGTTTATGTATATGATCCTACTCTTGGCGGCTACACTAGGTATGTTCATATTTCAGGAGGTGGGCGTTTTGGTTGGTATACGAGAGACAAAGGAGCATCGGTTAAATGTAACAACACTGTGATCTATCCTGATGAGGCTTTCATAATCACGCGTAGATCTTCTGGTACGGTGACTGTTGAATCTGAGATTGGCCTAGATGATACTCCTTCTCAAATCTATCTTCCTGTTAGTGGAGATAGTTTTATTGCTAATAACCCTTTTGGAATGAGCCTTCTTCTAACTGAGATTATCCCATCCACTGAAATCGCTGATTCCGACAACTCAAAATTCAGGGCAGGAAGTTCAGTGGATGATTCCGATATGGATACAATTACTGTTTTATCTGGCTCTACTTGGAAGCCTTATTGGTATAAATCAGGTGTAAATTCTGCAGTAACCACTACAATGAAAGCCGGTGCAAAATCTGTGTCAGGAAGCGTTTCAGCTAGCGATTTGTTTATTGGTTCTGGAAGTGTAACTGCTTTGCAGAGTTGCTCTGATACTGCGGGTAGTTCTACAGTTACTAATTACAATGATGGTAATTATACCAAGATATCGATTAATGGAACCACTTCGAATTTAACTGGTTTTACCATTACACTATCGGAAATTCAGGGTTACATGCTCTCAGAGGACGGTGCTAACGAGGTAAATGCAACTACCGGAGAATCCGTTGATACTAATGGCACTGGTTCGGTTGTTTATTCCAACTTATCTGGAAATTTTGAGGTTGTTGGCGGTGGAAATGGTTATGTTGTTATCGAGAAACAAAGAGATGTGAACTTTAAATCTGATGAAGGTTCTCCAGTATGGAATATTGGGAATGTCGGTGCTGGTTACACTGCCTCTCCGAAATGGTATGCGGTTGGTGGTGGTGGATCTGGTGCCCATGGAACAGTAAATACATCTGGCACTACTTTTACGGTAAGTGCAGGAGGATCCGGTTACACATCTGCGCCACAAGTTGTTATTTCTGGTGGTGGTTGGCGCTACACGGACGATTCTTCTCAGGATAACCTGGAAGTTGGTGCCTCCGATGGTATTATCATTTATCGGGGTGCTACCGGGGGAGTTAAAAGCTTTATTGAAGCTACAAACCCAACTGCAGAATAAAATATACAAATAGCTAGATTGCTTTAAAAGTTTTTATAAAGGCAAGTTTTGCTAGGGGAGTTTCTCTTGTGGCGAAATGTCCCTGTCCTTGATTCGGTTTAATTTCACGCAGAAATATTAAGTCTGCTAGTTTTTTATTTATTTTCTACAAGTCTTTCATTTTAAACAGGTAGAATCTTATTTCTTACAAGTCATCCATTTTGGAAATCATCCGCAGTGTTGGGTGAATCTCAGAGAGACTTTATTTCTAGGGTGCACTACCCAATATAAAAGCCAAACTGGTTTAATTTATTGGGCTTTATAGATCTAGCAACGGATTACTGCAAAGAGAGCCACTTGGCATTGGCGTAATCGTAAATCACTAATTCGGTAAAGTCAGATTTATCTAAATTAATCCAATACCAAGTTTGTGAGGATGCACTATGCAGGTAGGGATAATGCTCCTTTGCAGTCCAGAACCAACCGTTCAGCTTCTTCGTCCATATCCAAATTGAGCTGTCATCTTCTTTATTTAAAAAGATCCAACCTAGTTTTTCATGAAATATCCAATCTTCCCTAAAATCTTTCCAAAAGTATCCAAACCAAGGATTTCTCCACCAATTACTTTCGATAAACTCTGTATCATCAAATAAACCGATCCTTTGAAAATATGCAGTCACTGTGATATTTGATTGGACATCTACTTCCGTAATAGATGCATAAGGATCTGAGATATAATTTCCCTCACTTTCCCAGTGCGAGAATTCATAGCCACTTCCAGGTAAGGCTTTGATCATCCTAATGCCGCGGAAAACACCCGATCCGCTAACCTCGCCCATGGTGGAATCGTTGGAAGAAACTGTTAGGGTGAATTTCTGAGGTGAAATATCGGGGTCTATAGGAGGCTCAGTAGGTAAATCAATAGATTGAAAATGTGCTACTACGGTCATTTTTTTGGTAACCTTTACATCTGTGGTCGATGCAGAAGAATCTGAGATAAATTCGCCTTCCCAATGTGAGAATTTATATCCATTTTTAGCTTCAGCCTTAATGGTTGTATTGTTGTCTTTTACAAAGAATCCAGAACCAGTTGTTGTTCCATAAGCAGGATTGCTGGAATAGACATTAAGTAGGAATTTTTCTCCAGAATCTGATTGGGTGGAATTATCTTCCTCAAAAACGGCGGTCAGAACTAAGTCTCTGTCTAACCTCAATGATGTTGTAGAGGAATATGCATCTCTAACAATACCAACCGCGGGAGAATTATTATATTCCCAATATTTAAATATGTACCCCCATTTATTTGTTGCCTTTATACTATGAGCTGGATCGTAAAAGTAAGGTCCTTTATTACCACCTAACAATGAAGAAGCGGCCCCACTTGGTTCAGATAGTAATGTTAGATTAACTCCTCCAGTTGGTGCGAAATTTGCGGTAATGTATACATCGTTGGTTATTTCAAAAGTCTGATTTTGTTGGCCTGGTTGTGAAAAAATTGTTCCTGTTGTGCTCCAGTTTACAAACTCATACCCACTGCTGGGAGTTGAGGTAAGAATAATTTCGTCTCCGTAGGAAAAATCATCTTGAGAGTAATTATTATTAAAATCTTGCCCATTAAGACTTATATCTGCACTACCTGCAGGAGTAACCAAAACATTAATTTCATATTTTCTTGGAGTGACATAGGCAGTCACATTGAGATCGCTATTATTCATTGTATGATTCCAGTCCGCACTAGTTGAATTGTAATCACCTCTAATGTCTTCTGCTGCCCACTTTTTTAAGCGATATCCATTGCTCAATGTGATTGCAAAAAGAGCGGTGGAGTTGTGTTCGGCTTCTTGTGGACCAACAATAATTCCACCAAATTTATCCTCTAGCACAGTGTCATTTTCATCAACAACAACAACTCGAGAGTTAACTTGATAAACTTTAGATTTGTAGTGAGCCTTTATTTTGGAGTCTCCGTTTATAAAGAAAGTGGCTGACTCATCTGTAAGACTTGATCCAAAAGCTAGTGTTGCATTGTACTCTATTTCCCATCTTTCGAACTCTTTCCCTACCATAGCATTGGCTTGAATGGTTGCATTATCCTCAAAGTTGAGTGCAGGTATAATTTGGTCTTGTCCATAACCTTTTGGGGTGGCACTCACTTCTAAGCTGTATTCCTTTCTCTTAAATTCGGCGGTAAGATTGCTGTCTCTTTCTATCCTAAGAATTGCCTGGGCTACGGTAGAAGACTCAAGGTTATTAGAACCGATTCCAACCCATTGAACGAATTCCCAATGTTCATCTGGTACAGCAGTTATATTTACCGGGTTTCTCCAGTAAAAAGGTGGGTCTGTAAGGATCGAAGCCGATCCGCCAGTTGATTGATTGATATCTAATTGATAGAAAAGCTTTCTTAAAACGACTTTTAAGTTTCTATCAGTAAAAGCAGTAAAACTTATGCTATCTGAAGAGGATATCTGCTTACCAGTATTATTATCCTCCCAATAAAGTAGGGTATATCCGGTTGATGAGTTTAATTCAAGTTCTACGATATCTCCGTAATAGATTAAGGAAGGTACATTTACAGTTCCTCCAATATCTCCAGGGATGACCTCATTGTTTTGGTCAACTGAGACATGCTCGACTACAATATTTATGGGTACTTTAGAGAAGCTTGCATTAACATCAGCATTGCCGAGAACTTTAAAACTTGCGGATGGATTAAATTGGTCATCGGGATTATCCAGGGATAGATTTACTGAGTAATTCCATTGATCAAATTGTTTTCCGATCCAGGGAGTTGCGAGGAGCGTCACATATTCACCAAATGAAAAAGTTTGGGAAGGGTTTTCAACTATCCCATAACTTTCGGGAGTTGCACTTGCATTAACAACATATTGGGTTTTGTCGAAGATTGCTCGTATTTGCGTGTCTTCGGATATGAGAAAGTTGATATTTGGTGATGTGTTATTATCAAAATCTCCATTTCCTTCCCACCGAGAAAAATACCAGTGCTCATCTGGTATGGCGGTAATATTTATATCATCACCCCAAAAATAAAAATCTTTGGAAGTATAACTTACATCCCCTTCACCGATCGTATTTGTAGTCAGAGAATGTCTTGTTCTCTCGAATGTGGCAATGAGCCCAAAATGATGAGTAATTCTTTGATTTAATGCAGGGTCTTGTGGATTGGGGAGAATGGTTTCGTCAGATACATCTGATATATGAATAACATTACCCGCAAAATTCTGTCCGGTACTGTGGTAATAAAGAGTTGATGGAGCATCATTGGGTACTTCAAATGTTAAAATACCATTGGAGGATAAATTTCCGGTTACCCCAGAGAGATAAGAAGACTCAATTTCATCAGTAATGGGTGAAGTTGAGATAAAAAATTGATCACTTTCATTTAAATCACACCTAAAATGGTATGTGTACCCACGAATGAGATTTAACTCGGGACTTTCCTTGTTATTCAAAAAGATTCTCGAAAATTGAGCATCGATCGTAGATTGATTTTTGGATACATTAAAATCGATTTCTTTAACGATTTCCCACCCTGAAAAAGCATAATTTTCTTTAGGAGAAGCAGTTATTGTCAGGTAATCACCATATGAGATCTCATCTGAGAAACCTGAAACTGTACCTTTATCAAGATCACAAGATAGGCTTAAAAATTGAGTCTTAGTCTGAAATTTTGCCCAAACCTCATCGTTTTCACTCAAGGATGTATCCACAGAGTGGAGTGACCAATTCGGAGAGAATGAAACAGCAGATTGGCTGCTCCAACCGACAAAGCTGAATCCAGAATTTGGATTAGCAATCAGTCTTTGTGTTTGCGCAGAACTAAGGTCATTGTTTGTACCCGCAGTTCCACCATAAGGAGGGTAGCTCAAAAGTGAGTATCCGATTTCGTTTCTAGGCACAAATGATGCCCAAAAGGAATAATTTCCGTCTAAAAATGGAATGGTTATTGTGGATGAGTATTGGTAACCGCTGTCTTCCAAAGAATTTTCCCAATAGATGTGGTTAAGCATATAAGTCTCAGAATCGTTGGGAATGGCGGTAATAGTTATGCTTGAGGTGGCATTGTACTCGTTGAGATTTGTGTAAGTATTGTCGTTGTAAGTTCCGGTTACCTCAAAGTATCCATCATCATTTAGGTTTCGGTTTATTGCATATACTTTTGGCTCAAAGATTGGCTTAATACTTATATTTGAGCCGGGGATAATTACTTTATTATTGGATAAAGTGGTAGCGTTAACAAGAGCATCCAGATCGCCAGTCCATTGCTTAAAGATGAAATGCTCATTTGCGGATGCATTTACATCAACCAATGTTTCGAAGGGATAAATACCTCCTCCAGTTACGCTTCCCCCAAAATCGGGAGGCAAAATTTGAAGAGTGTAGCTTTCCCTAATTAGTTGGGATGTCAGATTAACATCTGATGAAGGAATGAAGTTAATACTGAAGGATTCAGGATTTAAGGAGGGGGATGAATCGGTTAGGTCATCTGGATTAGGTAGCCCTAACCAGTTGTCAAATTTCCAACCTCCTGAAGGGTTGGCATCAATGCGAATTCGTGTGCCAGAGTCGATGTACAATACTTGAGGAGATGCATCAGATTCGGTGAGATTATTATTCTGAAAAATATCGAATGAACCCTCTCCATCTAAATTTAGAGAAACTTCGTGAATTTCCCTGATGAAATTCGCCGTGAATGATAAGTCCTTGAGATTTAAAGAAGAGTGGTTGACTTGAGTATGCTTAGCATCTGGATCCAATAAATATTCAATATCTCCGGACCAATGGCTAAACTCCCAACCAACTAGAGGAGTTGCTTGAATTACAGGCGTACTTATTACGGTGTAGTTACTGTCCCCCGTGACACCCCCTCCCTCGTTGCTACTGATATTTAAATTGAATTGCATAAGCGAGAAGGTAGCGTTTATTTCCACCTCACCATTTATTGTTATTTCATTATTTGGTTGATCAATACCATAACTGAGAATGTTTGCCTTTGCTGGGTCAATTATCCATTCAGAAAATAGGTACCCTTTTTGTGGAGATGCGTTTAAATCGTATGTCACGAAATGAATAAAATTACCATTTTCCTCCGATTCATAAAAGAGGTCGCCTCCAACACCTGTATTAATAACGATTTGTTGGTCGTCGTATTCGGAAACTTCAAAGTTTGAAGTAATATTTAAGTCTTTGGTCGGTTTGAAGTAGATAATTGTGGAAGATGGATCTAAGAAAGCATTGGGATCGAAAAGATCGGAAATGTCGGGAAGGCCTGACCAGTTAGAAAAAGTCCAACCATTATCTGCTATAGCTTCGAATGTGATTTGGGTTTCGGAATCAACAGTAAATCTTTCAGCAATTGTATCGCTATATTCAACTTCGCTAGACAAAAATATGTTTGCAGTGCCATTTCCATAAGAACGAAACTTAATTTCATAGGACTCAGGCACAAAATGTGCGGTGAAGTTCAGGTCTTTGAGTACAGCGTCTAACCCTGCCTGAATCAAAGTTTCTGAAGCTGTGTGATTTAACAAGAAATCAGTATCTCCACTCCAATGTGTAAACCTCGATCCCGGGAAGCTAATAGCTTTAATAGTTGGAGTATCAGCGATTGTAAATGTTTCTGGTCCATATGGAGCACCGTTGCCCTCAATCTCAAAATTAATTTTAAAATAAATTAGCTTGTAACTTGCCTGGAGAGAAAGGGAACCTTCAATGAGCACATGGTTAATTGGTTCATATGGGCCGTATTGAAGTTGTTCGATATCTCCAATCCATTGGTCAAACTCATATCCAGGAATCGAAGTAGCATTAAGCTCATAAGAGTTAAAATGAGTAAACCCTCCAGAGGAATCAGTTTCTATGAAGGTATTCCCTCCATATCCGGAAGTGATATTTATATCTGATTCATCATAATCATCGAGCCGAAGAACCGCACTGATGGATGCTTCTGTATAAGGGTAAATTAAACTCATGTTTACTTCTGTAATATGACTGTTGGAATCGGCGATAATTCCCATTGGATCTATCCAATAATCAAAAGCAAACCCTTCTGCAGCTTCTACTTGAATGGGAACAGTACTTAACGCTGGAAAATATCCTGAATCAGTGAGAGAGCTATGTCCCTGAGTCGAAGCAATGTTAAGTTTATAGCTTAGTTCGCTAAATATTGCAGTGAAATTTGCATCGGCAGTGGGAATAAATGTGGTTTGAGCAAAGCTTGCATTGTCGAGCATTGAAAGGCCAGAGGTTGTACTGTCCCAACTGTTGAATCCATAGTGCTTATCCGGTAACGCACGAATGGTGTAGGTAAATCCATGGCTGTATGTGGATGCGATTGAACCCGTATCATCAAGTATTTCGTAGGTGCCACCGATGGTTGAACCAATGTTCACTTGATACTGATTTCGAGAAAATATGGCGGTGAGATCGGTATCTCCTTCAATAGAAATAGTTGTTTCTGGTGAAGTGGAAATTAGTACACCATTCTTTTCCCACCGAACAAAAGAATGCCCATAGCTAGGAAACGCGTTAATTGTAACGCTATCTCCGAATGAAAAAATGCCTGAACCAGAAACTGAACCTTCTCCTTGAGAATCTAAATTCAAAAGATATGGTATGGCGAAGAATTCTGCATAAACAGTCTGATCTTCACTAACAGTCAGGGTTGTATTTTGATTCCAAGGTTCTTGGATTCCTTTTCCGATCCACCCCATAAAACCTGAGTGTGTCTGTGGGGCAGCTGAAAGATTAACAACTTCACCCCATTCGTAGGATCCGTTTATATCAAGGACCGTACCGCTACCATTTGAATATTCGGAAATTGCAATACCTATGGAATATTGAGGCGTAATTGTTGTTTTAAATCGATCAGCTAGGTCATTATCTTCAAATCTGCTGCCATATTTCCAGGAGGACCCTGCTGGTGTAAAACCTGAGGCGATCTTGATGTATAAATTGGTTGGTATGCTGGAGCCATTGGGGAAGCCAGGCCATAGCCAGTTATCTCCAGTCACAGTATTGTATCTTGCTTCACCTCTTTGCGGTCCATCGTAAAAACGAATGCAAAATGGAGTGCCCGGGGCAGGTGTGGAAGAAGTGACGGTGAAGCCTAAGTCTTCCGAATACTCTTTGGGTTCGGTTGGGAATACTACTACCTGTTCACTATTTAAAAAGAAATTGGAGGTAAAAATAAACATACCATTCCCAAAACCATATCCTGAACTGGAGTCCCCAACTTTGGTTTGCTTGGTTAAGGGAATCCAGGTGCCCGAAAAAGGACTTCCCGTTGAGGCCTCTGAGAAATAACCAAGTTCTACTAAATCTCCATCTCCATTTCCCTGAACACCGGCACTCAAGGGCAACCCATCAAACCCCTTCAGGATATCAGAGGAAGATGCATTTGTGGTTGTTCCCCAGACAATAGAGATTTGAGGTGCGGTATGTGCGTGTTGAAAGGGGAGAAAGAGTGTAAAAACTATGAGGCAGGGATAAAGAAGAGAGAAGGAAAAATTATAGTCACTATGAGAGGCTTTTGTGTTTCTCAAAAAAGAATTATTTTTATAAGATTTTGACTTAGAGTTTACGGCGAACGATAGGACTCTCGCGCGCAAAGAAAAAAAGGGGAGAAAGGGAACGAGGCTTGAATGAAATCTGAATTGAATCAAAAGTATACTTTTTTTGATTTCGTAAATCATTAACCATAAGGGGGTAATGAAGTATTTTTTGATCACGCTACAAAGGATCATCCTCAATAAAGAAAACCAATTACAATTCAACAGGGCTATAATTTATAAACTTAAGTCTTGAATGTCATATTTTGCAAGGAAATGTACACAAATTACATTCAGAAAACTTGGGCAAATTATTTGGCTCAATTCTTCCTTAATTTTAGTTTGACTTAGTATGGTTACGGCGAGAAATTAATAGGGTTCTGTGTCCAGCCTAAAGCCCAACCGCATTTTTTCTCTGTTGCTCGTTTCTGGAGCAATGTTTTTCTTATGCCCAGAAATTGGTGCTACAATTAGGGAGCAATGGATAATTGATTGGGGAACCCATTTAGGTTCAAGTTCGCCACTCGCCGGAGACGATACCGATCCGAGCACAATTCAATACCTTTACGACATTGCAGGGGCAAAACTCGCTACATCCGGAACAGGGAATTCATACACTGGAGATTTGATTGAACTTGGGTTTTTCGATACGGACGGCACCATAGATGGTGGTAGTTATACTCCCAACGAAGATCACACGGATTTGTTTAAAGGAGTTTGGACTCCTTTAACATCCAAAACCAAAATTGGTCGTGATTGGGATGCGACAACTGTCAATGCAGGAGAATTTTATTTCAGGACAAAATTTAGCCTTGATTTTAATGATAATGCACCGGCAAATAATTACTCTCTCTCAAATGATGATGATGGTAATCCTCTCGACAACGATTATTTAGGGGACAACACGAACAACCCTAATGCCTATGAAAATAGGTTGAATGCAATTACTAATCATACGCTCATTGGAATAAGGTTTTATGATAATACTACTGCAAGCAGTGGTGTTGCAAGGTACAACACTATCATGGATTCTACATGGGATTTTGGAGCAGGAGGAAATTTTCTTAGTCTTCATGAAACAGACGGAAGCGGTACTCTTTCCACTCTAGCATTTGAGTTTGATAACACCAGTGCAAATGCTGCTTCTAAAGTAGGAACATCAGATACAACTATCAACGGACTATCTGAAGGAGATTTTGTCGCTACCGTAACTTATTTTGATGGAGATGAAACCATCAATGTGGGAGACAGTGGAGGTGGGATTGGGTCTTCTGTTTTCAGTGGTTTTGATGGAACTGGAAGGCTCTATGGTGGAAATGATGCGAATGTAGTAACCATTCATTCTGCATCTGGAAACACAGGAGCTGACGCATACGAATTCGATGGTAATTTTTATAATGCTGCGACCGGTTCAGACTCCACAGACTTGACCATCCTTAAAACGGGTGCCGGAGATCAAATCCTGAGCGGTAATCTAAACCTCGCCGATTCAACCGATAACGCCTCGGCCAGTGGTGGAATTAATCTAGCTGAGGGGAAATTAATTCTTAAACCTGGTGCAAATTCCCAAACTGTCGAGTATCTAGAGGGTTCAGGGACTCTGGTTCTTGATAACACAGGTGCCTCTAATAACATTGTTACACTTGGGTTTGCCAACAATACAGTATCTTCTTTCTCAGGTAATGTTGAACTTACCGGCAGTGGAACCGAGGTCAAAATTGGGGTTTCTTCAGGTTCCACTGACGATGATTACAACAATATTCAGACAATAAGTGGAGTTATTTCTGGTTCTGAGAAATTGGTCAAGCAAGGCGTTGGAGCTTTAAAATTGAATGGTACCAATACTTTCGATAGTGATCTCGAAATAAAAGGTGGTCGCATAATTGCTGCTAGTGCACAGGCATTGGGTGATACTGGAAACACAATTGTAATCAACACTGGCAAGCTAGAGGTTGCTTCTGGAACGACTTTAAATTCTGGTTACACGGTTCAAGGTGATTCCGATGGAAGTGGCAGGAGTTTCGTCGGGGGGGATGGCACAATTGCTGGTAGCTTAACGATTGGTTCAGCTAACAATGAAGTGGATGTCATTGCACCTGGAGAAGGTTTGAGTACCTCCATTAATAACGACAAAAAACAAGCTCCGAGGGGACATGGTGGTGATTCTGCTCTTGCTGTTGGGTCTTTTACGGTAGGCACATTAACATTTAATGATGGGGGTGTTTATGATTGGGAAATTGATGATTTTGGAGGTGCTGCCGGAACAAACTGGGATCTTTTGAATTTCACCACTCTTAATCTTACAGACAAAACAGATACTTTTACTATTAATGTCCTCGGATTGGACCCAACGACCGACCTTGCTGGTTCTCCCAACGGAGATAACCTTTGGTCACAAGGTGGCACACAATGGAAATTTTTAGAAGGCACCACCATCAACTGGGCAGGTGGTTCTCAATGGAGCGATGCAGAGATTCGTTCCTATTTTGATGTCCGCTTCGATGACATCGCATACCAGGAAAATATGTGGGGTGCGGATTGGTATGTTTCTTATAATAGCGGTGCTTTTTATCTTCAGTTTTCAGCTGTTCCGGAACCATCCACTTATATGATGGTTACTGGCCTATTGATGGTACCAGGAATGTCTTATCTTCGCAGAATTAAGCGTAAAAAAGGCTCTGACCAACAAGAAAAATCCCTCTAATTTCTGATGCTTTCCTTATCCACTCATGGATGGATGAGAATAAAAATTAACAATACCTCTACTTGGGTAAATTCTATCTAACCTCGAAGTTAGTTTTGGACGAAAAATCCTAAGAAACAGAGAAAATCCCTAGGAATCCTTGAGTTCGATCAGTTCCTGCAAAGATGAAAAATGCTCGGCTAAACCGCTTGGTTTTTCGAGGTCGCCAATCACCTGCCTAAAGGTTTCTTTTTTCTCCAATTGTAATTCGCGAACTCTTTCTTCAATCGTACCCTGAGTAACCATACGATAGATAAAAGTTGGTTTTTCACGCCCAAGGCGGTGGGCACGATCGATCGCTTGTTCTTCGACCGCAGGGTTCCACCACGGATCCATCAAAAAGACATAATCAGCAGATTTTAGGGTAACTCCTAACCCAGCGGCCTTGAGGGAGGCTAGCATGACAGCTGGTTGATCACTCGATTCAAAGCGGTCTACCGGTTTGGATCGATCCCGGGTTGAGCCCGTAAGCTCGAGTACCTCAAGGTCTGGAATTTCGAGTTTGATCCGTTTTTTCAGTAGATCCAAAAAGGTGGTGAACTGGCTAAATACCAAGACTTTAGCCCCCGAATTGGAAAGGTCCTGCAATTTCTCGATCAGCATATCGCTTTTGGAACCTGAGGCGGGCAAATGTTCCCTCCCCGGCAAGAGGGCAAGGTCGCAACATGCTTGTCGCAACCTGGTGAGCAGGGAAAATACATGCATGGATGATGTGCGAAAAGCTTCTTTTAGATTATTTCCATGCTCCAGAATTCCCCCTTCTGCGAGAGCTTTATAGGCCTTTCTCTGTTCATCGTTTAAGGGGCAGGGGAGTTCTGTTTCCAGCTTGGGTGGGAGTTCAGAAGCGACTTCGTTTTTCATCCTTCGAAGAACAAAGGGGGTCACTTGTCTTCGCAGAAGCAGAAGGGTTTTGGCTGAATCTTCCATCAGGGATTTTTCCAATTCTTTGCGGGCACCCAATAAACCGGGCATCAAAAAGCGGAAAATGGTCCATAGATCTAAGGCAGAATTCTCAATGGGAGTACCGGATAGAGCGAGGCGGTGGTTTGCTTCGATGGATAAACAGGCCTGGGTCACTTTTGCTTTTGGGTTTTTAATGAGCTGGGCTTCATCCAGCACTGCATACCTGAAGTTTACCTTGTCCAATAAGTGACGGTGTCTACGAAGTTGGGTGTAACTAGCGATCCAAAGACATGGATGCTCTGCATCTTCAAAAGTTTCATCCTTGCATAAGACACGAACCTTAAGCTTGGGAAAGTGCTTGGCTGCCTCTTTTACCCACACAGGGACAACGGAGGCTGGGCAGGTCACCAGATCGGGGAGTGCAGGGGAAGGATTGGAGCTGACTAGAGCAAGGGTCTGGACAGTTTTTCCAAGCCCCATTTCATCGGCCAGTAAGGGGTGGCAACCGAGCTGGTGCAAGGCATGGAGGTGGGCAACTCCTTGCATTTGATAGGGGCGAAGAAATGAAAATTTCTTTCCAACCCCATTGGTTTCCAAATTTTTGATCGAGTCTCGCCAAATTTCTAGGTGTCCGTCCGCCCGTGTGCGTAAATATTTTCGGGCAAAAAGAGAAAAAAGCATGTATCTTGGCCAATTGGCTCGCTTGGCATCTCCACGATTTCTTTGCCACCATTCAAAATCTTCGACTTGGTCCTGATCAAGCTTAACCAATCCATATCCGTGGATAAATGTTGCACCCTGGGAAGCTTTGGTGACTCGACGGATATGCTGAGTGCCCAACCTGCGGTTTCCAATATGGAAGTTTTCCCTAAGGATCATGCTTTGCTCGTCCCGGCTCCTCGCTTCAATTTCCCAGCTTAATGTTCTTTGCCCCTGCTTAAGCAAATGAGCATCTCCCAAGTATTCAACCTCGAAGGAATTTTCCCAAACGGATAGGTATTCCTCTGAAAATTTTGCGACCTGTTTCCAATCGGATAACCAAAACTCTCCTGCACTTTTTTGAAATTGAAATCCAAATTTCCCCGCTTCGGCCACAAAGCGCATTAAAGAGGGACGGTCGCAATCTTCCAGTTGGGATGCTTCTTTGGAGTATACTGGAATTGGGGATGCTTTGTTGTTCTGCCAGGAAGGAGTGACCCTCAGTCCTTTTTGAGCGGATACTTCTATACGAACAAGAAGTTTTATTTTAGTACTTTCTTCAGGAATGAACTCCTCAGAACCTTCATTGGATTCTTCTTTTTGGGTAACTTCTTCGGAGTCATCATCCAATAAGCCTTCCCCCAGTAAAGGATCATCTGCATGGAGCTCTGAAATAAGCTCTTCAATTTCATACAATCCCGCGGTAGCAAGCGCGATTCCCAGTTCTTCCTCATCCAGGGAGGTGCGAATTTCAGGACCCTTCCCATTCCACTCCACCACAGAGTAGGTTTCCTCCCGGTTTATTTTTTTGGTAATCACCGCTTGGTTTTCCTGAATATCGATCGTTGAGAGATACCCCTCACGGTAATATTTCTGGGCATCTTTGAGTTGCTTGGGAGAAAAATGAGTTTCCCAATCCGAGGTGCACAACCTTCGAAACCATGCCTCAACTGCTTCTTGAGTAAAGGTTCTTGAAGGTCCGTTAGATATCATTAGCTGCCAAAAAAATTATGGCATTAAAGCTAGTATCTCAAAAATATTGAGGGCAAGTGGAAAGCTGTAAAAGAGCGGTAAAGTTATCCACAGGTGCCATCTTTATGTGGATTACTTTTTTAAAAGTGGGGAGGCTAGGAGGCTTGATTTTTTTCAAGAGCCCAGTTGTAAGTATTGATGTATTCTTTGGCTGCTTCATCCCAGTCGCACTTTTTGGAAAGGGCATTTTTACGCATCTGGGTAAATTTGCGGTTGTTTGCAAAAACTTCGATGGCTTCCTTTATGGTAATCCACAAGGCCTTGGGCGTGGGTTCGGTAAATAGAAAGCCATTGGGTTGCTTGGATCCATCTTTTTGCGTTTCAATAGTATCTGCGAGCCCACCTGTTCTGCGAGCGATGGGAAGGGAACCATATCTCATCGCATACTGTTGAGCTAACCCGCATGGCTCAAAACGGCTGGGCATGACAAAAAAGTCTGAGCCCGCAAAGATTTTTCGAGCCAAGCCATCATCAAAGCCAATGAAAGAACCGATTCGATTGGGAAAGGAAGAAGATAAATCTCGAAAGGCTTGTTCTTCCGCCGCCGAACCACTTCCAAGAATCGCAAAACTTGCATGAGTTTCAGCCATTAACTGGGGCATGATTTCAATGAGTAAATCCAGCCCTTTCTGTTCAAATAGTCTTGAGACCACGCCAAAAAGAGGTGCTTCAAGATTTGAATCCAGATTAAATTGATTGAGTAGATCAGCTTTACAAGCAAGTTTTCCCGCTTTGGGTCGGCTTGGGCTTATGGAGTGGGTAAGAGAGGAGTCTTTTTGAGGGTTCCAATTTCCCTTATCAATCCCATTGAGAATGCCAATCAGGTCGGCACCCCGGTATTGCAGGCTAGTTTCCAGGCCGCATCCATACGCAGGAGTCCTGATTTCCTGGGCATAGGTTGGGCTGACGGTGGTGATTTTGTCGGCATTTTGGATCCCTCCCTTGAGCAGGTTAAGAGAGCCATTTTTTTCGAATCCATCCATCGCCCAGCTGGAATCTGGAAGACCCGAGGAAAGAAAGTCTTCATAGGAAAAGACCCCTTGATGCTGGAGGTTATGAATCGTAAGAACAGATCGGATTTTAGATGGCTCGGGCAGTTCCACTTGTAGGGCATTTAAATATCCACATACAGGTGCCGCCATCCAGTCATGGGCGTGAATAATATGAGGTCGCCAGCCAATGACCTTTTCCAGTTCTAAAGCAGCTTGGCAAAGGGCAAAGGCACGCTGGGCATTATCCTGAAAATCTCCGTTTTCATCGGAGTAGATTCCCGCTCGATCAAAAAAGTGCGGGAGGTCGATGAGGTATGCAGGAATGTTTTCATCGCCTAGTTTTGCCTGGCGTATGCTTGCCTCCATCGACTGGTCGTTCAGCTTTACAATGATTTTTGGATCGAGAACATGGGAGTCGATTTCTTTGCACTCGCGATGGAGAGGGCAAATCACACGCACATCAATCCCAAGTTTTTTCAGGGACAGGGGGAGGCTACCTACCACATCTCCAAGACCCCCTGTTCGTACCAATGGATTGACTTCCGGACTTACGAATAAAACATTCATCGATTTTAGAAAAATAAGAAACTTGATGCCTGAACGCTGTAAATAAGCAATTTGAAAACAGGAATCCACCCACTTATTCCATGCTTGCGGAACCCCACGGTGAAAGGATATTTTAAGGGTTTGTGAATGATACCTCACCACTTTGGCAAAGCGCAACTGGGCCTGCATTGATCTGCAGCCTTGGTTGACCGATTATCTTTCTCCACCTAAATCAACGGTTCTCCTATGCCTAGCCGGTCCATCGAATTTGAATCGGAGCGTCAATTCCATAAGCTCTACTGCGAAAACCCCGAGCACTTACTTTCTATCGAGAAATCATTAGGGGTTAAAATCATTGCCAGAGGTAACCTTTTACAAATGGAAGGGGAGGGAGAACCGCTGGACCGTGCCGAAGAATTTTTTACCTTGCTGCAAGCTGCCAAAGAACAGGGCTTGGTGCATGGTAAATTCGACTTTTTCAGATTTCTCGATCAGTTCAATCAGAAGGATATCAAGGAGCTTAAGGAATTATTAAGTCGTCCGCTCCGTATACAGATTCGGAAAAAATCCGTGGTTCCTCGAAATCTAAGCCAGAGGAAGTTTTTGGATTTGATCCTTAAAAATGATCTGGTTTTTGGGATCGGTCCCGCAGGAACTGGAAAAACATTCTTGGCCATGATTGTTGCCTTGCATGCTTTGTTGGAAGGAGAAATTGAAAGGATTGTCTTGGCCAGACCGGCGGTGGAAGCAGGGGAAGCCCTGGGCTTTCTCCCCGGAGACCTAGAGGAAAAACTACTTCCTTACTTACGCCCCTTGTACGATGCGATGGATGAGGTGTTGGGACCGGTGGAGGCAAGAAAGTTGGTGGAAACTGGTGTGGTTGAAATTGCTCCGCTGGCGTACATGAGGGGGAGAACTCTCAGTAAATGTTTTGCTTTGTTGGATGAGGCACAGAATACCACCCGGTCTCAAATGATGATGTTTCTTACCCGATTAGGAGAGGGAAGTAAAATGGTGGTGACCGGGGATCTTACCCAGGTTGATCTTCCTCCAAAGCAGGAGTCTGGTTTGCGCGAAGCCAAAAGAATCCTCCATTCTGTGAAAGGTCTGCACTTTCATGAGTTTGATCATGGGGATGTTGTGCGCCATCCACTGGTTAGCCGAATCATTGCTGCCTATGAGGATAAGGACTCTGAAGAAAAAGCCTCCAGGAAAAAAGGATGATGGATGATAGAAAAGATCTGGTTCGCAAAAATTTGCGGAGCGGAAGAAGGCGTCGTGCCTTGAAGGAAGAGGAATCTGGAAGACAAAATTTAGATGGATTTTCAGCTTTTTGGGCAAGGACAGGAAAGAACCTTCTCCAAACCATTTTCTTCGGAGTCACGATCGTTCTGATTTGCTTTGTGGGTCAGGAACCTCCCGGCTTACGAACGCTTGGGGAGGTGGCACCAGAAAATGTCTACAGTGATCGTACATTCAGTTACCTGAGTGAGGTTCGTAAAAAAGAGGCAGAAGAGTGGATCAGAAGTAGCACTCCCAGGGAATTTACCCGCGATTTTGTGGGAGAGGAGAACTTTGCTAAGGCAATGGTTCGCTTACGCGAAGGCATGCTTGCGGTTGTGGAAATGCCCGAGGAATCACAAACGCTGGCCCTTCAATCTTTAATGGATGAATTGAAGGTCAAATTTCAGGTTATTTTAACCGATCAGGAAGCTCGTACCTTGTTGAATACAGTAACGATGGATGGGGAAGACTTTTTCTCCCAGGGAAATAAGTTGCTTTCCCAACTTCATCTGACGGGAGTTGTTAAGTTCCCATCCTTGGATCAGAAGTTTCTAGCTGAATCCAATGCTACAGCTAAGATTAAAGCACAAATGATCGATTTTTCGAATCGATTGGTTCTTTATGACCGCGACAAAAACCTCAGTACCTTGGATGACTTATCTATCCATTATCCTGTACTAGCTGATTTTTTAGTAAATTTAGCTACGAGTGAAGAAGGGGTTGAGAAGGAATCTTTTGAGAGTAAGAGCCTTTTGCAACTCAAAGATATCATAGAGAATGCCGATGAGAACCAGTCCTTTGCTGCTCAGGAATTACGAAACGATTTTGCCTCGGATCTTGGGGAGTTTTTGATCAAAGGGCTGAGGTTGCGCTCGATTGACCGAACCGCCACCACCGCTGCGCAAGAGCGGGCAATCTCCGATATGGAACCCACTGTGATATCTGTGCAGGAAGGAGACATCATTCTACGCCGTGGAGAAAAAGTCACCGCATCCGATCTCGAAAAATATCAGGAGTATTTAGATTTGGCTTTGGAGGATAGTGTGCTTTTACCCAAGCGAATTTTTGTAACCATCGTTACCCTGTTATTTGGAATTGTTTACATTCGGTTGGTCCTGCCAACCTTCTGGGCGGATGGCCCCCGCTCAAGCATTGTGGCGATTGCGATTCTTTCCAACCTAGCCTTTTCCCGATTTGTGATGGAGCTGGGAGAGACCGAGTTATTTGGATCGAGCCCGATTCTGATTGGCTTACTGCCATACCTTTTACCGATCGCTTTTGCTCCTATGATTGTGATGATCACAGTAGGTCCAAGGATGGCCACACTGACGGCGATAATGACCTGCGTTTTCCATGCGGCTATGCAGGAGATTGGGATCGAAATGCTGGTCGGGTCGCTATGCACGGCTCTGGTCGGGGTCTATTTTTGTAGGGAAGTCAGGCTGCGTGGAAGTGTGCTCAAAGCAGGCACTATGGCTGGTGTCACAGGGGGTGTCGTCGCTCTGGGTATTGGCTTTGCATCGGGCAGCGGCTGGGTGGTTCCTTTAAATCACGCTTTAGCTTCGTTTGTGGTATCGGTTTTTACGGGTGCTCTGGTTCTGGGCGCGATGCCCTTAATCGAAAATGCTTTTAAAGTGGCCACGGACGCCACCCTCTTTGAGCTTACCGATTATAATCACCCATTGCTTCGTAGAATGCAGGTCGAAGCTCCAGGGACCTATCACCATAGTCTGATGGTGGCGAACTTGGCAGAGGATGCCGCCCTCGAAGTCAAAGCGAATCCCACACTTTGTCGGGCATGTGCACTTTTTCACGATATTGGAAAAATGGTACAGCCTAATTATTTTACGGAAAATCAGGGAGATTTTGGTAACCCGCACAACCGCCAAAACCCGGCCATGAGTGCATTAATCATTAAAAGCCATGTTAAGGAAGGCCTTGAAATTGCCAGGGAGCACCGGTTGCCCAAAGTCATTCGTGATGTGATCCGCCAGCACCATGGAACAACCCTGGTGAAATACTTTTATTTTCAGGCAAAGCAAAAATCAAAACAAGCCAACCTTCCCTACGGGGATTCCGACCTTCAGGAACCGGATGAATCTACTTACAGGTATGATGGTCCACGCCCCCGCTTTAAGGAGAGTGCAATTATATTTTTCGCGGATTCTGTGGAAGCAGCTGCACGGTCCCTTTCCAAAGTTACGCATCATAGTGTGGAAGAGTTATTGGATTCGATTTTTCAGGATCGTCTAGAAGATGGGCAGTTGGATGAGTGCCCACTCACCTTGGAGGAGGTTGCAACCATCAAGAGGAGCTTTCTTAAGACTACCTTAAATATGCTTCATTCAAGGATCGAGTATCCGGATGAAGATAAGGATTCCCGTAATCCTTTCCCGCACAATGCCACCTGACAGATCGAAGGGTTCGGCCCCTGTAATTGAGTGTGCCAACCAATATCATGGACTGGAGTTTAAGCCGGACACGCTAAGAAAATTTTTTCAAGCTGTCTTTTCCCTACACCAGCATAATTTGGTAGGGGAACTATCGATTGTTTTCATGAACCGTGAGGCGCACAATCTGTTACATGGAAAGTATTTAAAAGATTTCAGGCCCACCGATGTGATTACTTTTCCTGCGGACCAGGAAAATGAATTGGCCGGGGAGATTTGCGTATCCGTCGATCAGGCTATAGATGAATCCAGAAGCAGGGGAATTCCCATCGCAGAGGAGATTAGTCTGTATCTAATCCATGGATGGTTGCATATCATTGGGTTTGATGATCTTGAACAAATAGACCGCGAAGTGATGCGTTTGGAGGAGCAAAGGGTTATGGGCTATATTAAAAAGCTTTCGCTTTGGCCTGATTTTCGACTCGCTCAAAATCTGCATGGTTAATATCTCTAACTGCCAATGAACGCACCCAAAAGTAGTTTATCCAGGCGATTCCGAAATGCTTTCTTTACTGGCCTTTTGGTTTTTTTACCTCTGGGAACAACTATTTTTGTAATCGATTTTTTGCTCGATTTATTCAAGGGCCCGGCCTTGAAACTGGCGTACCAACTCGGATTAAGTGAACAAAATTCTTTCTTTGGTCTGGAAACCCTTTTGGCAGGTGCGGGTTTGATTATCGGAGTTATTTTACTTACTGCACTTGGATACTTCTCGAAATATTTGTTGGGTCGGTTCTTTATCAACCTGACTGAAAAGATTCTGGATAAAGTCCCATTCATCAATGCCGTTTATCGGTCCGTAAAACAGATTGTGGATACTTTTGGGCGCGAGAACCGTGCCGTATTTAAGGAGGTTTGCCTAGTCGAGTACCCCAGGAAAGATTGCTACGCATTGGGCTTTATCACTGCTGACTCTTCCGAGCATGTGACATCTAAAATTGGCAATGGGTACATATATGTTTTTGTTCCCACCACCCCCAATCCGACCAGTGGGTTTCTGCTTTTAGTTAAGGAAGAGGAGATTCAGCGGCTTGATGTCACCGTTGGGGACGGTATGAAAATGTTGATCTCTGGTGGTGCAGTGGTTCCCTCTGCATCCTAACTTCTTCCATTGACCGCATCGGAAGAATTATCCGGGGTCGTCCTCTCAAGAGATCCAACCGGTGAGCGTTTTTTTCGTATCCGGATGTTTGACCAAACTGTAGGTTTGCGGGCAGTTTTATTTTCTTCCCCGGGGAAAAGATCGTCTAAACCTCCCCCCCCTGATCTGTTTGATGATATACAATGCCTGACCAACCCCAAGCAGTCTGAGCAATCGATCCCATTTGCACGGGATTTTGAGAGAGTTTATTCCTATCGTGAATTAACAGCTCACCCTGCTCATTTTTTAACTGCTGGAGAGATCGCATGTTTTTATTTGTCGAATGGATCTCACTTACTCGATCCGGCACCTCAATTAGCATTACTACGCACCTCGTTGGGTTCTTTGATGCGTGCATCTTTTCCTAAAGTTGTACTCCTGAAACTTTATTTTTGTTTTGCACGAAATGAGGGCCTTCCTGTTCGGGAGTCCTGGCTTTCTGGCTTATCGGGCGACTTAAGGGAAGATGCCAGGGAAGTGCTCCAACGCCCGGTAAAGGAAGTGGGGGTGGAGAAGGAAAGAATCCAGGATCTCCTCCATAGCTTACAAATCTGGATGAATACGGAAACAGAGCTGCAGGTTTAGAGAATCTTTTGAGCTTTCTCAACCCTTGCCAACCTCACTTTGTTTGAGTTAGATGTGTCTTTTTAGTATGGGAGTTTTCAAAAAGATTTCTGAAGTGCGGACTCAAGGTAAGGGAACTTACGAGGTTACCAATCTGGTCGAAGAGGGACTCGCTGAGTCCGGTTTCTCCGAAGGCTTGGTCAGTGTGTTTGTGCAGCATACCAGTTGTAGCTTGGTCATTATGGAAAATGCCGATCCCTCTGCCCGTGTAGACTTGGAAAGATTTATGGAAGAACTGGTTCCTGAGGATTATCCTTACTTCATTCATACCCATGAGGGGCCAGATGATATGCCATCTCATGTGAAAATGGCTCTAACCCGCACCAGTGAACAAATTCCCTTTGCCAATGGGCGTTTGCAGCTTGGTACTTGGCAAGGCCTTTTTTTATGGGAGCATAGAGTGGCTCCCCACCAACGTAGGCTTATCTTAACCTTTATCGGGGAATGAAGTTTCGCATCCTATTGGCTAGGCTGCTCTCAATCGGGTTTATCTTACAGTTGGGGTGTGCCCCTGTGGGCAGTATTATAGAGGAGGGAGATGATCCTGCCTTTGAGCGTGGGAAATCTTACCTCAGGGTGGGGAGAGATGCGGAAGCATTGGATGAGTTTCTTTCGGTTACTCGAAGGGTTACTCAGGCTCCGAAGTCCCACCTTGAAGCAGGGCGTTTGTTGCTCACCCTGTCGGATCGAAAGGATCCTGTAGCTGCCATTTATCATTTTCGTAGATTTTTGTTGTTGGAACCTGATTCCCGAGAGTCTCCGATGGTGGATGAATTGATTGTCTCTGCTGAGCGTGAAATTATCCGAAAATTACCGGGCGAACCCTACGATAATTACCTGGAAAGTATAGATCTTAAGGATGAGAACGATCGTTTGCGTCGTGAGGTTTCTGATTTAAAAGCCCGCTTGGGTTCTCCCCTTGTTCCTGCTTTACCTGTTCCTGCGGATGAGGTTTCCTCAGATGTAAGAGTCGAACCTGTTCGGATTGCTGAACCAGAGCAGGCAAAATCATCTATCCCTTCTTCCTATGTAGTTCAGCCAGGCGACAGTTTATATGCAATTAGCAAAAAAGTGTACGGGAATGCCAGCTACATCGACTCCATTTATGCGGCCAACCGGGATACATTGAAAAGCAAGAATAGTCTCAAGGTTGGACAAACCCTTCGCTTGCCTCCATCCCGCTAAGTGGACTTATTCTGTTAAGGATATGCAATGGCGTATTTTGACAATAATTCCACCACTTGTCCGAGTTTAGAAGTAACAAAGGCCGTAACCCATGCCTTGGATGAAAGCTGGGCCAACCCATCTTCTCCTCACCGTCTTGGTGCTCGGGTTCGTGCAAAAATTGAAAAAATAAGGGACGAGATGGCTCGATCACTGGGCGTCTCAGCTAAACAGCTTACCTTTAATTCTGGTTCCACCGAGTCGAATAATACCATTCTTTCCTGGGTAGCACGCAACCTTTCATCCAAGTCTTCCAATATCCTAATCTCCCAGGTCGAGCACCCAAGCGTCTTGGAGTCATCGAATTATTATTTCCCAAGCAAGGTGCATTTGATCCCTGTCGATCGAAATGGAGTCATCGA
Source organism: uncultured Opitutales bacterium (assembly GCA_963978365.1). Classification (GTDB taxonomy): domain Bacteria; phylum Verrucomicrobiota; class Verrucomicrobiia; order Opitutales; family Seribacteraceae; genus Chordibacter. The sequence continues at coordinate 13,620 of CAXBQX010000002.1, read as the reverse complement.
GCTGTCTGGTTTTCAAAAGTTGTTGGATCAATACCAACCGGTTCTGGTTTGCCTGCTTGCGGCTCACAATGAAACCGGGGTTATTCAGCCATGGCAGGAGGTTGCTCAGATTTGTAAGCAACGAGATATTTGGTTCCATTGCGATGCCACGCAATGGTTGGGAAAAATGAGCCTCGATGGTTTACATCATTGCGAGAGCTTTTCTTTCTCCGCTCATAAATTTGGCGGGCCCAAGGGAGTGGGTGCCTTGGTTTCGTCTTCTCAGGTCCATTTGATTCAGGGCGGTGGGCAGGAAAAGGAATCGAGAGGAGGTACAGAAAACTTTCCCGGAATTCAAGGAATGTATACTGCCTGGGAGCGAAACTGTATTTCAACACCGTCTCGTCAGAATCATTTGCAATGGAAAACTAATTTTGAGAATTCCATTCTGAACGATTTGCCTGGCTCGATGATTGTTGGAAATGAGGTTCCACGCCTGTGGAATACTTCACTTTTATGCCTGCCAGATTTTGATAACCTCAGCTGGGTCAGTAGGATCGATAAACTGGGTCACCAGGTCTCCACAGGCTCTGCCTGCTCCACCGCCCGTGACCAACCCTCAACCCTGGCAGGGGCGATTGGTTTGGATGAATCTCAAAGCCGTCGGCTGGTTCGGGTTAGTTCTTACATCGAAAATACAGAGCAAGACTGGTTGGGTTTGGCAGATTCCTTTAGGTTGGCTCATCAGCAGTTGCTGGAAGAGCGTGGATCAACCGATGTCATCTCTCTTTAATTTATACCCAATCAAGTGCGACTCACCGGGATAAATCTTCAAAATTTTCGAAACTTAGGTACGGTTAGTCTCAAGTTCTCCAGCGACCGAATTTTTTTTATTGGAAAAAACGGCCAGGGAAAATCGAACCTATTGGAAGCGATCGGGATGTGCTCGACCTTACGTTCCTTTCGTGGAGCCATCACCGAATCGATGGTAAAACAGGGGCAGGCGGAGGCATCTCTTTTTGCTCAATTTCTGGACGATCATGGGAATGAAAGAGATGTTTGGGTAAGCTTTGGTAAGAAAGGAGCGAAAGGTGTTCGGCTGGATGGAGAGCCCACTCAGAGGCTGGGCGACCTCTTGGGCCAGTTTCCTCTGGTTTGCCTTTCTTCCAGAGACTTTCGCTTGGTTAGGGAAAGCCCATCCGATCGTAGGAAGTGGATGGATCTGGTTTTATCCTCCACATCTGCTGAGTATTTGTCTGCCTTGCAAAGGTATTACCGCTCGATGAAGGAACGCAATGTCTTGCTCAAGAAACAGGCCTCTGATTCCGAGTTGGTTGCCTTTGAGCATACCCTTGCCGCCTCTGCCCATATCCTGTATCAGGTACGAAAATCCTTGTTTCCGGAAATTGAGCAAGCTTTTGAGCAATCTTATTCCAAGCTCAGTAATGATCTGGAAGTTGCAAAGCTGGCCTACCTTCCTGAGTCACAGGCAGATGATCCGGGACAATGGATGGATCTCTTTGCCAGGGAACGTCCGCGTGACCGCCTGCTTGGGACTACACGAAAAGGCCCCCACCGGGATGATTTTGCTTTGCTCCTCAATGATCAGAATGCCAGTCAGTTTGGATCAGAGGGACAACAAAAGGGAGTTGTGCTTGCCTTGAGAATGGCAGAATTTTCATTCCTTAAGCAAAAGCTTGGCCGTATGCCCATCCTGCTTGCGGATGATTTTCTTGGAGAGTTAGACCAAGTACGCCGGGCAAACTTTCGTAAATTACTACCTCCCAGTGCCCAGACCTTTGCTACGGGTACGGAATTTCCTTCCCAGCAAGATGCGGATATTTGGGAAGCCTTTGAGGTTGATTCTGGAAGTTTTACTCCCCTAGAGCCCATCCACCACCCATGATTGAACTGACATGGATGCACTGGGTCGTGCTTGGGGTAGGGGCTTTGATTATGGGGTTAAGCAAGGGTGGGATACCCGGTGCCGGCAACCTGACGGTTGCTCTGTATGTATTGGTTTTGGAAGATGCTCTGGGGCCGTCGGGAGTGGCTCTTTCCGTAGGTCTACTTTTACCGGTTCTGGTTTCTGCTGATCTTGTTTCCACCATCGTGTATCGAAAGTATGTTGAATGGACCCATGTGCGTCGGTTGCTCCCATATTTCATGGTTGGTGTACTGGTTGGTTGGTTCACCTTTGATTACTTTCAAGCGGAGGGTAGGGGAGAAAGCTTAAAGGTTCTCATCGGAGTGATCCTTCTCGGTATGACTCTGCTGCGCTTTGTACATTTACAATTATCCAAAAACCGCAAAGCGGACGCTCTGCAAGTTCCCCGTTTTTTGGGCCCAGTTCTCGGGCTAATTGGGGGCATGGCGACCATGTTGGCCAATGCGGCTGGTCCCATTGCCCAGTTTTATTTATTGGCTATGAAACTGCCCAAGTATGCATTTATAGGGACATCTGCTTGGTTGTTCCTGATCGTAAATGTTTCCAAGGTCCCATTAATGTATGAGCTTGAAGTTCTAAACCTCGAAATTTTTTCGGTCTGTGTCTGGTTGTTTATCCCAGCGATGTTGGGGGCATGGATTGCTCCTAAAATAGTTGTCTACATCAGGCAGGATTGGTTCGAGAGAATGATTTGGTTCTTTATCGTGGTCGCTGGTCTGCGCATGATCTTTTAATTATTTAGTGAATAAATCATCGCGAAAACTTTGGGCTCAACATTTGGCCGGCCAATCGACCAAAAGCAAATTGGGTGTTGATCCCAAAATGCTTCTCAAAAAAGAGCCATTTAAGGGAAAAATACTCGGGGTGGATCCAAGTTTGCGTGGAACGGGTCTGGCGATTCTTGAGTGTGATGGAAGGAACTATAAATTGCTTCATTCCGAAACCCTTAAGCTTGGCACTAAGGTGTCCTCCATTTCCTGTCTGGGTAAAATTCATGAACTTGTGGCTCATTTAATCGATTTATGGCAACCCAGGCACCTGTCCTGTGAGGAGACTATTTATGTTCAAAACTTTAAGACCGCACAGATAATGGGTGCATCCCGGGGAGCCGCCTTATCGGCAGCAGCCATCCGGAACCTTCCAGTTTTTGAATACGCACCTCTACGGGTCAAGCAAGCTGTTGTGGGTTTTGGCCGGGCGAGTAAAGAGCAAATGTCGAGCACACTTGCCCAAATGCTTGGGCTTCCCCAAGCGTTGCCCTTTGATCAGGCAGATGCACTTGGGCTTGCTCTTTGTCATGCCTTGACCTGGACTCCTTCCTGACCTTTTTTATTTGATTAGACAGGGATTGGACACGAATTAAATTGAGCCAGTCTACATTGATTGGCATAAAGGACTGAGACAGCTTAATTCCCAACCTTTCAAATTACGCCTTCCGGGGAGAGCCCGGTTTCATCTTTAATACGAGTCATGGCAGATATACAGGATAGCACTGAGGTCATTCATCGTATTGATCAAGATACCAAGGGGGATAACTCCGTTCGTTTTGATGAATTGGTTCGTCTGCTTGAGCATGGAACTGATGAGGAACTGAATCTACACTTGGAGGGGTTTCACCATTCGGACCTCGCCGATGCGTTTGGATTGCTCGATCGCTCTTTGCGTAAGCGCTTGATCGAGTCCGTTAAGGAAGAGCTGGATCCAGATTTGCTCTTTGAGCTAGAGGATCACCTGCGGAAGGAAGTGACTGACAGCCTGACTCCCGAGGAGGTTGCCGAAGTGATTACGGAGATGGACTCCGATGAAGCGGTCCAGGTGCTGGAGGATATGGACGAAGGGGAGCGTGCTGAAGTTCTCAGTTCTGTCCCCAAAGAAGAAAGAAGGGATATTGAGGTTGCCCTGGCTTTTCCCGAAGATAGTGCCGGTAGGAGAATGCAGACCGATGTGGTCTCGGTAGGTACAAACTGGACTGTAGGGCAGACGATTGACTATTTACGGGAGGAAAGTGATTTACCTGAAGAATTTTTGGATTTGTTTGTGGTGGATGAAGAAGCCCGCCCCGTAGGAATTATTTCTCTTTCACGAATTTTACGTTCTCCAAGAAATACGTTGATGCGGGAAATCTCCGATGAAACCCAGGTTTTGGTGCCGGCAGATACTCTTCAGGAAGAAGTGGCACTCTTGTTCGAAAAGTATGACCTGACCACCGCTGGAGTAGTAGATGAAACAGGGAAACTTCTTGGGATGATCACCGTCGATGATGTAATGGAGGTAGCCCGGGAGGAGTTCGAAGAGGATGTTCTGCGATTAGGTGGAGTGGGGGAAGAGACCATCGACGATGGGGTACTTCAGTCATCGGCCAAAAGATTTGCCTGGTTATTGGTCAACTTAATTACCGCCGCCTTGGCTTCCCTTGTGATCAGTTTATTTGATGCCACTATCGAGCAGATGGTCGCCCTGGCCGTCCTTATGCCCATCGTTGCATCCATGGGAGGCAACGCAGGTACGCAAACGCTGACGATCACGGTGCGAGCCTTGGCCACTAAGGAACTAACTTCTTACAATACTATGCGAGCCATCCGGAAAGAACTTTTGGTGGGGGTTCTGAATGGAGTTCTTTTCGCCATCCTTTCAGGTGTTTCCACAATGTTTCTATTCGGGCAGGGTGGGGAATCTTCCCTCTTACTTGGTGGGATCATAGCTGGAGCGATGGTCATTAATATGATCGTTGCTGGACTCTCGGGTGTGATCCTCCCCGTACTCTTAAATCGTTGGGGTTTGGATCCGGCATTAGCTTCCGGAGTATTTGTAACCACAGTTACCGATGTGGTCGGCTTTTTTGCATTTCTTGGTTTGGCATCCTTGGTTCTTTTGTGAGCAAAGATCTCAGTTTTAAAAGAGCCTAAAACCTAAGTTTTATATTTTTCAGAAAAAATACATTAAATTATTTGACCTAGATATATATTTAGTGTAAATACAAATATAAACCCGTAACATACTAACTTATGATAAATAGCATCTTCTCCCTTCTTCTTATCCTTTCGGTATCTTCAACTGGCTTTTGGTTTCTTACCCAGATCTAACAACGAACAGACAAGGAACCAATTTTATGCATCTCAAAATTCTTAAAGAGTCCAACCAGTCATCTACCGATCATAATTCTTTCCATCTGCATGTGCTCAACACCCCGGATAGGAGTTATTATGTCTTTTCAAACAAAGATCAGATGGCATGGGAGAATTTTCTAGTCGATGGTTTATTGGACTCGCAAGTTAAGCGGTTAATTGAGGTGTCTAGGGATGAATGGGGTGCAACGAAGATCGTTCGGGATCTGATTCGGTGAGATCGACTGGTTTTCTCATCGGACTCTTTTTCAACTGATAATCATCGAATCTTATATCAATTAATTTTCCAAATACAGTGTCGGGTCGACTGGATTTGAACCAGCGGCCTCTGCGTCCCGAACGCAGCGCTCTACCAAGCTGAGCTACGACCCGTTTTTAAATTATACTGATCAAGAGCCACACAATCAGTCCGATATAAATAACCCCGAGGATCTTCCAAATCATTATTTAATTCCTAAAGCGAATGGCCACAGCCTCTGTTGTGCTTCGGGCGAGTAGATAGGAACTGCTTAGAATTGGAGTGCTCCAGCATTTTCCTTGAAGCAGCTTATCCCTGGAAATTTCTAAGTATTGTTTTGGGGATGCATGAACGGTGACCAGTTGGCCATCATCGGATAAGACCAAGAGCTTTTTTCCGCAACGAATCAGATTCCCCGGGCCGAACCCCTCCTTGCTCCAAAGGATTTCCCCGGTCATTAAATCGATGCACTGAAGAGGTGCTTTGCCATACTCTTTAAATCCAAAAATTCCGTAAAGTTTTCCTTCGAAGTGCAAGGGGGTGCTCCAATGATTCATCAGTTCATTCCGCTTTCTCCAAACAGGTTCTGTTTCCCAGGAACTATTTTTTTTGGAAACCTTGAACAAACCGGCTCCAACTCCATAACCAGCCGAGCAAAAAATATAATTCCCTGCCACGACCGGGGAAGCCGCGGTCGATACTTTAAAAGGAAATTCTTGTTTCCATAGTTCCTTTCCATCCGTTGGGTCTATTCCGATAAGACCCGACCGACAGAGAAATATTATTTGATTCGTTCCATCTATGCTTGCCAGTGCAGGAGTGGCATGGGTAGGCGTCTCATCCCCACTTTCCCACCGGACCTTTCCGGTGGATTGATCAAAGGCGAGAAAACTTTGCCCTGGTCCGCCCCCACATACCACCACCAATCCATGGGTGAGGAGCGGAGAGGAGGCATTTTTCCACATAATATTTTTACCCGAATACTCCTTAATCAAGTCTGCCTGCCAAAGAACCTCCCCGGACTTGGCAGACAAAGCATGCAAAGTCATATCCGAGTCATATACAAAAACCCGTTCCCCGCCGATCGATGGAGTCGACCGGGGGCCATCTCCCCCCGAATTTGTAGAAGTACCAGCGTTTCCTCCACTATGTCCATAAGAGGCCAGACCAAGTTGCCGGGACCAAATTCTTTGTCCTGATGAAAGCTCCATCGCGATACACCATTCCCAAAGCAATCCATCGCCGTCTTCTTCAGCGATTAAAGTGTAGGCATATTCCTGGTTCGCGGAAAAAGAACTAAACCCCAAAGGAGTGGGTTTCTTCCAAAGAGTATTTTGGGCTAGGTCTTTATGTAAAAGGACAGAATTTGCCGACTTATCCAAGAAAGGCCCATGGTACTGGGGCCAATTTCCAAACAGAGAAAGAGAAGGCAGGATGAAGAAGAAAAAATACTTACACATCCATACATTTTTTAGCCTTAAAACAATCGAGCAAGGATCAAATTCATGTTTTAATAAACAATGCATTTGAATTTCAGGGAATAGGCTTGATCGCTGGGAGAAGCCTGACACTCTAGGAGGTTTTTACTCTCATGAACATACACGAATACCAAGCGAAACAATTATTCGAAAAGGCTGGGGTTGCTGTGCCCAAAGGCACGGTCGCCCAGTCTAAAGATCAATTTGAAAGTGCACTCTCTTCCTTCCCGGCAGATCAATCAGTTGTGGTGAAGGCTCAAATTCACGCCGGTGGTCGTGGGAAAGGTACTTTTACGAACGGGTTCAAAGGGGGAGTGCATGTCGTCTCCTCTCCTTCGGAAGCTCTTTCCAAGGCAGAAAATATGCTTGGTAATGTGTTGGTAACGAAACAAACCGGGGAAGAAGGGAAAGAAGTTGGCACCGTATACTTCACCGAAGCCTCCGATATCGATAAGGAATTCTACCTCGCGATCCTCATGGATCGTGCCACATCCAAACCCGTGATTATTGCCTCCACAGAGGGTGGGGTGGATATCGAGGAAGTTGCAGAAAAGACCCCTGAGAAAATCACCAAAATTTTGATCGATCCTGCGTTGGGAATTCGCCCCTACCAATCGCGTCAGGTCGCATTCTCCCTTGGTTTGAGCGGAGATTCCTTCAAGCAATGCGTCAAGTTGGTCTCCAAGTTGTATGACTTCTTTTGGTCCAAGGATTGTTCCCAGGTCGAGGTGAACCCATTGGTACTCACTCCTACTGGGGATGTGCTTGCTCTGGATGCTAAGGTAAATTTCGACTCCAATGCATTGTTTCGTCACCCCGATATTGTTGAACTCAGAGACTTGAGCGAGGAAGACCCTAAGGAAGTAGAAGCATCTAAATTTGATCTCAACTACATCGCACTCGATGGCAATGTTGCCTGTATGGTAAACGGAGCAGGTCTAGCGATGGCCACCATGGATATCATCAAGCACTACGGTGGTTCCCCAGCGAACTTCCTCGATGTGGGAGGAGGAGCCAATGAAGAGCAGGTTGAAAACGCATTTCGTATTTTAGTTTCGGATGATGCGGTGAAAGCAATTTTGGTAAATATTTTTGGAGGCATCATGAAGTGTGATGTGATCGCCACTGGGATTGTAAATGCTGCCCGTAAATTAGAAATGAAAGTACCCTTGGTGGTACGATTAGAGGGTACCAATGTGGAGCAGGGTAAGAAGATCCTTGCCGATAGTGGTTTGGCTCTCGAGCCTGCCGATTCCTTGGCGGAAGCAGCTGAAAAGATAGTCAAGCTGGCTGCCCAATAAAATACTAGTAAATACCAATAAAGATTTTCAAATGAGCGTTCTTGTAAACAAAGATACCCGGTTAGTGGTTCAAGGAATCACAGGCAGTGCCGGTAGTTTTCACACCATTCAATGCATGGAGTACGGCACCAACGTGGTAGCCGGGGTAACTCCTGGTAAAGGGGGGCAAAAATTTCAGGACTCCGTGCCAGTGTTTGATACCGTGCAGGATGCGGTGGATAAAGAAGGTGCGAATGTGGCCGCCATTTATGTGCCACCTCCATTCGCTGCAGATTCTATTTTGGAAGCTATCGATGCTGAAATCCCCTTGGTCATTGCGATTACCGAGGGTATACCCGTGAAGGATATGGCTGAAGTGAAAGCTCGGCTTGCTAACTCCAATACCCGCTTAATTGGTCCTAATTGCCCAGGTATTATCACCCCAGGCGAATGTAAAATCGGAATCATGCCCGGATACATTCACAAACCTGGAAAAGTGGGTATTGTATCCCGCTCTGGAACTTTAACTTACGAAGCGGTCTGGCAAATCACCTCTGCTGGGCATGGTCAGTCCACCTGTATCGGAATTGGAGGAGACCCAATCAATGGAACCAGTCATTTGGATGCGGTTAAGTTATTCAACGAAGACCCTCAGACAGAAGCGATCATTTTAATTGGTGAGATCGGAGGAACCGCAGAAGAGGAAGCAGCTGCATTTATTAAGGAACATGTGGACAAACCCTGTGCGGCATTTATTGCCGGGCGCACCGCTCCTCCAGGCCGTCGTATGGGACATGCCGGTGCCATTGTTTCAGGTGGAAAAGGAACCGCGGAAGCTAAAGTGGAAGCCCTGTTGGATGCCGGTATCTCAGTAGCTGAAACACCTTCTCACATGGCTGAAGCTTTGTTTAAGGTCTGGAACCCTTAATTTACCTCATCTTTTCGGAGTGGTTCTTTCGCACCCGAACGAACCACTCTTTTTAGGAATCAGACTGGTTCAACGATTCATTTAAATATTGGTAAGGTCGCGATAAGCTGACTTACCTCAGTGATCCTAGCTGGCAACGGATTGCCGATAGGATTCAACTTCCCAGTTTTCAATAAACTCGCGGGCAGGGTCCGACATGTATTCAACCCCGCCAAAGGCCTGGGATAATTTCAAAACCTGGGCTCCGTCCATCGCAAATTCGAGGGCAAGGCGGGCATTCTTTTCCGTCGTGCCCAGTCCGTACACCCGGTCATTGGCAATCACCACCTTGGGGGCAAAGCCATGGGTGGAGCGGTAGGCGGCGGCATTTTCCTCAGTTAGTTCCGCATCAAAGGGAAAGGCACGGGCATAAACCAAATGGTCCGGAGTAATCGGTCCGGGTACACAAGTGAATGCACCGCTGGATTGAACATATTTTGCATCATCGCCAAAAAGGGACCGGATCTTTTGCTCGGTTTCAGTATCCTCCGGGCAATCGGAAATAGCGAGCTCCTCGTTGATGTTCTGACGGTCATATTCGGCCCGGAGGGGATCCATGATACTGGCGTAATGAGCCCGAATCTCCTCGGGAGTATCTCCAGAAACAAAAATACCATGGTTTTTTAAAAGGATTACTCCAGGAGTTTTGCCATGTTCCGCCTCGTACTGCTCAATGCGGCCTTTGAGTTCCATGCATAGGGTGTAACCGGCATCAATGTATTCCACCCAAAGAGCTTCTGGGAAGAGACGCTTTGCCACTTTCTCACCTTCGATCGCACAGGTCATTCCATTGACCAGGAGGGCGTGGGTGTGGACGACGTACTTCGTTGATAGCACATTGTGCAGCGGGGCTTCCACCGATGGACGTCCTGACCCACCGGATACGGCATCGGCCATCATGTTTTTGACCAATTCTTCCCGGGCGGCTGAATCGGCCGGGGTCTCGGTGTTGTAAAGATCATCGATCTTGGAACGGTTAAGCTGCACAAAAGTTTCCTCGGTTAATCCGGAAAGGGTGGTGCCAGATGGTTTTACCCAAAGTGTGGATTCATTTTTGTAGGAGGTGTTTCCTCCTCCTCCTTTTACATATTCAGGAGTTCCAAATTCGTGAGACAATTGTGTGATGATACTAAGTTCTTCCATGAGGTCTTTGATCTTAGCAGAACCCTTCATTTGAACGAGTCGAAATTTAGTACACCTCGGAAGTAAAATTCATATTCTTCCATATTTTTCTTTTCATAGAGTTCGAATTTTAACTTTCTCTAAGGCATGCAAACTTTGAAAGTTCTGTCTCTTTTCTTTTTCCTTTTTGGCTCTTCGATTGCCCGCGAGGAAAGGCCTAATGTTTTGTGGATCTATTTGGAGGATGTCAGCGGATGGTTCAGTTGCTACGGGGAAACCTTGATTGAGACTCCCAATATAGATCAACTGGCAAAAGAGGGCATTCGTTTTGACCGTTTTTACACACCCGCAGGTGTCTGTTCTGCAACCCGTTCTGCCATTGTCACTGGGATGATGCAGACAAGCATTGGTGCTCATAACCACCGTTCCTGCCGGGCCAACTTTAGGGGCAAAAATATGGGGGAGTACGACCAAAATGTATTGGATATTCTTACCATTCCAGAAATTTTCCGTAAACATGGATACTGGACCGCAAACCATTCGAAGGATGATTATAATTTTGATTGGGATTCTGGTAAGCTCTATGATTATGGCAAGCCAAGCAAACTGAACCCTGATGCTTTTATTTCGGGAAAAATGCTGAAGGGTAGGGGAGAAAAGCCTTTTTTTGTGCAAATACAATTACACGGAGGGAAGGGGACCACGGTTGGTTACGGAGAGATAAAACCAAAAGATGTAAAGGTTCCCCCGTATTATCCTGATATTGGATCGGTCCGAAGTTCGATTGCCCGGCATTACAATTGTTTACTGAGGACAGATAAGGAAGTCGGTCAGATTGTCCAATACCTCAAACAAGAGGGGATGTATGATAATACCCGAATATTTTTCTTCAGTGATCATGGGATGGAGTTGCATCGCCACAAACAATATCTTTATGAAGGGGGTATCCATATGCCGTTAATTGTGGCAGGCGCAGGTATACAAAAGGGTGGAGTGCGGGATGATCTGGTTAGTGGAATCGATATATCTGCAGCCAGTTTGGCCACAGCGGGAATTGCGGTGCCAGATTACATGGAGGGCAGAGATTTTCTTTCCAATAAGTACATGCCCCGGGAATTCGTGGTGGCTGCCCGGGACCGCTGCGATTACACCATCGATCATATTAGGGCAATCGTCACCAAACGGTTCAAGTATTTGAAAAATTACTTACCTGACCGTCCTTACATGCAGCCAAGTTACAAAGATCCCTGGCAGGTTTCGCAGGATTTTCGCAGACTGATGGCCGAAGGTAAGATGAATGAGATACAAAAGGTTTTCTTTTCCGAGCACCGTCCTATGGAGGAGTTGTACGATCTGGAAAAAGATCCGCATGAAATTAACAACCTCGCTGAGGATCCCATGTATAAGGAAGAGTTGCTTCGCCACCGGGCACTTCTTCACGGTTGGATAAAGGAGACGGGTGATAAAGGGCAAAGTCCTGAAACCGATATTGGTCTGCTGTGTGTGCTCAAGCGTTGGGGTAATAAGTGTGTCAATCCGGAGTATGATCGGGTGAGGCACTTGCTTAATCAGTAGCGATGCTCTGATTTGCCCGCCCGTTTCATCAAACGGGTATAAAGTGATTGGGACTTTCCTTGATCTTGTTCACGTTAATAACGGGACCTTTTGATTATGCTACTCAATCAGAAGAGCAAACCTAGCTAAAATGATGAATAAAACTAAAGATTCTCATGAATGAGATTAATTATAAGGTGTTGACAACTTGTGTATAAGTTGATCTTTTGGGGGCAGGTGATGTCAAGGATGGTGGATGCTCTTACTTGGTTTCGGCAAGCCGGAACGGGGCTCCCTTGGCTCCGAAACTCAACAGAGAGGCAAACTACATGAAAGATATGATCTCGCAACTGCATGAGTGGATCAAGCTCACGTCACAAATTGGAATCGGCTTGATTGCGCTCGGCGTAATTGTGGAAATCGTGTTCGGCACAGGGGCGATCTTCGGGGGAAGCGTCATCGCGAACATTACGCAAATCGTCAACCAGATTGGGGGTCAGAACGGATTCGTCGGTCTGATCGCGATTTTGTTGATTTTGGCAATTTTTCAGAAAAGTAAGTAGCCCTTATGCTACTGAGAGGTCTGAAAAAACTGAAACAAACCTAACCTAAAAGTGGGGGGATAAAAACATGGATAACGTAGCCAGTAAACTAAAGGAAGCCATTGGCGGCCTTACACAAATACTAATCGGTGCGATCGGATTGCTTGTAGTGGTCCAAGTCGTATTCGGTACCGGTGGTGGTGGAATTGACATCATCGGAAACATCACGAGCGTGGTAAACTCGTTCATCGGATCGGGAGCCAGCTTGGCCAGCATTGTGGCCTTGTTGATCGTGATGTCGGTTCTAGGTCGGAAAGACTAGCGAACCAGGGATATCATTATAAAGAGAGGGAGGCGTTTTCGGGCGCCTCCCTTTTTATTTTGGTAAATTCCAAAATATGGGTTTGCTCGATCGAAGGATTCTTACAAGGTACGATTTATGACTAAATTTAGGATATTTTCTTCGGTATTTTTAGCTTTCGTATCTTTCTGTGGATTGTGGGCTCAGCCGGATCAAGCGACCAATGTCATCTACATCTTGGCGGATGATCTCGGTAAGGGAGACCTTGGATGTTATGGTCAGAAAAAACTCAAAACGCCCAATATTGACCGTTTGGCGAACGAAGGGATGAAGTTCTCCAGCCATTATTCGGGCAATACTGTCTGTTCACCTTCCCGGGCGGTGCTGATGTCCGGACAGCATCCCGGCCATGTGCATTGCCGGGGAAATGGGCATGAGCCAACCCTCGCCTTGGATCCCAAGATGACGACGCTGCCTGAGGTTTTTAAAAATGCTGGTTATACCACGGGTGCATTCGGTAAATGGGGGCTTGGGCATACCAACGAATCCGGTGCCCAAAATCCATTATCCCATGGATTCGACCATTTTTCGGGGTGGAAAAACCAGATGATTGCCCACACCTATTATCCGACCAGCATCGTGCGGGACGGAAAGGAAATCCCTCTTCAGGAAGGTACCTATATTCACGACCTCATCATGGAAGATGCGTTTTCCTTCATCGAAAAAAGTGTGAACCAGAAAAAACCTTTCTTTTGCTACATTCCCACTGCCGTTCCTCACGCCGCGATGCATGCTCCCAAGGAGCTCCATGAGAAGTGGCGTAAGGTGTATCCTGAGTTTGACCAACGTATTGGCAAATATGGAGCGGGTCCCGGAGAACCCTGTCCAAATGTGGTAAACCCCATCGCTGGATATGCGGCAATGATGGAGAATTTTGATAACCAAATTGGGCAGTTGCTCAAAATGTTGCAAGAGCTGGGAGTGGACGAAAATACATTGGTCCTGTTCGCCAGTGACAATGGGACCCACATGGAGGGGGGCCACAACCCAAACTTCTGGGACTCCAACGGACCGCTGCGGGGCATC
>CAXBQX010000001.1:0-110516 GCA_963978365.1 uncultured Opitutales bacterium | reverse complement strand
CCACCCCCATAGGTATCTCTCGGCATTTTGGAATTCAATGTAAACCCGATTAGCAGGTGTTTGCAGTTTTTGGTTTACCAATTCACATAAACGCAGAGAAAGTTGTTCAGTTGTTTCTGGGCTAAACCCACCGATGTTTTTTACCTCAAGGTATGCACAGGGTGTTTGGTCGTCCTGAGCAAATGACAAAGAACAGCCCGTGTTGACCAGCACCATAACATACTCGGTTGATTTACCAAGCACCTCGGCGAGGATCTGTGCACCGGTTTGGTGAACTTCTTGAATTACTTTTTCGTGAAATGTTTTGGATGAGGAATGGATATGAAGTAATGGCATGTGTTTTATTGTTAGCCTCCTGCCCAGTTAATCAATAGGATTCGAAAGATGAAGGTTTCTTGGGTCATTTCTACTACAATCTCAGTCAGTCTTTTTACTTCCTGCTCAACCCAACCAACTTTAAGCGAAGATAACACTGAGAAAGAAATCGAACTTTCTTTGATTAATGAAGAGTTAGAGGATGAAAAAACCAGTCTATTTCACCAGGACCGAAATAAGTCCTACTTCCAGATCGATCGACCCTGGGTTTTGGCAAAACCTCTACTAGAATTCAATAAAAGTAATTCTCTCTTACTAAAAGATGAATGAGGAAATCCATACACTTGAACCAAGTGATGAACTGGACCTTCATCACTTCAAACCGGGCGAAGTAAAAGAACTGATTAAAGAGTTTATCTGGAGTTGCAAGCAGAGTGGGTTTACCGGGGGATGTATTATACACGGGAAAGGAACCGGGAGTTTGCGTGATCTGACCCATGCCCAACTTAAGGCAAACAAGTTAGTCAAATCCTTTCACTTGGGTGGATCGGGCAATACCCAAAATTGGGGCAAAACCACATTTGAGTTAATAAATTAAGCTCGGTTACTCAAGATACTTGAAATTTCCTAATGCTTTGAGCATGGTGAAGGGATGAATTTTAAATATGCCAAGTTCCTTGCTTATCTAGTGCTCCCATTTCTCTTCCTACTGACCTCTTGCTTAGAAGAAGAGAAATCAGTTACCCTTGGGAGTTCGGTGATTGATAAGGGTATATCGATGACAAGCTCCAAAGCAGAGCAGGCAAAAGTGGAAGTTTATTTAATTAGTGCCAACTCAGTCGAAGGCGAACTGCTAGCGAAAGCCCTGAATGCAAAGGGCAAGGAGATTGGAAGGTCCAAACAAATGCTCAACCTGGGCAAGGATGACGCAAAATTAGTTTCCTTTAACTTTGATGCCTCGGTGAACCTGCAAGAAGTTTCCAGATTCATGCTGGATTTCCGCAACAAGTAGAATACTTTCAGAGCAACCCTCCCAAAGTATTCTAACCTAAAGGAATACAGGGTTGCGAAATACCTAACTTTTTGTCTTTATAATCCATTCTCTGGAAGGATGGCAGAGTGGTCTAATGCGGCGGTCTTGAAAACCGCTGAACCGGAAACGGTTCCGGGGGTTCGAATCCCTCTCCTTCCGCCACTCCCCACTGTTTGGCCTCTTGCTCATTTTCCTTGCCATCGCAATCGGGCAAGCAAGATGATGAGCCTGTGTTTTTGCACTGTAAATGGTTGTATATTTACTTGGGGTGCTTTTTAGCTCCAGTGATTCTTTCTGCTATCCCGAAAAATTCGATTTCAGAGGAAGCGCAACTAATCCAGTCCATGCTTCTCTATGCAGTGAAAGGCAAGTGGTACCCCACCACCAATAAAATCATGCCTTATGATGAATTTACACTCAAAGGGGGTAAGTTATACCGCGAAATTGAAGATGCTCCCTTTACTGGGTGGTATGCTCAATATGATGAGCAAAATGAACCAAGACTTCTATGCACTTTTGCGGATGGCAAAAAAAATGGGTTCACTTACATGTGGGATGGGAATGGCACCCGTCGGTTTCAGGGCGAATATCATGACAATATGCAAAGTGGTGAGTTTTGGGAATGGAATGAATTGAAACAAGTACTTTCACAAAAGAACTACCTTACTGGAAAACTTCATGGCGAGTATCGCTTGTGGTATGACTCAGGCAGATTAAAGCTCGAAGCTTATTTTCAAACCGGGAAACTGCTGGATGCTCAGGGATGGTTGCCCAGTGGAGCACCCTGCCCCTACTCCCGGGTGATTAATGGGCGGGGGGTTATCCTGAGTCATTACGAAAAGAAAGGGTCAGGTAATCGACCATCTGCCGAAACGAATATCCTGCGGGAAGTATTGAATGAATTGCCCGCCGAGAACCCTTGATCGATTAGGCCAAGGGGTTAATCATTGGCCACGATGGTGAATCTGATTGAGTTCATCGGGGCCAACAGTAAAGCGATTGAATGATTGCCGGTCCAAGGGTTGATTTAGCTTTACCAAAAGATCCTCGTTTTCCCGATCGAGGTAAAAGATCTGAAGCAGTTTAGAATGAGACTCGCCCACCAGTTTTTTGGAGTCATCAAAGGGAGAGAAAAATTCAGGCTTTAATTTTTTTAAATTCGAAAGCGAGCCCTCGAGCCTTTGTACAATCACCTTCTTTTTTTCAAGAAATTGCATTTCAGGCACTTTCTTTTGCACTTTAAGCCAGGTGTTTTCTTCCAGAAGCAATTGGTACACATCCTGGCACAGGGCGAGATGTTGCTTCAATATATCCACAGGTTCCATTAAAAGATAATGGCCTTATTTAAAAAGAGTTCTCAATCGCATCGGTTGCGGTTGGAGATGAGTAGATGCCGTACCGGTTTACAGCCTGCCTGATTTCACGGGTGTCCTCTAACTGCTCCCTTCTCCACTTGGACATCCCATAGACAAACTTTAGGTATTTGCTCTTCGCTAATTCCTCGCGGGCTTCCTCATTGTTATCAAATAACTCCTCGATGGAAATGTAAGTCTCAGTGGCCTGTACGAAGTTTCCGAGTTTCTCCTCGCAGAGAGCAACCTGGTAAAGCAGGGGAACTCTCCAGGTCGGGGTCGTATCCACAGGGATTAAAGCAGTGTAAATTCGGTAGGCATTGAAGAATTCACCTGATTCAAAAAACTTGTTTGCCAGATAATTGCCTGTCTTTTTCTTCCAGTAAGCCCAAACAGACTTCATTTTACTGACGCGATCCATATCTCGATCTCTCAGGCTCTTAGCTTCCTCCTCGGCGAGAATCAGCTCTGGATTAAAGGTGGCTTCCTTTAAAAGCGAGAGGAGTTGAGCCACCGACTCCTCGTTCTGATTGAGTTGTTCGTATGCCAATGCAAGCAGGTAATAGGATTCGGGTACATAAGGACTCGTAGGGTACAAGGTGGCATAGCCGTTCAGAATCTCTTTTACCCGTGCAAAATCAGCACGGGGTGTTTTTTCGAAACTTGTATTCTGACCCGGTGCAGCGTTGGGGTTCAGTCGTGCATCCCTTTCTTCTTTTCGAATTGTATCCACCGCCCTGCGAAAATGGGAAAGGCCTCTTTTGTAAGCAACCACCGAGCGGTCCGACTCGTTCAGTTGCTCAAGTCGATTGATGCGGTCGTAAAACTTTATCGCATTATCATAGTCTTCAGAGCCGAGAAATGTTTCTGCAATTTCAAACATAGCCTGATTGGATTCTGCGTCCTTTCTTGTTTCGAAGGATTTACCTTTCCTCTTTTCCGCATCGGTGAATGCAGAGTTGTAGGGAAGAGTCAGTGTCGCATTGATCGCATCATAAAATTTATTCAGGGCCATTCTTTCAGCCCCAAGCTCCCGGTAAATTTTACCAGCTCTTATATGGGTTTCAGGAATAGTGGGCGCACCTCTCTTTAATCCGTATATAAATTCTTCAACATCGCCCAACCCTGCATGGAGTTCGGGGATCCCTGGTGCATCCTCGTGCTGCTGGAATGGGTAGTCATCATCCGAAGCAAATTCCTCGAGGAAACGTTCGTAGGACTTGGCAGCATCCACCCAGGCCTGGTTTTTCTCGTGCATATTGATAAGAGCCAACAAGATATCTCTTCGATAGCGTTTATGGTTGGGTGCATTCAGGCGACCAAGTACTTTATTACAGTAAGAGGTCGCTTTAAAAACAGTTCGGGTAACAAATGGGTTCCCCGTGCCACCCGAGGCCATTCGTGTAGCCATGATCGCCTCGCGGATCTTCTCTTTCATTTCCTGGTCGATTTCGTCTCCAAGAACGATGTAATCCTCAACGAAAATCTCAGGTTCTTTTTCACTCTGAGGGTTGACGGACTCAGGCAGAACAACAGGTTGCAACTCCGGTAAATCATTCTCCACATACTCTTTAGTGGGAAGTAGCAGTTTCTCCTCTTCACCACTTGGCTTGGGCTTACTTGCAGTTGGTAAAGGCTCGATGAGGTTTCCTGCACCCAATGCCGATGGTTTCCTGAGAAGGTCTACCTCGCGAAGAAGGTCATCAAGGCTCATTTGAGAGTAATCAACTGCCCTGGGTAAAGTGGATTCAACCATTGCAGGGGGTTGAGGGACTCTGGTTTGTAAGGGTACCGAAGGTGCGGGTTGAGCGCCAACCTGATCTACTGGAACCTCATTAATGTCACCTCTCAACTCTTGGGGCATGAGTTCATTTTCAGCCCGAAAAGAACGGGAAGAGCCAGGGGTGTCGGACTGCAAAGCCTGATTTAGGTCCTCGGTTTCCTTGAGATCATTTTCCGAGGATCGATCGATTTCCTGAAGAAGGGAGTCAATGCCACTGATTACATCTTCGATAGACTTTAATTCGGGTTCTTGCCCAAAGCATAGATTGAAACTGTAAAAGAAAAGAGAGAGTTTGAGTAGAAATTTCACTATCTTACCTTTCGTGTATACTTGGCTTTGGATGGCATGATTAAATTCCCTCCATCCATTGTGAAAGGAGGGACAAAATCTACCCGCGTCCTGAGTTGTCGATTCGATCCTCTCATGTCGGACTCCAGGATTTCCATAAGTTCATCTGTGTTGTCAAGATTTGGCTCCGGCAGATCGGTGCTAACAAAAGGGTCGTTTGGAGGAAGTGCCGGTTCGAGGTAAAGATCCCCAGTCTGATCAACCAAAGGAATTTCGTAGGTGGGAGAAGATTGGTTGTTGTCTTCCCCGTATGAAATTAGAGGAAAAGAATTATCCGGATTAGCAATGGGAGCTGTGGGAACAGGGGCTAAGGTGTTATCCTTTGCTTCGAGGGTGAGTAGCTTGCGACGATCGGCTTGTGGCTCAATCTCATGAAACCTTAGTTTCGGGGGAGGTTGGAAGGCTAAATACCCGATTCTGGCAGGTGGTTTCTCGGGAGATGAGCTAAAAAAACCATAACTAATGGGAACAGCTTGAAGAAACCCGATTGCTATACCCAGATAAATTGCAGTTCTGTAATGGAAATATTG
Organism: uncultured Opitutales bacterium; assembly: GCA_963978365.1. GTDB lineage: Bacteria > Verrucomicrobiota > Verrucomicrobiia > Opitutales > Seribacteraceae > Chordibacter. Next base: position 105,155 of record CAXBQX010000001.1, on the reverse strand, counting down.
AAGGATATCTTTCACATTGTTTATGGTCGGACGAAAAATATCTTTCTTTAGTAAAAATTTTTAATTTTCACCATAAGAGTGATGATTGGTTTTCCTGATGCACTAAAATGAGGTCCTCATGGGTATGAATATCTACAGGATGAATACCTGGGGCATCGAATGTCTGGGCAGTAATCTTAAAAGGGTCTTCGTAGTTATTTAAACAAGAGGAAGTTTGTGCCCAAACTGCATAAGGAAGAGAAAGGGACTCTCCCGAGGTGTTCGCATTTGATATCGCTTCACGGAATACATCCTTCGGGCACTCTGGAAAGTTACAATTGTAATTCAGATGAATATCACAAGGGAAGTTCTCAACAATATGTTGAAAAACTGGAATGGAGGCAGTTGTGTCCTTTGCGAGGTCTTCAGGTCTTTTAAGCAACTTAACCCCATCGAGGTCCATGCAGGTTCGGGCAATCAATTCACAGTCTGTGGACAAAACAACTTCACTAAAAAGCTGGCTTTCAGTGAGTTGGATCAATGCATGACGAACGAGGGGCACCCCCTTATAGGGAAGCAGATTCTTGTATGGCAGCCTTTTACTCCCTGCCCGAGCAATCACAGATCCAACAACTCTCATAGATCGTAATTTCGCAGTCTAATAACCAAGGGTGCAAGACTGGATTGAAGGATAGTTTGGATTGTCATCAGTTATGCTCTGAATTTAATCTATCATTAATGATTCCCTACTCAAAGCAATCTATTACCGACAAGGATATTGATGAGGTTGTGCGAGTGCTTAAATCAGATTTCCTCACCCAGGGGCCTTGCGTTCCTCAATTTGAGAAGGCACTTGAGGAAAAGTTTGGTGTTCGGCATGCCGTAGTCTGCTCCAGCGGAACTGCTGCCCTACACCTAGCCTATGCCAGCCTTGGGGTTGGTCCGGGCTCGATCGGGGTTGTGCCCGCAATCACCTTTTCTGCAACCGCGAATGCGTTTCTCTATCTCGGTGCAGATGTACGCTTTTGCGATGTAGACCGATCCACCGGCTTAATTTGCGGTGATTCTCTGGAGGCAGTACTTCAGTCCATTCAACCTCATACCGACTTAAAGTCAGTGGTCGTCTCCCCGGTTTCATTTGCCGGTGCTACGGCTCCCCTGGATCAAGTTGATGAAATTGCTCAAAAGTATGGCATTAAAGTTGTGGAAGATGCTTCGCACTCCCCTGGGTCCTATTGCGAAACAGATCGTACCCTCATCCAAAGTGCTTCTTGTGAGTTTTCGGATGCGGCTTGCCTGAGTTTTCACCCAGTAAAGCATATCTGCTGTGGTGAGGGAGGAGCTGTACTTACTAATCGGGAAGACATTGCCAACTCGGTTAGAAGTTTGAGGTCTCACGGAATTGAGCGTCCCTACAACGATGATCATGCATCCCCCTGGTTTTATCAACAAAATGAATTAGGCTGGAATTACCGACTGACTGATATCCAAGCCGCACTCGGGAAGTCCCAGTTAGCTGGACTGGATGCCCAATTATCCAAAAGAAGACGGCTGGCTGACAGGTATGATCATGCTTTCAATGAGCATCCCTTTATCGATCTGTTTGACCGCCCCTTCCCCTCGCCGGGCCATGCCTGGCATCTCTATATCATAAGATTCAAGGAGAAAGGGATTCGCGATAAAGCTCATAAGTTCCTTAAAAATGAGGGGATCATAACTCAGGTACACTATGTGCCTGTACACAAACATCCATATTACGAAAAGAGATTTGGACCTGTTTCACTTCCCGGAGCGGAGGCATTTTATGAGTCATGCTTGAGTATACCCATGTTCCCTGCCCTGACCGACGAGGAACAGAATCAAGTGGTGGATGGACTGCGAGCATTTTGCCAGACTTGCTAGATGAACTTCCCTGGCCATTACAAGGTATTCGGCCCTAAGCCACTTACTCAAGACGGATACTCAATCTCCTCGATTCAGTTGGAGGACGCCGAAGAAATCAGGTGCTGGAGAAATGAGCAGATGTCTGCTCTCAGGCAATCCAGGGCATTATCCAAGGAAGAGCAACTCGCTTATTTTGAGAATGTTCTAAAACCAGAATTTAATCAAACCCACCCGAGACAAGTCCTGGTCCGATTTTGCCTGGATGGGAAATTAATCGGTTATGGAGGAATTGTTCACTTGGACTGGGAAAACTTAAGGGGAGAAGTATCCTTTCTCCTCGCCACCGAAAGAACTTCAAGCATGGAGTCTTACAGTCATGAGCTTCACCTTTTTTTTACTTTAATTAAGAGACTTGGATTTTGTGAACTTGGGCTTAATAAGTTAACCACAGAAGCATATGCCCACCGTGCTTTTCATGTTCAAGCTATTGAAGATGCCGGTTTCTGCCGCGAGGGAATCCTCCGGCAGCATGTAAGAATCGAGGGTCAGTGGGTGGATGCCGTTGTAGCCTCTTGTCTGAAAACTGAATACCTTAAGTAGGCGGTAAAGAGTCATTCCTATATATGCCTCCTCGAATCCTCTTTAGCTCTCTCTCGGCAAAGCTGGCACTCTATCGTGAGGTCGCGAGAGACGCACAGCATGTTTGCAGCGATGCAAAGGTGGTCGCTTGTGATTCCGACCCAAACTGTGCGGCGTCCCGAGAAGTTGATCATTTTATTCCGTTACCCAAAATTTCCGAGCTAACGGATGAGAAGTTAATTGAAATTTGCAAACTTCATCAGATTTCTCATGTTCTGCCAACCCGGGATGGCGAATTGCTCTTTTGGGCACAAAGGAAAGAGCTCCTCGCCCAGCACAATATCCAAGTGTGGGTTTCAAATGAAGAGTGCATTGAGTTATGCAATGACAAGCTCTCCTTTTACCAAAGCTGGGGAAATTGCTCCATTCCGGCCATCCCCACTTACGAAACTCTCCCAGATAACCAAGCATCCAGGTGGGTGGTGAAGCCACGACTTGGTTCGGGTGGAAAAATGATCAAGCTGGACCTCGACTACCAAGAGGCTTGCAACATTGCTTCATCCTATACGGGTGCGTTCATCTTTCAGCCTTTTGTCACAGGCCGAGAATTTTCGGCTGAAGTTTGGATTAGCAAGGAGGGCAGGTGTTACGGCCCCCTGCTTCGTTGGCGCAATAAAGTCGTCGAGGGCGAATCCCATCAGTCCACTGTTTTCCGAAACCCGGACTGGGAAGACCAGGTTCGGGATGTCTTTTTGCATAGACCCGGATTCTTTGGCCATTGCCTGGCCCAAGTGCTTGTAGAAGAAGATGGAACATTAAACCTAGTGGAAATAAATCCTCGACTGGGCGGGGCAAGCCCACTGGCTCTCAGGGCGGGGCTTACGAGTATATCCTGGTCCCTTTTGGAAGAAGAAAAGAACCTAGAAGTTATTCCTAAATATCCCCACTTTAGGGATGGGCTGGTTTTGGAGAAAAAAGAAGGCGTTGTTTCTTTTCGCATGATATAAGTTTGCCACCTGTTTGGGAAATCCTTCTTTAAGATAGACAGATGCCGGCAATCACATTCGCAATAGCCAATCAAAAAGGTGGCGTAGGGAAAACCACAACCACGGTCAGCCTTGGCCACGCACTTGCTCTCATGGGGATACCCACCCTTATTGTGGATATGGACCCCCAGGCAAACGCAACCAGTTGCCTGGGGCTCACCAAAAAGCCAGGCTATGGAATTTACGAACCACTTTTGGACGGTTCGGATGTTGCCTCCCGGGTTGTTTCCAGTCGAAGAAGCAACCTATGGATTGTGCCATCCGAACTCGATCTCGCAGCCGCGGAACTGGAACTGAGCAGCCAACCCGAGTATTTGATGAAACTACGCAAATGCCTGGGCGGATTAAAGGAGCACTACGGCCTTCAGGTTATCCTGATTGATTGCCCCCCTACCCTTGGCCTCCTCTCCATGAATTCTCTATGTGCGGCAGACTATCTTATTGTAACCCTCCAATCGGAGTACCTGGCAATGGAGGGCCTTGGACAAATCACCAGTGTGATTGACAAGCTGAAGACTGCTCAGGTTAACCCAGATCTTCAACTCGGTGGAATTATTATGACCATGTATGATGGAAGAACCCGTCTGTCCTATGAAGTTTGGCAGGAGGTTAATAAATTTTATGCAAATAGTGTTTTCCGTACGGCAATCCCCAGGAACTCGAGGCTAAGTGAAGCCCCCAGTTTTGGGCAGACGGTCTTTGAGTATGCACCTGAATCCGCAGGTAGTCTCGCTTACCGTGCCTTTGCCAGAGAATTTGCCGGAAGATTTCTTTCCAGTAATTAAAAGAATGGGCTTATTACAGTCACTGAAGGCCTCCCTTCTTTCGGGCGAGAGTTCGCGGGGAGATAAGAGTTTCAGTTCCCTTGAGAGTACCCTTGGCTATTCTTTTAGAAATAAGGAGCTTCTACGGGAAGCCCTTACCCACCCGTCTTTTGACACCCGCAAAAAAGACCATCGCCACAACCAAAGACTTGAATTCCTGGGAGACTCATTGGTGGGTTGCGTGCTGGCCAACTGGTTGTTTCAAAAGTTCCCCGAAAAAACGGAGGGTGAACTGAGTCGTTTCAAGTCATTGCTCGCCCGGGGACATAATTTGGCCACCGTGGCACGAAAAATAAACCTTCATGAGTATCTAATCATCGGGAAATCGGAAAGGCAGAGCAAAGGCAACTTGAGGCAATCAGTTCTTGAAGATGCCTTTGAGGCCCTGATTGGAGCCATTTATTTGGATAGTGACTACCTTACCATTGAGAGGGTGATGCTTCAATGGGAACCAGTTTTTATGGAAGCACTTGAACAAAAAAGCTCCACCTTCAACCCCAAAGGGCAACTGCAGGAGTACCTGCAATCCAAATCAAAAAATCCCAAAATTTCTTATCATTTAATCAAACAGTCCGGCCCGGATCACCGGAGGGAGTTTTTTATTGAGATCAAAGTCGATGGCCAGACCATCGCTGAAGGTCATGGCAAAAGCAAAAAAAACGCCGAAGAAAAAGCTGCGAAAGTTGCTCTTGAAATACTAAAGTCCACTTCGAGTGAAGAAGATTGAGCTCCCCAGCTCTTTGGGCTCCCTGCATGTGCCCAATTGCCCGCCCCAGGCGGCTCTTGCTTTATTTGTTGATCATTGGAGAACCCAAAAGCAACCCGTTGGCCTAGTGATCGGGGAATCACTCCCCGACGCAGAAAACAAGTGCGAGGATATAGCAGCTCTTTACGAGGGTTTCTATCCGGGATGCAAAGTTGATTTTCATACCTTTGATAAACAGGTGAGCCCCGACAATCCGGATGCGTTTGAAAAAGCGTGTGACCGATTGACCCTACTCTCTGCACTTCGCTCGGTTGACCTAAGTAATACGGAAGCTACTCCTATATTAGTGGCAACCACAATGGACGCACTTCTGGGTAGTTGCCCCATGCTCCAGGATTGCGAGGATTCACAAATCACTCTAACCAGCGGTAAAGATTATTCCTATCCACAGTTCTGTCAGGATTTAATCGATAAGCTCGACTATTCCTCTGAGGTTGTTTGTGAAGAACCCGGGCAATTCGCAATCCGTGGGGGACTCATTGATGTCTATCCAGTAAATGCTGATTTTCCAGTACGACTCGATTTTTTTGGAGACACCATTGAGGAAATCAGGAAATTTGATCCCACGACACAAAGAACCTCAGAGACCATTCCAGAAATCAAGATATCGTCGATTAATAACGAGGCTTTTGCGGAGCGGGATGGAGAGTTTTTTACTTATCTTACTTTTCCCGTTTTATGGTTTTTTGATGAACCCGAAAATCTACTCCGCATGCATCCCCTCGCTTTCCATGAGACTGGGAACAAAGCCACTGAAAAAGCGAATTTTTCCTTGGCCTGGAAGAGGGAAGCTGGACACCTGGACTCGTTTCTATCCTCCAGTGAAATCGATGCAGGTGCGGGAATTTTTGATTCTTCCAAAAAGATAAACTTAGCCGTTACCCCCATCATCCCCGATCTCGACCTCAGCACCATCAATCGCGAGCTCGATTTTTCCGACCGTACACAGGAAATGAATCAGCGAAAATGCATACAATATTCCAAAAAATGTATTGCTGGTGGGTTCCGGCTCTATGTTTCGATCGGAGCGGACGCAGAAAAGAAACGAATCACTGAATTACTTCAGGAGGAGTCTGTAAGCCCCAAGGACTACACATTCCTGACCGTTGGGTTACATCGTGGGTTTTCTATTCATCGAAAAGGTGCCGGAGAAGCATTTTTTAATACCCTACTGGAGGATGAGGATGCTGGACTCGCGGTAGTGACCTCCAGAGAGATACTGGGGCGGGAGAGAAGCCGCAGGCCGATGCGCACCCGCAAGGCCAGGGTCCAAAGAAAAGAAGTTGATCACGCTTTGGATTTTGCTGAACTGGTGGACGGAGACATACTGGTTCATTTACAGCACGGCATCTGCCGTTTTTGCTCTCTTGGGAAAATTGAGCAGGATGGGAAAACCGAAGAGGCTATATCAGTTGAGTTTGCCGATGGCATCCTTCTGCACATTCCCTTACAGGAGTCCCACCTCCTTTCCCGGTATGTAGGGCTCAAGAAAGCAAAGCCTAAACTTGCCAAACTAGGTGGCAAAGCCTGGGCAAGAACTCGCGAGGCAGCTGAAATGGCTGCGATTGATCTGGCGGCAGATCTTCTGCGGTTGCAAGCTTCGAGGGATTCTGAGCGAGGCTATTCTTTCTCGCCGGATGATAAGTGGCAGAAAGAATTTGAAGACTCCTTTCCCTATTCTGAAACCCCCGACCAATTAAGATCTATTATCGAAGTGAAGCAGGACATGGAGTCTGAAAAGCCCATGGATCGATTGGTTTGCGGGGATGTCGGGTACGGAAAGACGGAGGTGGCGATGCGAGCAGCCTTTAAAGCGATGATGGATGGCAAGCAGGTTGCTCTCCTCGCACCCACCACAATTCTTTGCCAGCAGCACATGGAGTCTTTCTCTTCACGCATGAGTGACTTCCCTGTTGTGGTTGAGATGCTCTCAAGGTTCCGGACTCCTGCCCAGCAGAAAAAGACATTGGCGGGTTTAGCTACCGGCTCAGTTGATATGGTGATTGGTACGCACCGCATGTTCTCAGATGGGTTGCAATTCAAGGATCTCGGGCTCCTTATTATTGATGAAGAACAAAGGTTTGGGGTAGACCACAAAGAAAAACTGAAGCGACTTCAAGCAAATGTCGATGTGCTCACGCTTAGCGCAACTCCAATCCCCAGAACTCTTTATTTTGCTATGGTTGGGGCCCGATCCTTTAGTACGATTGAAACTGCCCCCATAAACCGCAGACCCATACGGACTGAAGTGGTTCGCAGGTCTGATGATGTTCTCAAAAAAGCGATTGGCCTCGAACTTCGCCGGGGCGGACAGGTATTTTATCTTCATAATCGGGTTAAAACGATTCATAGCGTATCCCGAAAACTTCAAGCATTGATCCCCAGCCTGAGAATTGCAGTGGGGCATGGTCAGATGGCGGAGTCAGAGCTTGAGCAGGTGATGGTCGATTTCATATCCGGGAAATACGATCTCCTGCTTTGCACCACCATTATTGAGTCTGGTCTGGATATACCCAACTGCAATACCATCATCATTGAAGAGGCAGATAAGTTTGGCCTCTCCCAACTTTATCAACTTCGTGGGCGCGTGGGTAGGTTTACCAAGCAAGCCTACGCCTATCTGTTGGTTAATCCCAGCCTCCCGATTAAAGATAAGGCAAAAAAGAGGCTCTCCGCCCTGCGTTCCACCAGCAGTATGGGGGCAGGGTTTAAAATTGCCTTAAGGGACCTGGAACTTCGTGGGGCAGGAAACCTGCTTGGAAGTGAACAGAGTGGGCATATTGCGGGTGTAGGCTTTGAGATGTATTGTAAACTTTTACGTGAAAGTGTGTCCCGATTAAAAGGAGATGAAATTGCTTTACGACCCAACGCAACCATTCGTTTGGACTTCCTGCATACGGATGAATCTTTTGAAGGTGAGGAGGTCTCCACGACTATGGCATCCTGCTTGCCCGAGTCATACATAAATGAATCGAGGCTCAGGATTGATTTTTACCGAAAGATCGCATCTATCCTGGAAATAATTGAAGTTCGGGAACTTCGCGAAGAGTTACAGGATCGTTTTGGTCCAATCCCTGAAGCTACTCAGGCTCTTTTTCTGGAGGTGGAGATTAAATGCTTAGCGCAGGAGGCAGGTTTTGATCAGGTTGCCACAAATGGGCAGGAATTACTCTGTAGGTATGTCAGGCGATCTTCCAATGAAGGAGTGAGGTATGTTAGGAAAGTAGGAAAACTTCCTATTCTGGTTGAAAAACAACCTCTTTTAAAGTTGAAGGAAATCATTCGTTTTCTCAAACTCCATCTACATGGGAACTCTTGATAACATGAAAGCCGTATTTTACTTCTTTTTCATAACTCTCTTAGCACAATTAGCACAACTCCAGGCGAGTGAACTCATCGAGGTAAACCGAGTGGTCGCTCGAGTGAATGATGAAGTAGTGACTTGGGGAGAAATTGAGATGGCGATGGAAAAACTTAACTTCCCGGAAAGCGAACGATTGAAAAGAGCCGAAGAATTTATCGATGCAAGAGTAGATCGGCTTCTTTCTCAGGTTGCCTTCGAAAACAAAGGGATGGCGATCCCGGAAGCTTATATCGAGCAGGAATACTCGAGTAAATTAATGACCAATTTCAATGGGGATCGGAGATTATTCCGTGAAGTTTTACTAAGCAATGGTCAGTCCCCCCTGGAGTACAAGGACCAGCTAAAGGAAGACATTGTGCATATGCACATGCTCGCCCAAAGAAAGCGAACCAGCGATGAGATAAGCCCTCAAAGTGTAGAGGATTACTACAATCAAAACTCCGCTGAATTCCGGACAGAGAAAAGAGTGAAGCTAAGTGAAATCGTGATTAAAAAAGGAGAGGATAATACCCCCGGTTCAGCAGCCAAATCAGCGGACCGAATATACCAATCCATTATTCAGGGCGGTGATTTCAATGAGATTGCAAGCAAGCATGGGGAAAGTCCTTTTCGCGAGAAGAGTGGAGACTGGGGTGTATTCGCGTCGATCCATGAAATTAGAAATTCAAAAATTAAAGAAGTTTCCTTCTCTCTAAAAAAAGACGAGGTCTCCAAACCGTTCGAGGTTCGCCTCCTTGAAAAAAAGTCGGATGGTTCAATCACTGACTCGGGGGAAACAGCTTGGTACATTATCAAGGTTACTGATATTGAAGAACCCAGGAAATTGCCCATCAATGAAGTTCGTACTCAAATTGAAAAAACAATCGCCACCAACCTGGATCAAAACGAACAGCGCAAATGGTTGGCCCGACAAAAAAGGGATGCCTACGTCGATATCAGACTGCCTTCGAAATAAGAGGTAATCCTTTGAGCATGGGTTCGGATCATGCAAATTTAAGACTTTCACTTAAAGATCTGCCCGCAGATGAGCGTCCTCAAGAACGACTCGAGAAACTCGGCCCGGGGCCCCTATCCGATCGGGAACTTTTAGCCCTGCTTCTTCGCTCAGGGACCGCCCGGCATGATGTTCTCTCATTGGCAGATAGCATTATTCGGGAAGCGGGCAACCTGGCTGGGTTGGCACGTTGGGATGTATCTGACTTCCAAAGAATACCAGGTATCGGAAAAGTTAAAGCTCTTCAGCTATCCGTTGCGATCGAGATTGCCCAAAGAATTTCTCTTGGAGCAGACCATAAAAACCAACCCATTGATGAACCGGCCAAGGTCTGGAAACTTCTTTACCCCAAAGCCATTTCGCAAACTGTAGAAAAAGTTTGGGTTCTTTGCCTGGACCGAAAAAACAGGGTATTACGGAACGAAGAAATTTCATCCGGCACCGCAACAGGAAGCTTAGTACATCCAAGGGAGGTTTTTCGTCCAGCAATCCGGTGGGGAGCGACCGCAATTATTATTGCCCATAACCACCCGAGTGGCGACCCCACTCCAAGTACGAGCGACCTCCAGGTCACCAGGAAAATCTCAGATGCATCCAAGACCCTCGAGATTGACTTTCATGATCATGTAATCATCGGGGATTCCGCGAGATGCCCAAGCGGGCTGGGCTATTACAGTTTTTCGGACAGCGGATTACTGTAAAAAGCTAGCACTTATTACTCAATAAGCTGAAGGATGCGAACGCTCCACCTGCCCACCGCGAATGCCAGGCCAAAGGGTTGATCATCCCGCCTGGCATCAAAAGTATCAAAAGAGTCGGCCCCCGCTCCGCCCCAGCCACCATAAATGGGTGCATCTGAGTCGAGGATCACTTTCCACTTTCCGGCATGGGGGCATCCCCAGTCGCGATGCCTGACCTCGCCCGAAAAATTGCAGGCAACCAGGAGAGTATCGGAAGGGAAACTTCCAAATTTAAGAAAGGATAGGGTCTGCCGCTCACTATCATTGCAGTCAATCCAGTGAAATTTGCTCCCGTCATGATCCCCGCGGGCCCAGGTAGGATGATTGTTGTAAAGTCTATTCAAGTCGGCAACCAGTCGCTGCAACCCACTGTGAAGCGGAAAATCGAGCAGGGCCCAGTCCAGTGGAGCTTCAAAGTTCCATTCCGCCCACTGAGCAAACTCGCATCCCATGAAGAGGGTTTTCTTCCCCGGCCACGCCCATTGAAGGGAAAGAAGGGCTCGGAGGTTGGCTATGCGGTCCTCCTCGTAGGCTAGATTCATCTTATTGACCAGCGAACCCTTGCCATGAACCACTTCATCGTGGGAGAAAGCCTGAACAAAGTTTTCCGAAAACTGATACATAGCCCCGAATGTCAACTGATTATGAGCATGCTTTCGATGGTCAGGTTCCGTGGAAAAGTAGTCCAGTACATCGTGCATCCAGCCCATATTCCACTTAAAATCGAACCCCAACCCGCCGGTTGAGGGAGGATTAGTAATCTGAGGGAATGAAGTGGATTCCTCCGCTATCGTGATCAAGTGCGGGTATTCCTCATGCACTGCATGATTAAATTGCTTGATGAAATCAATGGCCTCTAAATGTTCATTTCCACCATAGCGGTTTGGTATCCACTCACCCTCTTTTCTGGCATAGTCTAAGTAGAGCATGGAGGCCACTGCATCAACTCGGTACCCATCCACCCCAAAGCGCTCAATCCAAGCGATGGCACTGCCGATTAGAAAACTGCGTACTTCAGGTCGACCATAGTTGTAACAAAGTGTACCCCATTCCGCATGAAGTCCCTGCTTTGGGTCCTCATGCTCGAAAAGACAGGTTCCATCAAAGCGGGCGAGAGAAAATTCGTCAGCCGGGAAATGGCCGGGTACCCAATCTATGATCACCCCAATATTATTTTGGTGAAGAGAATCAATAAGCCGGGTAAACTCTGCCGGTGTGCCGTAACGATAAGTCGGTGCATAGTAACCGGTCACCTGATACCCCCAGGACGCACCGAAGGGGTACTCGCTAGGCGGCAGGAACTCAACATGGGTAAAGCCGAGTTCATTGAGATAAGCGGGTAATGAATCTGCCAATTCCAGGTAGGAAAGTGGTCGATTGTCCTGGTCACTGTACTTCCATGAACCAAGGTGCATTTCATAGATCGAAATGGGCTCTGTTCGCGGACTGGGTTCTCCTACTCCTCGGTTGCCCCTATATGGATATTCTCGACTCTGGACTATCGAAGCATTGCCCATCGGTGGCTCAAAGCACCAGCCAAAAGGATCAGTTTTCTCCCGGGTAACCCCGTCTGCCCCAACGATTCGGTATTTATATTTATCGCCAATTTGGGCAGCGGGAAGAAAGATTTCCCGGCACCCCGAACTTCCTAGGCTCCTCATCGGATGGGCACGGGGATTCCAGTGGTTGAAGTCTCCCACCAAGTGGACCGATTGCGCTGAAGGTGCCCACACCACAAAAGACACACCATCGACGCCCTGATGGTGGACAGGGATGGCCCCAAGTTTTTCGTAGGGCTTCCTGTCCCACCCCTCATTGAAAGCACGGAGGGACTGATCGGTGATATAGGGCAGGAAAGTGTAGGGATCAGTCCATTCGCGGGAGCCTCCCTCATAAGTGGAATGCAGGCGGTAGCGGAAAGGTTTTTTCCTTCGCTTGAATTCGCACTCAAAGAAACCGTCCTCATGGATTCTGGTCATGGAAAACTTTTTGCCTGAAGGCTGTTCAATGATCTCGAGTTCGCGAGCAGTTGGATCCCAGCACCGAACCACTAATCCGCCCTTCTCGCTGATGCTGTGCATGCCCAGCCACTGGTGGGGGTTGTGGCAGGTCCCATGGATCACACTCTCCATCTCCCTTTGACTGATTATCATATCGATATAATCTGCCCTTGAATGAACGAAAAATAAAGCATGAAGGAATAAATATTCATTTATGTCTTGTAATAGATATCGAACCGGATGTTCTTTTCCGCCCCCTAGAGGATGCATGTCCAATAAATGGTGCGGGTCATAGAGGTTCTATTGGCACAAGCACTTAATTTCTTGATTGGATAAGGTCACGACTCAAACACTTAGAGTCGTCTGAATAAAAAACGCGAGGTTGATTAATGAAAATTAATTATCCTTGTACCTTTGTTGGAATGAAGCATTTTTTTGAAAGTGATTCCTCTTTCTCTGCAAACCTGCCTGCTTGGCTTCGTACTTTTTCTTTTAGCCTCTTCCATTAGGGTTTATGGCGACAGCAACTTGGTGCTCGAGTCCGATCAACCCATTACCTACTCCGATCAAAATAAAACCATCCACGCTCTGGGTAATGCATCCCTTAAAGGCGATGATTTTTTAGTTTTAGCAGAAGAAATAAGTTGGAATCGGGAAACGGGCGACGCTCTTGCTGTGGGTGAAGTTTCCATCACCCGTGGAGATTCCCGTATTTTAGCAGATCGAGTTCACCTGCAGACCAATACAGGAGATTACCTGGCCATCAATGCAGCTGGCGGAACCCCTCCAAAACATTTCACCGCTCAAAGAATGGAGAGCAATGGAAGTATTGAAACCTACCATCATGGAGTTCTCTACATGTCAGAACCCGGTCTTTTCGAACCGAATATAAGAGCAAAACACTATACGGCGGACTCGAATCGCTCGACTTTTTCGATTTCCACTTCTCAGGTAAGGATCGGAAATATTTTAATCGGCATCCTGCCTGGTTATACTGGTAAAAAAAGAGATGGATTGGGCGGAGTAAGCTCTATGATTAAAGTCGGGAAAGACGGAACACTCGGTTGGTATGGTGAGGTTGGCTTTGATTACAAGTGGAGTGATCTTACTGCCGGTGCGACCCTTACTTATTATCAAGACCGGGGACTCCTTCTTTCCCCCATGATCACTCACTCAAAAAGTTTTGAAGATGGATACATAAAATCGAGATTAAAAGGCGGTTGGGTCAATGACACCGCCAGCAACCTTGGAACGGATGCCCGGGGTTTACCTATTCGGCAAAATCGTGGATATGCTCATTTTTCCAATTTATCCCGATTTTCTGATCGCTTTCGATCCTCGACCGCAATCGAGTGGGAGAGCGATTCCGAAATGATTCGTGATTTCAAAAGGAATGAATTCTATTCCAATCAGTGGAACCAAAGTTATAACGAAATGAGTTATGAAGGAGATGGTTACACCGTTTCAGTTTTTACGAGGTGGCAAACCAATTCCCATGAGTCCATGGTCGAGCAACTTCCACTACTCACAATGGATGGTGGTCCCTATTACAAAGCAAATCTCTATCACAGTGGAAGTCTTTCTTATGGAAACTTAATCCAAAGAGATGAGTACGGTGTAAAAGAACCATCCATTCGCAGGTTTAATATTGGCTACAAGACTGAGAAACCCTTGGCACTGGCCAATGGTTTAGTCCTTAATCCATCCCTTGCCCTGTTTCACCAGGACTATGATTTACCTACAGGCAACCCTAACCGCTCCTTTTTTGAGTATGGACTGGATCTGCATGCTCATTTTCATCAACCGCTTCCCTATTCCAATGAAATTTGGGAAATTGACCGAATGCTCCACTCCATGAAGCTATCCGTTGGATATAGGGGTACCGAACATGTAAGCGGAAGCAATTCTGGGGCGATCCCAACAGTGAACACGGTTGTCGAAGACCTTAATCTCGCCCCCCTGGATATCCTGGATCACAAAGACAGCGAAATCATACGCCCAAAACAGCTCATTCGCTTCGGTTGGGAAAATAACCTTTTTGCCAAGTGGAATGAAGCCAACAGAAAACTGCTCTCCATGCGTGCTTTTTACGATGTTTACAACTCAAGGGAAGCGGGCACGCAGGACAGCGACTTCCTGTACGCGGACCTTTCGGTACACCCGGCTCATTGGGTCAGCCTGAATGTTCGTCATAAAGTGGACCTCCAGTCTGGTGAAAACTATCGAAAATCCTATGGACTTAGTGTCAGGGATGGTCGGTTCCAGGGTGCCAGTTTGAGCTATTTAAGTTATCTGGATTTTAATAATTACACCTATTTCTCCGGCTGGAAGAGATTAAATGAAAAACTCTTCAGCTCGTTAAGTGCTCTGTATGATTTAGATCAGGATTTTTTAACTTACTGGAATGGCAGGCTTGAGTACCGAACTGGAAGCAGTTGGGTCTGGGACTTCACGATTACCCAAAGAAAGGGCACTAACAGGGAGAATAATACCGAATTTAGTGTGGGTCTTAGCCTGAGCGGTTTTAAGCTCAACCAATTAACTGAACCAGACGGCCTCAGTTCCATTTACGCTATGTAAGGTTGACTATTAGTTTCATTTGCAAATAAATTATAATTATGAATTCTCGACACTTTCATCCACAGATCCCCTACAAGGACCCAAAAGTTATGGCACACTTACTTGGTCTTGGTCTGGACTGTACCGATGGACATAAGCGAATCACTCGGGCGGATAAATTTTCGATTCTGGGAGGTTCTGATGAAACCCACGGGAGGATGACTGAAACTTTACTCAAAACAATGGAGGATTTATCCATCAAAGGGAAAGCCCTTGAGGAAGCATCTCCAGAGGAACTATCGGACATTATTTCAAAGAATACACCTGAATCCTAACTCCTCTTCACATGGCCGCACCTCCTTCCCCCCAGCCTGCCCCAAGCCTCAAGCTTAAAGTGCCTGGTGCACCAGTCATGCCCGCTCCAGGAGCCCCAAAACTAAAAGTTCCTTCCCCCATTGCTCCGCCCGCTGCAGTAGGTGCCCCCAGGCCCGCTATGCCCGCACCTGTTCCGGCACTTGGAGCTACCCCGCCCACGCCCATGGCACCCCCTCTCCCTGCGGCTGTACCTGGTGTCACACCACCTCCCCCGGTGGCAGCTCCTCCACCATCTGCCCCTGGCCCTTTACCTACTGCCCCAGAGATGCCAGCTCCGCCTACAGCACCTGCGGGTGAGGACAATTCCGGCGATGCTGATGAAAAGGATTCCGGGTCCAAGAAAAAGTCCAAGAAAAAAGCAGCTCCCAAGAAGGATGCAGGATCTTCGGGCCCTGCTAAGCCCAGCATCATACTTCTTCTCTTAGATATTCTGGTGTTTGGTGGAGCTGTAGCTTTAAGTGTTTTAATTTTCCTAAAATAAAAAATTATAATGAGCGAAATCATAAACCTGAACAAAGAAAGCTTTGATAAAGCAGTCTCTTCGACTGACAAAACAACATTGGTTGACTTTTGGGCACCCTGGTGTGGTCCCTGTAAAGCATTGGGCCCTACCCTTGAGGAACTAAACACTGAGATGGGCGATCAAGTAAACATTTTTAAAGTCAATGTGGACGAGAACACAGATCTTGCCCAGGAGCATGGAGTGCAGTCCATCCCCACCATCCTCGTCTACAAAAATGGTGCAATTTCCCAAACACTTGTTGGGCTAAAGTCCAAAGACGAGTTGGTTGGAATTATAAATTCCTGAGGGATTTTTATTTGGCGTTTACGCCTCCGCAAATCCGGCAATCTGTACCTGTAGGCCTTCGACTGTATTCCCCTCGCCCGCGCTCGTAGAATGAGCACCCCGGGCGATGGATTTTATTAAAGGAGGTCACCCAAAACTGGATACCACCAGCAAAGGGGTTTTGCCCGATCATAGATTTGAGCACAGGGGTGGGTATTGAGTTATCCTGTGCTTGTCCCTCTGCAGGTAGTCCGTGTTTCCATACACCCAGATTTTGCCTCTTAGCTTTAATCTGGGAGATAACAAAAACGCCATGCCTATTGGTCTCCTTTTCATTGTGCCAACCCACTCCCTGCTCAATGCAAAGAGTCGAAAAGCTTTTGGAGTATGGATGAAGGTAGATATCCACTACTTTATAATTTTGCAGATCATATTCTTTTTTCACTGTAATACTGAGGTTTGTATCCAATAATAAATCTTCAGAGAAACGAATCGCTTCCTTGTAACCAGGATTTGAACGCGAGGGAAAACTGACTCCCCACGCTCGCATCCTCACGAGAAAATCGCTGGACTGGTAATCAAAAACGCCTGGTTCCAATACCCGGATAACTCCAGTTTTCTGTGGGGTTGTATTTTCTGAATTCCCCTCGCCCGTGGTTTGTGCGAGTGCAGAAATTGATCCATTCAAAACCATCAGTAAAATAATCCCTCTAAAAATTTTAAAGAGGACCGACTTATTCTTATTTGGATTGTTAAATTGCAACATCGGGGATGAAAGGTGTAAAAAGCACCTTACTCCGCAAATCCCGTGAAATCAACCTCCACCCGAAATTCCAAGAACCGCCCCAGCGTTACCTCTCTTAAGACCCCGATTTATCATAGGCGAAGAAGAGACTGGCGGGACGACCAGTATTTGATCGAGGATATTGTGAAGTGCCTGGATACAAAGCATTGTGAAAAAGCGAACGGTCCAACAAGAATCAAGGAATTTAAGGAGATTGCAGAAAGGGTTGGGACCTCGGGTTACCAGTCCAATATCGAAGCTCTTTGCCTGGCTATGTGGATTCGGGAGAATTTGGTTCGTTTGTCACATAAGCATAGTGGATACGACCTGCGTGTTCATGCTTTCGAAATACCTGAATCCCTTAATGAAATTATTCAGGATCGTAGTAATAAATTTACCAGCGAGTCGCTGAACCCCACTCAGGAGATATCCCTGGAGCACTTATTTCCAGATCCTGAAGTTCGACTTCATGCCCTTCAGCGGGTTCAGCTTTTGCATAAGGGAGACTTGCACGCCTACCTGCACGCACTGGTCAGCAAGGAGAGAGACTCCCTGACTGGTGAATCTGCAACCATTAAGGACCTGATTCATATATGCGAAGAAAAGTTGTGCCGAAGGAACCTTCGGGTGGTATCAAATTACGCTGCCAATGAGGTGGACCTATGGGCACCGGCCTTAAGTCTGGGGATCGAAGTAAGGGACGCCCTCTCCCCAAGCGAAACTGAGGATTTGGTTGGCTTTTTCCGCAATACAAAATCTTCCAAAAAAACCCGGTTCCTTGCCTTGGTTTGCCCCGATGATTTATCCGATTTAATGTTTCATAATTGGAAGGAAATGGAAAACCTCGAATCTATGGAGAACTTATCTGTGCTTCGGGTTGGAGACCTCGGGGTTTATCTGGATAAAATTGCCGAGATGGTCGCACAAATCTGACGAGAGTCTTACCTGGTGCGTTCTTGCTTGAGCAACCTGCCTGATTCATCCCAGACAGAACGCCCCTGATAGGAGCCGTTCTCCCAATACTCTTCTTCGTGCACTTTCCCACTTTCCCACCACTTGGTTTTTACACCGCTTAAAACGCCGTGATCCATCCATGCTTCCATCAATACCAGGCCGTCCTTATTTTTTCTAATTTGCCTTCCATGAGGCCGGCCATCAAGGAAAGAAGCCTCAAGGGTAGTATTACCCGATTGATCCGAGTGGGTCATTCTTCCGCTAAAAGGACCATCTACCCCCTTGCGGTATAACAGTCCGTCCTTGCCGTATTCAACCATCGTATGTTCAAGCAAGGGGTATGCGTGCAAAGGTTTCTCAAAATCTTTTAGAATTTTTTCACTCACACCTTTATTTACTCTTTCACGGATTTGCACACCAGGTGTACGTTCCTTAACTTGATCGGGGGAAAGCTCGAGCGACTGCTCGGATTTATCTGGATCCGACACACTTCCTGTTTCCCCATCTTCCCCGCAGGAAAGAAGGTGAAGCAACAGAATGAAATGGATTGCCCGCCAGAGCATACAACTTAATTAAAGCACGCCCTTATCCAGCAGAGTTTGAGCGAGAAGATCCAGTGGGTCGCGATCTGTTTCGCCCTCCATGTCGCCCGTATATTGACGAGGGAAATCATCTGATTGATTCATAAGAATATTCACCCACTTCGATACATCCTCTTCCTGGGGATTTGAAGATGCCGGGAAATTTATAAGGTTATCCGCACTGCCAATAAGGGGATGAGTTTCTTCACCCGCAGGTTCACCCTGGGGGTTAATGTTTAAATGGTCGTTAAAGTAAATCACTAGATAATCAGGTAATTCCAAACTGGAAAATCGCTGATTCTAATCTACCTCCTGTGGATCGAACCAATTTTCTGAGGCCACATCCTTGTGGCTACTATGCATAGTCGGCACCCCAATTTAGAACTTTAGTATAAATTTCTATTTTTCTTTCCAATTGATTACCCAAAGACATGATTCAACTCATGCCAAACAATCCAAAGAAAGCTTACGACAACCAAGACTTCCTCAATGGTCACGACGCCCGCTCCATTCGCGTACTTTGCGAACTCCTGGAACCGGATCTGCGCCTCAAGCAGCAGGGCGTGGAAAACACCATCGTCTTTTTCGGATCCGCCCGCCCTAAACCATCCACTGTGGCCGATGCCCAACTCAATGAATTTTCAGAAAAATTACCCAGCGAGTCCGAGCGTACTCCAGAAGACATTGCCCAACTGGCTAAACTGCAGTCCATTGCCCGGCTCTCCAAATACTACGACCAAGCGGTGCAGTTGTCGGCCAGACTGACGGAGTGGTCCGAGAAAAACCCTGACAACCAGAAATACTTTATCTGCTCGGGTGGTGGCCCAGGGATGATGGAAGCAGCCAATAAGGGAGCCAATGAAGCTGGCGGGAAATCCATAGCCCTCGGGATCAGCCTACCCTTTGAGCAGGGAGTCAACCCCTATGCCGATTCCGACCTCTCCTTCGAGTTTCACTACTTCTTCCTACGTAAATTCTATTTCCTCTATCACGCAAAGGCCGTCGTGGTCTTCCCCGGCGGGTTCGGGACGATGGACGAACTCTTCGAGACACTGACCCTTGCCCAGACCAATAAACTGCACAAAAAAATGCCGGTCTTTCTCTACGGCAAGGAATTCTGGGACGGTCTGATCAATTTTGATCATTTCATCAAGTGGGGAGTCATTTCCCCGGGCGATGTAAATCTGTTTAAGATTGTCGATGATGTGGACGATGCCTTCGCCCAAATCACCGCCTCCCTGCACGCGCACAGTTAGTTTAGCCTAATCCTTGTCTTGCTCCGATAAACTGGTAAGGCAGGAAGAAAAGTCATCCGGGAGCGGAGCACAGAAGTTCTTCACTTCCTGACTCTCCGGATGCTCAATACGCAGTTTCCAGGCATGGAGCATAACCCTGGGGAAAAGCCCTGCCCCGCCCATCCTTTCGCGGTAACCATAGGTTAAGTCACCGGCAAGCGGATATCCATTGGCCGAGAAGTGCACCCGGATTTGATGGGTGCGTCCGGTTAGGATTTCGCATTCCACATGGGAAAAAGAGCCACGGTAAACCCTCTTCGTTTTCCACCGGGTATGGGCTGGTTTACCCTTTTCGGAAATCGCCATTTTTACCCGAACAGTGGGGTGCCGGGCAATGGGTTGGTTAAACTCACCACTTTGAGGAAGTTTTCCACAGACAATTGCCTGGTAGACCTTGCTGGTTTGGCGATTGGCAAACTGATCAGCCAATGAGAGGTGGGCGGCTTCAGTCTTCGCCACCACCATCACCCCACTGGTGTCTTTATCGAGGCGGTGAACAATACCCGGGCGCAGGGGTGCACCAACAGGGGATAAATGGTCCGGGCAATGATGCAGCAGAGCATGCACCAAAGTCTTACCATCTGTACCATCGCCCGGGTGCACCACCATCCCGGCCTCTTTATTGATGACCAGGATGTGTTCATCCTCAAATAGAACATCAAGGCTATGCTTATAAGGAATCAATGAATCCACGGTTGGGCGGACCAGGCATACTCTCAACTGATCCCCCGGGCTCAACTTGGTTTTGGGTTCAATTAAGGAGCCATCGACGCGGGTAATTTTCCCATCCTCAATCGATTGCTTAATAAAACCCCGGCTAAATTCAGTATACTTCTCAGCCAGCAACTTATCGGCCCGTCCACTTTGCCCATCTGGGCAGGTGTATATCTCTTCCATCTAAGCTACCCCCTCCAACTCTGCGGCGAGCAGACGATCAATCTCGTTCAGGTGTGAGATCTTTTCATTTTCGGGCAAATCCGCCACCTCAAACCCAGATCTCACCAATTGTGCGAGTTCAGTAACCGAAAAATTCATCTCCCGGTGCAAAGCGAGGTACTCATCAGTCAGACGATTGGCAAAGGACAGCGGGTCATCCGTACTAATGGTGCATCGGATTCCACGATCCAGGAACTGGCGGATGGGGTAGTTTTCCCAACGGTCAAAGATGCGCAGCTTATAATTACTGATTGGGCAGATATCCAAAGTCACCCCTTCCCCTGCCAGCAGGTTCATAACTTCTTCCTCATCCGAGGCATGGATGCCGTGCTGAATTCTTTTTACACCAAGATTTTGCACGGCCCACTTTACATTCTCCGCGGGACCAAATTCCCCGGCATGGGCCTTGAGGGTGCGTCCATTCGCCCGGGCAACCTGCCACAAGCGGGGCACCCAGTCCAAAACAGGCAGATCCTCCGGTCCATGCAAATCAATCCCATGCAGGCCCTCCCAGTTGGCCACCGCATCCTCCAAGGTGGCGCCAAGGTAGTCGGAGTATGAATTCCGGCTCATTCCCATAAAAATTCTTACTTCCAGACCGGCAGGCACTGCGGAGCGGATCGCCTCAATAATTTCCTTCCCCGGCATTTGGAGAAACTCAATGATACCCGCGTGAAAGCTTAGTTCCACATAGCGTACATTTTGCTCGATCTGTTTTTGGAAAATCCGCCGGGCAATCTCGGTGTAATCGGATGGTTCCTTGATGATACGCAGGGCATGATCAATCAGGATGCTCTCAAACTGGGCAAAGCTATCGTATCGGTAACCAGGCTCGCGAAATTCAGGGATCTGTGGAAATTCGCCAGGAAACCGCTCCTCAAACAACTCCCACGGAATCGCTCCCTCGATGTGCAGATGAGTCTCCGTCTTGGGCAGAGACTCAATAAACTTTTCCATGGCTGGGAAAATTAACCGGTGGCCAGCAAAGACTCTGGGTTCAGGGGGAGCAGGTCATCCACCATAAACTGCCCGTCCTTACGGATCAATTCACCATCGAAGCGGATTTCTCCCCCGCCCCACTCTGGGCGCTGGATGCAGACCATATCCCAGTGCACCTGGGATTTATTTCCATTATTCGCCTCTTCATAGGCCTGCCCAGGGGTAAAGTGAAAGGAGCCGGCAATCTTCTCATCAAATAAAATATCCAGCATCGGTTCCTTGATCATCGGATTAAACCCGATCGCAAATTCCCCGATGTATCGTGCACCCTCGTCGGAATCGAGAATCTCGTTAAGCTTTTCCTCATTGGAGGATGCGGTGGCCTCAACAATTTTCCCTTCCTTAAAGGTCAGCTTAATTCCTGAAAACGAGGTTCCCTGATAAATGGTATCGGCATTGTAAGTGACATGCCCTTCCACACTGTCCTTCACTGGGCAGGAAAAGACCTCGCCGTCAGGTATATTATGGGTGCCACCACAACCAATCGCTTTGATCCCCTTCATCGAGAAACGCAGGTCGGTGCCCGGACCGGTAATCTGCACCTGATCCGCTTCGGTCATGCGGGTAATCAACCCACTCATTGCCTCCATCATCCGCCCATAATCCATGCAGCAGGCATCGAAATAAAAATCCTCAAACTTCCCGGTGCTCATCTTTGCCTGCTGGGCCATCGAGGGTGTGGGCCAGCGCAGTACACACCACTTGGTCTGATTGACCCGCCAGTCGAGTACAGGTTTGAGTATTTTCATCGCCCGTTGCACATCGGCGGAAGGAAGGTCCGAGGTCTCAAAGACATTGGCAGAACCACGCAGGGCGATGTAAGCATCCATCTCCTTCATTCTTTCCAGTTCCCACTTAAGGGAGGACTGAAACTGCTCTTCCTTGCCCCCAAGCACACATTCCCGCTCAATCCGCCCGCTTTGTAACTGCACAAACGGATGCCCACCTTTCTCTCTCACGGCCCGTACCAGGGCAAGTGTCATTTCCTCGGGGATATCAAAGGCATGGATCATTGCTTTCTCCCCGGGTTGTAAATCCACCGAGTGAGAGACTAAATTCTTGGCTAATGTGATATACCTTGGGTCCATAAAGGGAAAAGTGGAACGAAATGTGAAAGGAAGAAAAATTAACCCCGACGAATTTTCGAACCAGCGAAATTAACCCGCACACGGTAGACATTTTTGGTGCGGTTTATGATCTCGTACGATTTCGGGTCGATCCGGGTGGGCACATCCTTTTTCTGAATATCCACCACCGCGGTAAATCCACGCTCGGTAAAAACATCGATCAGCATGGTGATGGCCAGTGGATCGTCGAGGATCTCGTTTTCGGAATTGATATAGGCCAAGCCGGAAATCGAGTGTTTTTCCACAATGGGGATAAACTTCGATTTGATCAGGCCGACCACCTTTTCGAACAATTCGCAGTGGAATTTTTCATAGGAATCCAACCGGTTGACCAGTAACTGCCGGGCATGCAGGGATAACTGCTCCGCCAGAGGGATGGATGATATACGGTCGTAAGTGGGTTGATCCAGTTCCAGTGAACTTTGGTACTTTAGCTCACTGATAATGCGCTGCTGTACCTCAATCACACTGCCATGGGCATTAATGAAGTGGTAGTGAAATACCTCCCTCAGGGTGGTCAATGAATCGTAAGTGGACTCCTTAAATGTTTTGTATCTTCGATGAGCTGAGGCTTCATCGAGGTCGGTCTTGCGCACCTCCCACCTTTCACCCACCCCGGATGCATCCACTTCCTTGTTGTGGGCAATGCAGCGCTCTCCGCGAAGGAGCTGTCGGCGTACACTCTCATCCTCATCAATAAAGAGCATGATGATATGGAAACGTGGCTTAGGAAACTGAGATTCCTGAAAAGTACCGAGGTACTTACTGCGTAAATCACTGAGACGACGGTGAAAGCGCTTCAGGCACTCCACCTGGGTCTTGGTCCGGGGATACCCGTCCACCACCGCCCCGCTCTCATACTTCGGATCAAGCAGTTCGCGAAGGACCAGCTTGGTCACTTCCCGGTCCCCTGCAAGCAAGCCAGCATCGATCTTTTTCTTCGCTTCCGGGGACTGCAGGAGTTCGCTGACCACGATGGGTTTCTCGGTCAGATCCCGAAATTCCATAATAAAAGCGGTTTGGGTGCCCTTACCCGCACCGGGGGCACCATTCAGCCAGAAGATTTCCGCAGGAAATTTGAGGTTTTCCACCCCCACCTCTTTTTCCAGCTCATGCCACACAGAATGGAAAATAAGCTGGGCATCCTTGACCTCAATATCTTCCACCGGCTTGATGGACTTGCTTTCAGGATCGCCCTTCCCTTCAAAGGCAACAACTTCAGAACTGGAACTTTCGGACATAAAAGAAGATTTATTGGTACAATTTAACTTCGTCAATCACTTGGATGAATTTGGCTTACATTTGCTCAAATTCCACCCCCAGTCTCATATTCCTTCATGCTGGCAAGGGTATGATCCATCCCCAGGGAAGGAGCGGAATCATCATCAAATGACCCCAGTATTTTCGATGGCACCCCGGCAACGGATACATGCGGGGGCACATCGGCGAGTACCACACTGCTTGCCCCCACCCGGGCACCTTCGCCAATCTCCACATTACCTAAAATTTTCGCCCCTGCACCAATCAATACACCGGAACGAATTTTTGGGTGCCTGTCTCCACGCTCCTTGCCGGTCCCTCCGAGGGTCACCTCGTGTAAAATGGATACATTGTCCTCAATCACCGTGGTCTCCCCGGCTACAAACCCCGTGGCGTGGTCCAGCAGGATACCCTTTCCGATGACTGCGGCTGGGTGGATATCGACCGCATACACCACCGAGATCAGGCTTTGCAAATACAGAGCAAGGTCTCGCCTGTCCTGCTGCCACAACCAGTGGGCCACCCGAAAGGCGGACAACGCCTGAAAACCCTTGAAATAAAGAAATGGGCTAAGGAAGTCGTCGCATGCTGGGTCCCGTTCCTTGACCGCTTCCAAATCATGCTCGATTGAATCGATAATCGAAGGATCGGCGGTGTAGGCATCATGAAACAACCCCCGCAGGTCATTCTCCGGCACCGTACCCTTGGCCAGACGGGCAGGCAGTCGCCAGCTCAGGGCATCCTCCAAGGAAGAACGCTCCAGTACATATTCAGTAAGCACTTTGGCCAATATGCGTTCCCGCGAAGCCACCGCAGTTGCTTCGTCCCGTAAAGATTGCCAGACCGGAGAATTTGTCATACTCCGCATCCTAGGGCATGGCGGATCTTTTTACGAGTTAGATTCTTCTCCGGGTTCCGTGCCGTAGAAGTTTTTCCCAATTTCGATTTCCTTGCGCCCCTTGGACATCCGCCACTCATTGGTGTCGCGCAAAGAAAACACACACCCGCAGTACTCCTGCTGGTAAAAATTCTCCCGCTTGGAAATTTCCAGCATTCTTTGGGAACCCCCACACTTTCTCCAGTTATATGTCCAGTAAGTCATTCCATCATAGCGGGCCGCGGCCCGTTCCCCACAGCCATTGATCTGGGCCATATTTTTCCATCGGGAGATACCTAGGCAGCTGGTAAACACATCAAACCCATGCTCGTGGGCAAACAGGGCGGTCCGTTCAAAACGCATATCAAAACAGGTGGTGCAACGGATTCCCCGTTCCGGTTCCCACTCCATACCCTTGACCCGTTCAAACCAGTTGCGCACATCATAATCCCCATCGTGGTGCTCCAGCCCCAATTTTTCGCAAAACCGCTTATCCTCCACCTTGCGCAATTCATATTCCTTTTTTGGATGAATATTGGGATTGTAGAAAAAGACTGTCGGGGTAATGCCCGACTCGACCATGGTTTCCAGCACCTCTCCCTCGCAGGGAGCACAGCAGGAATGAAGCAATACTTTGTTTGCCTTTCCCGGGGCTTCCAGTTTTGGGCGATCCGCGGTGTTCATGTAAAAGAAGTGTAGTTAGGCAGCCCCTTCAGCTTTCAATCCACGGGACATCAGTTCGATCACCGCACTCTTGGGATCGCTCCCCTCGTAAAGGATACGGTGCACCTGTTCCAGTACCGGAGCCGTGGCCCCTGCCTGCCTGCTCTTTTCATAAAAACATGCGGTGGCCCAGTATCCCTCGACCACCGTTTTTTGCTGGTCAATAATCTCGGTTGCCGATTGCCCACCCGCAATCGCCTGTCCAAAGGTACGGTTCCGGCTCCATTCGCCCGTACAGGTGGCAATGAGGTCGCCCACTCCACTCAGGCCGACAAAAGTATCTCTCTTCGCCCCGAGATGGGTACCGAGTTCAATCATTTCATTGAGGCATCGGGTGATCAGGGCTGCCCGGGCATTATCTCCCAGTTGCAGACCGTCGGAAATTCCCACCGCGATCGCATACACATTTTTCAGGCACCCCCCAATCGCCGCCCCGGTCAAATCTTCGGACCGGTAGAGGCGCAAAGTGGATGAACTGATCGCTTCCTGTAGTTCGCGGGTCGCCTCTTCGGGCAGGTTAATCGCCAGGCACATCGCGGCCGGTTTCCCCTCTGCCAGTTCCTGGGCATGGGACGGGCCGGTCAGGTAGCCCGTACTTAGCTTGCCCCCAAAGGCCTCGCTCATCACCTCATGGGCATAGTGGTTGGTTTTGGGCTCCAAGCCCTTGCACAGGGCAAGGGCACCCTTTAACTGTGGACTCGCAGAAAGATGCTGAGCGGCGGCTTCCGCAGTTTCCCGCAGGGCATGGGAGGGGCAGGCAAAAAAGACAAAATCTGCTTCCATCAGGGCCGGGCCCACTTCCCGTCCAATTTGTAAATCACTGGGAAACTCAATGCCGGGTAAATAATCGGTGTTTTCTCTCTGCGAGGAAAGTTGCAGGGCATGCTCCATCCGCCGTGGGCACAGGGTGACCACATGACCACACCGGGCGAGGTACACCGCCATCGCCGTGCCCCATGCTCCTGCTCCCAGTACGCAAAAATTCATCGGATCAACTGGGGAACTTCCCTCCCCTTACCTCCTCCACATACTGGGAAAGTGCCCGGGAGATAACCTGGTTTAAATTGGCATAGGTTTTCACAAAGGAAGGAGCCTTCCTTGTATTGTACCCAAGGATATCAGTACTTACCAAAATCTGCCCATCACAGCCGGCTCCACTGCCTATACCAATAAGGGGCGGGAGAATTTGCTTGGTCAGTTCCCGGGCCACCGCTTCCTCAATCATTTCCCCGACTACGGCAAAACAGCCCGCCTCTTCCAGGGCAATCGCATCGGTGTATAAATCCTCAGCCTCCTGGCGGTCTATGCCAAATTTACGGTATCCACCAATGGCTTTTACGGTTTGGGGAAGCAGGCCAATATGGCCAAGCACGGGCACCCCGGTGGCGACCAGTTTTTCAATATCATCAGCCACATCCCGTCCACCCTCAATCTTCACGGCATCCGCTCCGCCCTCCTGCATCAACCGGCGGGCCGATTCCAGCAGGCGGTCGAAGGAAAAGCTTGCCTCCCCAAAAGGAAGATCCGCCACCAGTAAACACTTGGGTTGGGCACGGCGGACCGCAGCGGTGTGGCGCACCATATCAGTCATATCCACCGGTATGGTGGTGCGGTGCCCCAGTAAGGTCGTGCCCACGGAGTCACCCACTAAAATAAAGTCCACCCCTGCATCATTGACCAACCGGCCCATCACCGCATCGTAAGCGGTCAGGGCAACGATTGGGCGCTTGCCCTTCAGGTTTGCGATATCGCGCACATTGCGTGCCTGGTCCTCATAATATTTGGGGGCGTGCTCCTGTGGCCTGCGATTGGGTTGCCTTTGCGGACGGGGGGAAGGCTTGGGCCTATCCTCCGACTTGTTGCCCTCGTCCTCTGTGGGCGGGGCCGAAGATTGCGGCTGCGGTGGGGGGTTGAAATTAGAGTCTTTGGCCTGCTGCTCAGGTTCCGATTGCACGGGCTTTTCTTCAACTGCGTGGGCTACCTCAGGAACCGCTTTTTCTGCGACCGGAACCACCTCTGCCTTTTCTGCATTCGCTTCGTCTGCCTTCTTGGCTTTGGGTGCGGCAGGCTTTTTTCTCCGCACCGGTGCACGGCGCTTAGCTTTGGGCTTTTCCTGGCCGGAATCGCTTGGCTTGGATGGTGAAGACTCTTTTTCTTCGTCGGACATATAAAATTAAAATTTTAAAAGGGATAGCCAGCGATCGGAAGATGCAAGAAGAGCACCCCCGCACCGCTGAGGAATAGTGAAAGGATGAATCCTAACACCGAGTCCGTGCTTCGTACAGAGAGAATATTAAAGAGTGAAGTTAGGAAGAGTGAAGGGTGAAGAGAGAAGGTAGGAAGAGTGAATATTGAAGAGTGAAGATTGAAGTGGATTTATAGCATAGCTTTCAACGCTTCCTTCGTGAAGCACCACAGACAGTCCTCTTTGATGAAAATAATTACGAGCAAAATAAACGATCAGAGTTTATCATTTCACTCTTCAATATTTACTCTTCACTCTTTTTTAACTTCACTCTTCCTTTGCTCTTCCTTTTCTCTTCAACGGTCAAGCTGACGCAGATCAAATTTTCTTTCCGTCCGATCCACAAAAACGATGCGAATTTTTTCATCATCCACCCGGTAGTAGAGATAGAGAGGTTGGATGACCAATCTTCGGTACGGGGTATTTTTTAATTCACTGGGCACATTACCCAACTCCGGGTTCCTCTCTAACAGATCGATGGTTTGAAAAACTTTACCGACAAGCACCCTCGCCGCTCCGGGATTATCCAGGGAAATATAATCAGTTACTTCCTGCAGGGAATGAAGGGCCGGTTCGGCCCATATTACTTCAGCCATTTTGCAAACTTAGCCTTGGCTTCATCGTTCGAAACAACCCGGCCATCCGCAATCGCCTGCTCTCCACGGGCCAGTCCTTCCAGTAGGCGCATTCTTTTTTCATTGGCTTCAAAGGACTCTACATCCACCAGGTACGCCGCGGGCTTGCCGTGCTCAGTGATCAATAACGGTTCCTTCTCCAACCGAATTCTCTCCAATACCTTGGTCGCTTGCCTCTTTAGTGTGGTCACCAACTCCGTCCTCATAGTGCTACTTTAGTATCACTTTTTTCATCAAGCAAATGAAAACCAACCTGCGAAATTTGAAAGAGTGAATGGTGAAGAGTGAAGTTAGGAAGAGTGAATGGTGAAGAGAGAAGGTAGGAAGAGTGAATATTGAAGAGTGAAGATTGAAGTGGATTTATAGCATAGCTTTCAACGCTTCCTTCGTGAAGCACCACAATTACTTCTCTCTTATTTTGCTTTATTCCCCAAGGCCTAAAACGAAGGCGAGGCTTTGGTTGATTCGTTTCATCGTCTTTGGGTCCATCTTGCCCACCCGTTCCCCCACTCTTGCTCGGGAAACTGCCTGAATCTTATCCACCATTAACTGGGATTCTTTTTTTAATCCATTTTCCCTGGATGGGTTTACAGAAATTCGAATGAGCGGGGCATCCACCAGAGTGCTCGTCATTGGGCAAACCACCAAACTGGGGATTTTCAAATCATTGAGGGCATCAGTTTGCAGAACCAGGGCGGGTCTGGGCTTACCATAATCCCCCGGTGCGGAAACGGAGAAGATTTCGCCCCGCTTCACTCCTTCGGCCAGTCAGCTGCCTGTTCCCAAAATTCCAGCTCATTGGATTCAGAAGAGGCAAGCAGGTTGCCCACCTGTCTCTTGAGTTCACTTTTGAACTTCAGATTCTTCTGGTCCACCGTCCACACCTGGACCGGACGCAACCCTTCCTTGCGCAACCGTTCACGATAATTTTTCATTCGTTGAGTAGTGGAAACCGAGGCCATTTCTGTAACATGTTACATGCTTCTCAATATGTCAAATCATCACTCTATCTCAGATAGGAAGAGTGAAGTTAGAAAGAGTGAATATTGAAGTGGATTCAAGGCATTACCCTTACACATACTGCGTAGAAGCCTGTGAAACGCCATAAACAGTCCTCTTTGATGAAAATAATTAGGAGCAAAAGAAACGATCAGCGTATATTTCTCTCTTCAACATTCACTCTTCACTCTTATTTTGCGCTTCACTCTTATTTTGCTCTTTTTGCCCGATAGAAAAAGAAGGCCCACACACAGGAGGTTTTCAATCTATTCTTACTCTCCTCCTGTGCATGGTAATCCCATAATTATGGGTTTTGCGAAGCTACATTCAGGTAACCACGCTGGACCAAGACGCGTTTCCAATTCGTTGAATTGCCCGAGGGAAATCCATCCCTCTACCTGTTCGTACGGAAGCCGACACGGAAGCCAATGTTGTTGTTGCGGTTACTGGGGTTGTTGTTGTTGCGGTTGGCCGAACGCAGGTTCGTACCGGTATTGTTCCAGGAGCCGCCCCGATTGACACGGTTGGAGCCCGTTGCCTCGTCTTGCGCCCAAATCTTTTATTCATACTGCTGCAGGTTCGACAGGTTGGAAAGGCTACCAAACCCAAGCAGGCATTGATGCCTTGCCTGCAATTCCAGATCATCGACCCACCCCTCATTTGCCTGCCATTCCAGGCTTCGTATTTTTCGAAAGAAACGCACCCTTGCCCGCCTGTCGGGAACCATGCGAAAGGGATGAATCCGATGCCCGAGGAAAGGCACACCCTGCCGCACTCTTTGGGGATGGCTCAATGCTTTTAATTTCAGCCCAAGTGCCTGCAATCTTTCCACAACCCTATCTCTGGCATGGTAAAGTTGGTCCCGATTGTTTCCCCATAAAATAAAATCATCCATATATCTCAAATACCCAGGAATTTTCAGCTTTTGCTTAATCATACGATCAAGATTGCCAAGGTAATGATTGGCAAAAAACTGCGAGGCCAGACTGCCAATGGGCAAGCCTCGTCCTGGCTTTGTGCAATACCCCTGCAGAATCCTATGGAATAAAAAAAGGACCCGCTCGTCCTTGAATACACTTCCCAGCATTTCCAAAAGGGTGGCATGCACCACCGAATCAAAAAACCTTCTCACATCCAGCTTAAGGAACCACTCATATCGACGGGCAAACACCTGGGCTCTTCTCAACGCCCCATGCGTACCCTTGCCAGTCCTGCAGGCAAAGGAATCATCGATTAATTTTCGGTCCAGCACAGGCTCGCAAATATTAAAAATCGCATGCTGGGCCACTCTTTCCCGAAAGGCCGGGGCATGAATCATCCGTGTCTTGGGGTCTCTCACCTCAAAGCTATGATACTCCCCAAAAGGAAAATTTCCATACTCCAGTCCATCTCTGAGAAACCTGAGGTTATCATTGAGGTTTAGGCGGTAAATATCTGCCTCATACTTTTCGGAAAGCCCTCTTTCCGCTCTGCAAAATGCCAGCAGTAAATTATCCCATTGCAAAATTCCCTCTAATAGTCCGCCTGCCCGTTTCATTAATCACGCCAGGCCGGAACCACTAAACGCTCTTGGCTTAAACGGAAGTTCCGACTGTGCTTTCAGCAGCCACGAAATCCGCAAGGGCTTGGAGAAATTCCGATCCATACTTTTTTGCCCGGCTTTCACCGATTCCCTCAATCTTGGTTAGACCGCTGGGAGAAGACGGTCGGGACTTGGCGATCTCGGCCAATTGCTCATTGGTGAAAATCGCGTACGCAGGTACCTCCTCCTTTTTTGCCAACTCCTTCCGCAATTCCCTTAGCCTTAAAAAACAGGCAAAATCTGCCGGCTCCAAAATTTCCCTGTAATCCACCATTGCTTTCGCCTTGCCACCCGCTTGTTTGGCGAGAGACCCATCCCGCCACCGCACACTAAAGCACCAGTTTCCAGAGCTTCCCGAGGACACAAACTCCTGCCGCACATCCACCACTGCATGGCTCTTTAAAAACCCATTCAACTCTTCTTCGAGAGCATGGTCCCCATGGGCAGGTATTTGAAAGAAACGGTAGTGAAAAGAAACTCTGGACACCGATAACTAGCTATTTTTGCAGCGTGGCTTCGCTTGCTTGCCTGGCCCTTTTGGGCTGGCGCCCCTTTTGGCCAGGCCTGCCGCGCTCCGCCTCTGCCTCAACGCCCTGTTCTTCATCCTTCCGAACATGGGCTTACTGCTGCTGGAAACCGACACGGAAGCCAATGGCGTAGTAGCGGTTACTGGGGGAGTTGTAGTCGCGGGTGGCCGAACGCAGGTACGTACCGGTATTGCTCCAGGAGCCGCCCCGAAGGACACGGAGGGAGCCCGTAGTGCCGAAATTGAACGGATCGGTCTGGGCACCCGTTGTGTAACTCCCCCAAGCATCCGCGGTCCACTCCCATACATTGCCGTGCATATCAAAAAAGCCCCAGGGGTTGGCATCGTATAAGCCCACATCGCGTGTCTGCGAATATCCACTATCGGAGTAATTCGCATTGTCGGTCGTAATACTATCCCCCCATGAGTACGCCGTGGTCGTGCCTGCTCGGCAGGCATACTCCCACTGTGCTTCCGTGGGCAACACATAGGCCCAACCCTCGGGGATATTGCCAGCCTGCAGGCTATTCAAACGGGTAAGGAATTTTTGAATATCCTCCCAGGAAACCTGTTCCACCGGGCGGTTCGGATTACCTCCAAATCCACTCGGGGTAGCATTTAAACCATCGTTATTCCCCGTCATCACCGCTTCATACTGAGCCTGGGTTACTTCATATTTACCCAAATAAAACCCATTCGTCAGGGTGACCTCGTGAACCGGGGTAGCCACCCCATCCTGCCCCATCGTAAATGTGCCCGGTTCCACCCAGATCATTTCCAGAGCAACACTGGCGTTAAGATCTGCTGTGTGCGTGCTTGCCTGCCCCTCTACAATATTCACCGTACGGGTGAGGCTTGCCTCATTGCCGGCCGCATCGCTCACGGTGTAGGTTAAGGTGTAGGTACCGGTGGTGTTTACATCCACTGTGCCACTGACGGTGACATCGCCGGAAAGATTGCCATCGCGCACATCATGGGCTTCCACCCCAGGGTCCACCCACGCGACACCCTGCAACTGCGTGATGTTTGCATCCCCGAGGATTTGCATCTCGGGGCTAGCCACATCCGCAGGTACCTGTTGGAAACCGACACGGAAGCCAATGCTGCCGTGGCGGTGACTGGGGGACCGGTGGAGGTGGCGGTTGGCCGAACGTAGGTAGATACCGTAATTGTCCCAGGAGCCGCCCCGAAGAACACGGGTGGAGCCCGTAGCAGGGCCCTCAGGATCGGTTTGTGCTCCCGAACTGTATGCGGCGTACCAGTCCGCCGTCCACTCCCACACATTTCCGTGCATATCAAAAAAGCCCCAGGGGTTGGCACTGTATTGGCCCACATCGCGAGTTTGCTTGAAATCGTTTCCGTCATTAGCACCGCCGTCCCAATTATAATTCGCATTCGAACTGGCAATGGTCGCCCCCCACGAGTACGCCGTGGTCGTACCTGCCCGGCAGGCATACTCCCACTGCGCTTCCGTGGGTAAGACATAGGCCCAACCCGCCGGAATATTGCCCGCCTGCTGAATATTCAAACGGGTAAGGAATTTTTGGATGTCATCATACGATACCATCTCCACAGGGCGGTCCGGGTTGTTCGGCAAGTTGCTTGGTGTGGCACTCAGGCTATCTGTATTCCCCGCCATCACCGCCTCGTACTGGGCTTGAGTCACCTCGTACTTACCCAAGTAAAATCCTTGGGTCAGCGTGACCTCGTGTTCGGGTGATGCACTCGATATATCGCTCTGCCCCATCGTAAATGTGCCGGGTTCCACCCAGATCATTTCCAGAGCGACGCTGGCGTTGAGCTCCACTTCATGAATGAGCTGGGTATCATTGACATCGAGTTGCACACCGGAGGTGGACACATGGCCAAAATCATTACTGATGCGCACACTATAGTTGCCATCGTGGAGGGTGGCATTGGCATCGGAAATAGTGAATTCCTTGTTGGTTGCCCCGGAAATCTCCTGCCCATTTCGCAACCATTGGTAGGTGAGGTACTTTCCTTCGGCATCGGCCGAGAGGGTGACGGACTGGCCGGTGTATACCTGTTCCCGGTTTTGTGGGAGTGCCGGAGAACGCACCACTTCGGGGCGTAAATATTTGAGGATTTGCTCGTTTAATTGATTGGTTGTGATGGAGCCATCTGCCACCGAGTCGTTCAAATCGGCCACCACTTCTGGGGCGAGGTCGCTAAGAGTAATGGTGCGGTTGAGATCATTCTGTACATCCTCGGGCAACATCTCGCGGGTAATCACAACGGTCTTGTTTAAATCCGCCAATACATCAGCGGATAAGCGGGAGCGGTCGATGGTGCCACTCAGGCTGGATTGTACATCGCTACCCAGCATATTGAGAGTAACCGATCCAGGAGCAATCCCTGCACTACCCGCGGTACCCGCACTCAGGGCATAAGGGACGGAGGCAAAGGGGCGGTCGGGGCGGAGGTGCTGAAATCCACGCTCCCCATCGTTAAACCATACCCGGATATGAACATCATCATATTGCTGAAACAAGGAGAGATCGATCGCACCCATCCCGGAAAGAGCCGTATTACCCAGCAGGATGGAATATAACCCACCACGCACCTGGACAGACAATTCACCGGTTGGTTCCGAACCATCCACACTTGTACCATCGTGACTCCAGTAAGTGGTGGTACCCGAGGCATTGACGAATGCGAATTTCAGATAACCGGTCCCGGAGAACGGTTGACCGGCGACCCGCACCTGCCCGGCATAGTTGATGACCGGGGGAACCGCCCAGAGGGAGGATAAGATAAAGATCGAAAATGAAAGAGTGGTAACGAGCAGGCGTATCATGCACAGCATGATTATGGGATTGCTCTATTCTGTCAAGGTTTCGGATATGCCTCGCACCCATGAATTGAACCCGAAAGATTTGGGGCACATCCGCTTGCCTGTCTCTCCCCTTTGCGGTTGTATGGGTGCCTTTATCTTTATGAATACCTATTTTATTAGCGGAGCGAGCCGCGGGATCGGATTGGAATTGTGCAAACAACTCCTCACCCGGGGAGACCGGGTCATTGCCGGGTGCCGAAACCCGGAAAATGCTTCCTTCTTATCCGAACTTCAAAAAACCAACGAACATTTACAAATTGTAGAACTGGATGTGGATGATGAGCAGTCGGTGGTGGATTGCTTCGAGGAATTAAACAGCCAAGGCATTTCCATCGATCGCCTGTTTAATAATGCGGGCATCATCGATTGGCGGGACTTGCATGAGGTGAGTGCAGATTCCTTCTCCCAGGTATTGCAGACCAATCTACGAGGTGCATTTCTTGTACTCCGCCATGCCCTGCCCTGCCTGAAGCGTTCCGACGATGCATGGATCTACAATATGTCCAGCCGGCTCGGTTCCATTGAACTACGGGGAAATACCCAACTGGGCGGAGCGATTGCGTATGAGTGCTCCAAGGCGGGGCTGAATATGCTGACCAAGCAGGCAGCGATCGACCTAGCAGATCATCGCATAAAAGTGGTATCGCTGAGCCCGGGCTGGGTAAAAACGGAGATGGGTGGGGAGGATGCGAAGTATGAGGTGCAGGTTTCGGTGAGCAAGATGCTCGCTGTGACCGACCAATTAACCCCCGCACAGAACGGTGGATTTTGGGGAGAAGACGGAAAGGAAATACCATGGTAGAACTAAGCGGAAAAGAAAAGCGGGAGATCCGGGGCATTCTCAAGACCCGCCCAATCGATTTAAAGGTGGGCAAGCGTGGGTTGACCCATGAATTTATCCGGGAGTGCTCCAAGATCCTGGCCAAGGAAGCGATGATTAAGCTGGGCTTGCCCGCAGATAAGGAGTTGCAGAAAAAAATAATCGAGGAGTTTTCCCAGGAAACCACCACTTTGTGCATAGCCAAGGTGGGCAAGACTGCCGCTTTTTACCAGCACCATGAATAAGCCCAACCCTTTACAACCGGGCAGGCCTGCCCCTGAGTTTTCCACCACCGATCAGGACGGAAAGACGCATAGTAACGAAACCTTACTAGGCACGCGTTACCTGATGTACTTCTACCCCCGCGATCTCACCCCCGGGTGCACCACAGAGGCCTGTGCCCTGCGTGATGAGCATGAGCAATTTGCCAAGCTAAACACTCTGGTGTTTGGCATATCTCCGGATGGGGAAAAGTCCCACCGCAAATTTATCGATAAGCACAGCTTGCCCTTTTCCCTGTTAGTGGATGAGGACCATGCCATTGCGGAGGCATTCGGTGTATGGGGAGAAAAGAAATTTATGGGCCGCACCTTTGATGGGGTGCACCGGATGAGTTTCCTGATTGGTACCGATGGAAAGATCGAAAAGACCTACGCCAAAGTAAAACCTGCCGAGCATGCCCAGCAGGTACTCACCGATCTACAGGGCTGATTAGCCCGAAAAACTAAGAAAGGTTACTCGGCGGCGATGGCCGCTTCCACGATGTCGCAGAATGGTTTGGCGGAGAGGGAGGCCCCACCAATCAAGCCACCATCCACATCGGGCTGGGCGAGTAGTCCGGCCGCATTTTCGGGCTTCATCGAACCACCGTAAAGAATACGGATGGAAGAGGCTGCTGATTCCCCAAACATATCTGTAAGCACCTGGCGGATGCCCGCATGGACTTCCTGAGCCATCTCATCGGTGGCCGTCTTACCCGTGCCAATTGCCCAGACAGGTTCATAGGCAATGACCAATAAATCGAGGGCGGAAGATGGGTAGGCTTCCAGGCCTTCGCGCACCTGAGCACTAACAATCTCCATAGTTTTACCAGCTTCGCGTTCCTCGAGGGTTTCCCCAACGCAGTAGATCGGCTTTAAATTCGCCTGGATGGCGGCGAGGATCTTTTTGTTGATCGAGGAATTGGTTTCCCCGCAGTACTGGCGGCGCTCGCTGTGACCAAGGATGACATGGGATACATAGAGGGATCGGAGCATTTCTGCAGAGATCTCCCCGGTGTAAGCACCGGATGGTTCGGCGTGCATATTCTGGGCACCAAGGTGAACTTCGGTTTGTTCCACTTTTTCCGATACCACAGGAAGGGAGGTGAAGGGTGGGCAGACACAGACCTGCACACTGGTTTGCGTACCAACCACGGAATTGATTTCCTCCACCAGGGCGGCGGAATCATCCGGGGTGAGATTCATCTTCCAGTTTCCGGCGATTAAATACTTTCGGCTCATAATAAAATCGGTGTTTTAAAAGTGAAAATTACTGGTCGAGCACGGCCACGCCGGGCAATTCCTTGCCTTCGAGGAATTCAAGAGATGCTCCACCCCCGGTGCTCATGAAGGAGACCTGGTCGGAATAGCCACTCTTTTTGATCGCTTTGACGCTGTCTCCCCCACCAATGATGGAAAGAGCATCCCCTTCGGCCACGGCTTTGGCCACGGCAAAGGTACCCTTGCTGGACCCTTCGATTTCAAATACACCCATGGGGCCGTTCCAGAGAACGGTTTTGGCCCGGGCAACTTCTTCGGCATAAAGGGCGGTGGTTTTGGGGCCCGCGTCCACACCTTCCCAGCCGTCAGGGATATTTCCTTCCACGACCTGGGTGTCGCCCAAGGTCTTATTTCCAAAATCCAGGGCATTGGTAACGAGGTAATCCACTGGGAGCATAAACTTAACCCCTTTTTCCTCGGCTTTCTTCATGGCACTACGGGCGAGTTCCACTTTGTCGGGCTCGCATAGGCTATCCCCCACGGTATGGCCCTTAGCCAATGCAAAGGTGTAGGCCATGCCACCACCAATGATGATGGTGTCGGCCTTGTCGAGCAGGCGGTCGATCACGGTGATCTTATCGCTCACTTTGGCTCCGCCAAGAATGACAATGAAAGGGCGGTCGGGAGATTCGGTCTTTTCGCCAAGAAATTCGAGCTCTTTTTGAATAAGATAGCCGGCCGCACGGTCGCTGACCAATTCTGCCACCCCGTGGGTGGAAGCATGGGCACGGTGGGCGGTGCCAAAGGCATCGTTGACATAGACATCGGCCAGGTTGGCCAGGGACTGGGCAAAAGCAGGGTCGTTATCGGTCTCGCCATTGTAAAAGCGGAGGTTTTCCAACAGGGCGATCTGGCCGGAGGTCATGGAATTAACTGCGTCCTCGATGTCCTGCCCGATGCAATCTTCCAAAAACAAAACCGGCAGACCGATGCGCTCGGCGAGGGCGGGTGCCACAGGAGCGAGGCTCATCGAAGGATTTTTCTCGCCCTTGGGGCGACCCAGGTGGCTGGCAAGCACGACCTTGGCACCGGACTCGGAAAGTTTGCGGATGGTGGGCAGGGCGGCATTGATACGGGTGTCGTCGGAAATGGTGCCGTCGGCATCCAAAGGTACATTGAAGTCGACGCGCACAAATACGCGTTTGTCCTTCAATTCAAGATCATCGATGGATTTGATCATAATTTGGGAAGCGGTTGAGAATAAAAAGCGGGAGCCAAAACGGCTCCCGCAAAGGAAAAAGAAAACAGGAATGAAAACCTTTAAACAAAGGCAGCCACGCGTTTGAGCAGATCGACACAGCGGTTGCTGTAGCCCCACTCATTGTCGTACCAGGAAACCAACTTAAAGAAGGTGTCGCTGAGGCCGATTCCGGAACCGGCATCGAAGATGGAGGATGCGGGGCAGTGAATGAAGTCGGCAGAGACCACTTCGTCTTCAGTGTATTCCAAAATTCCCTTGAGTGGGCCTTCGGCAGCTTCCTTCATCTTTGCACAAATTTCTTCGTAGCTGGTGGACTTCTCAGTCTTCACGGTAAGGTCGACCACAGAAACAGTGGGGGTTGGTACACGGAAGGCCATACCGGTGAGCTTGCCCTGCACTTCTGGAAGCACAAGACCCACTGCTTTGGCGGCACCCGTGGAGGATGGAATGATGTTGATGGCTGCACCACGACCACCCTTCCAGTCCTTGACCGATGGGCCATCAACAGGTTTCTGGGTAGCGGTGTAACTGTGCACGGTGGTCATCAAACCTTCCTTGATGCCGAAGTTTTCAAGTACAACCTTGGTGATTGGAGCCAGGCAGTTGGTGGTGCAGGAAGCGTTGGAAAGGATGTCGTGCTCTGCGGAAAGCTCATCATCATTTACTCCGAGCACGATGGTTTTGACATCGCCCTTGGCAGGAGCAGAGATGATCACCTTCTTGGCACCCGCCTGAATGTGGCCGGCTGCTTTTTCGCGATCCACAAAAAGACCGGTGGATTCAATAACGATGTCCACGCCAAGGTCTCCCCAGGGGAGAGCGGCGGGGCCTTCGCGTACGGCGAGGCACTTGATGGTGTTACCATTAACCACGAGAGAGTCGTCGGTGGGTGCTTCCACTGTGCCGTTGAAACGCCCCTGTACGGAATCATATTTTAAGAGATAAGCGAGGTTGTCTGCGGGGACGAGGTCGTTGATAGCGACCACCTCGAAGTCCTTGCCAAGCAATCCCTGATCGACAAGTGCGCGAAAGACCAAACGACCGATACGGCCGAATCCATTGATACCAATTTTAGTAGACATTTGTTTGAATTTGTTGAGTTAGAAAAATGTTTGCGAAGAAATACTCATGAGATTTGACCGCTAAATGGCAAGGCTAAGTTATTGGGTAACCTGATAGAAAGGCGGTTTTATAAACCCTGTTGGGCGGAGTATCTTTTTCTTACACCCAGTTGATAATAAAGAAGGATTGCAAAAAATAAACCTGTGCAGAGGTAGGCAAACTGATCGCCCATGGAAGAATGGGGGCTAAACGGAAGGATGGGCACCTCCACATCAAGCACTGTTGCTCCCTCAAAGTAAACGCTGCCCTGTTCATTCTTCAACACATCACGCACCCGCCCATTTTCATCTATCCATCCAGACCACCCTGCATTGCCACATCTTATAATAGGTAAGTGGTTTTCCACTGCTCTGATTACAGAGTGGGCAGCATGTTGCTCGGCACATCCTTCCTCGGCAAACCAGGCATCGTTGGTGGATACGATAAGCAGATCTGCATCCAACTCCCTGGTTTTGCGGGCAAGGCCTGGGAAAATATCCTCATAGCATATTAAAAATCCGGCCCGGACAAAGCTTGTGTGATTACCTTCGTGGATAGGGATATCGAACAACAATGGATGATTACCCGCCGAGAAACTGCCCACCGGGCCAACCATTTTTTTAATACCCGGAATCAGGGAAAATGGCCAGGGGATGTATTCGCCAAATGGAACCAGAACCTGCTTTGCATACCACTCCGGTTGCATGCCATCGACCGGGTCGATATAAGTCATGGCATTGTAACTGGCTTCATCTTCGCGAATCACCGAGCCAGCCAGAATAGGTATGCCCGTATCTTTCGCCAGTTCCTCGACCCATAATCGATCCAGATTAATGGGATAAGGGGTGGATGCTTCAGGCCAGAGGATGATATCCGGTTTGATATGAGCTAAAAATTGGGTCTGCTTACGAAGGGTTTCCTTATGCTGAACTGCCCTGCCCTCCACCCATTTATTTTTTAAGTATGGCTGACAAATCCCAACCCGGATCGTTTTTTGGGGGATATTCTCGTGCGTATTAAACCTGGAAAAGAATGGATAGACCATCAGGAAAAGCATCAGGATACCAAGATAAAGTTCCGGGCAGATCGAACGGTTGAAAAAACCTTCTGCCTTTCGCCTACGAATCAATAAGTGATGCAGGTATGAGCCCACGCACAAATTAAAGAAGACCAGAAAGAAGGAAACCACCCAACCACCAGCATAAGAGGACGCCTGCAAAAGAACGGGTCTCTCCCACTGCGTGACAGATAATGGGCACCAGGGAAACCCCAGGGTAAAAAGAGTTCTCCCCCACTCCACCGCCACCCACAGCGAAGACAGGGCCACAAGGACAAGAATTCTTGCCTTGAGACCGCCCTGAGAAAACCAGGGAAACAGCATACGGGCCACTATAAACCAAACTGCCTGATAACAGGAGAGCAAAAAAGTGGCGGTACACATACCACCGAAGGAGACATGCCTCATCCAACCAACCATGGCGATTTGGTAGGCCCACCCGCTCAGGAGTATGCAGATAAGAACCTTGCGGTACCCCGGACGAAAGTGAAACCAAATCAAAACGGGTAAAAGAAAGATATAGGCAGCCTCCGGTGTCTGGCGGGGAGCATGACTCATCCAAAGAAGCCCGAAAGACAAGATACAGGCCAGCCATGGACCACCCCACTCCCTGATCCATGCGAGAAAACTCAGCCTTTGCGCGTAAAACATAGGAATTAGCCCAGGCAGGCAGGGGTCTCGGAACTGGGTCGGGCGATTAAACCTTCGTATGGGCAAAGTTTCATGGGTTCCGTAGCTTTACCACCCTCGATCAAATAAGTCTGGCAAATCTGGTCCAGGTCGAGTCGAGATTTTGCCCTTCTGGAATGGTAAAGGAACATTCCCTCCTGATCCACCGATAGACCAATAAAATTAAGGAATTTCTTTAAGCGGGCGACTTGCTTGATTTCAGGAACCTCTGCCTTGTAAAAAACTTCGTAGAGTTTCTGAATGTAGAGGTATAAATCCTGATAAGTCGGGTGAATCATAGGGGCACCGGTCGCAAGCTGCCTGATTTGTTTGAATATCCATGGGTTGCGAATGGCACTTCGACCGATCATCACACCATCGGCCCCAGTTTGCTTCACTAAAGCCAGGGCAGATTCGGCCGTATTTACCTCGCCATTGAGGAGGACCGGGCAATCCAGCCGGTTTACGGCCTCGTTTACATAAGAATATTCTGGGAATGAGCGGTACCCACCCTTGACCGTGCGTGCATGGAGGCTGAGCAATTCAATGTGATTGGATGCAAAAATATCTAAAATCTCGGAAAAATTACGGTCATCCTCAAAGCCTACACGGGTCTTCACCGTGAGCGGGCAGTCACAGGCATCCCGGAGAACTTTTAATACCTGATCGATTTTATGAGGAACCCGAAGCAGACCACCCCCCACATTTTTCCGATACACCCGGGGAGCCGGGCATCCAAGATTCAGGTCAATACCCGCAACAGGGTATTGCTGGAGTTCTTTGGCAAAGCGAACCACATGTTCGAGATCCTCCCCGATTAACTGGGCAAAGACGGGTTTCCCTGAGTAGTTTTCGGTGATGGATGAAAGGATTTCCGGATCGACGCGGGCATTTTCATGAACCCGGAAATACTCGGTAAAAAATAGATCGGGTGCCCCATACTCAGCGATCAGGGACATAAAGGGCAAGCCAGTGACATCCTGCATGGGGGCCAGTGCCGTGGGGAAACCCACATCCGGAAACAGAGCCCGCACAGGTGCACACACAGCACCTGAAACCGATGCCATATTCATCCCCCTGCTAAGAGTCCTGCTTGCGCAGTATCCGCTCGAGAATTTCGGTCATGTCCTCCACATTATCCAAAACCTTGCGGGAAACATAAATGGGTTGATCGAGCTGCAAAGCCAGGACAATGGAGTCGCTGGGGCGGGCATCGAGCTCGATAATCTTTTTACCCAACTCATTTTCCATGTGCAGGATGATGCGGGCAAAAAAAGTGCCCTCATCCACATCATTGATCAAAACCCGCTCAATTTTAGTTTCGAGCCCTTTGAGGATCAGGCCGATTAAATCGTGTGTCAGAGGGCGCTCTTTCTTGACCTTGTTGAGGGTCATATTGACCGCGTTCCCGATCGCAGGGTCCACATAGATCACGAATGTCTTTTCCTCGTTGCCCAAAAAAATGGCACATCCATTGGAAGTAGGCATAACACCTTTGATGGTGACGACTGCAGAATCCTGTTTCATAATGCAATTATCGCTTTGCTTTTTAGGTATCGCAAGAATTTTACTTTTACACTCTCCAATAAAATGAACTCACCAACCCATGCTCAGGATAAGCAAAACCTCATCTTTCTGGTGGGTATGATGGGGACCGGGAAAAGTACCATTGGTAAACAGTTGGCTGAGCAAAGAAAGGTGAAATTTATAGACTCCGACAGCGAAATTGAAAAAGATACAGGAGCGAGCGTATCCCAAATCTTTGCCAAGGAGGGAGAAACTTACTTTCGTGACCTGGAAAGAGCATTCATTTCCAACCTGAACGCAAATGAGCCGGCAGTGGTGGCTTGCGGGGGCGGGTTGTGCATCCCCAGCGGGATGATGGAACTTTTGAAATCCAAGGGCTTGGTTTTCTGCCTGATGGCTTCCGTAGAGACTTTACTGAACCGGACAAAGACCGATCAATCCAGGCCCCTGCTGCAGGTCGCACAACCCCTGCTGGTGTTGGAAAAACTGATTCAGGAGAGAGAGCCTCGCTACCTGGAGGCAGATCATGTGATCCATACCGATGACCAAACCGCAACTGAGGTTGTGAAAAAAATTAGCGAACACCTACCCGCTTAAGCATCGGGATTCCCCGGAGAAGATATTTCCCTGGTCTTTTCCAAAAAGGCAGCAGGTGGGCGGGTAAGTTTGCCTTTTTTATCGATAAAAGCGT
Source organism: uncultured Opitutales bacterium (assembly GCA_963978365.1). GTDB lineage: Bacteria > Verrucomicrobiota > Verrucomicrobiia > Opitutales > Seribacteraceae > Chordibacter. The sequence continues at coordinate 62,271 of CAXBQX010000001.1, read as the reverse complement.
GGGTTGAATTTCCGGTGCACAGAAGAACATCTTCCCTAAATACCTGGTAATCAATTTTCACTTTGGCCGTGGGTGGTTCTTTGATCAAAACCTTGATGGTTAACCGGTCATCAAAGTGTGCCGGTTTTTTGAATTTTGCCTCACAATGAAGTACGGGCAAAAGGTAACCGTTTTTTTCAAGCTCCCGATACGGGCAGCCCAGTTGATCCAGCAACTCAATTCTTGCGGCTTCAAACCAAGTAAAGTAATTGCCATGGTAGACCACACCCATTTGATCGGTCTCCTGATAACGAACTCTTATGCCAACTTCCGCTGAAATCATTTTCGCACTTTCTCTAAAGTCATTCAAAACGCCAAGCTCGATTTAATCTCATGGGATTAGGAAAAAAAGAACGAAGGTTTACCATTGCGATCGGTCTGATCATTGGAGTGACCGCATCATCCATGCTGGTGAGGCATGCACTGGATGTAAAGGATGAGCAAGCCTCGCAAAAGCCGGGAAATTACAATTCCCTGCACAGTGCGGTTGGGAATGTAGAATTTCCGCCCTTGCCTGAAAAAGTAAAAAAAGCTGTGCCCAATGGGATTGTTGTTTTTTATGAAGACAACCGAACCAGTGTATCCAATGGTGGTCATCAGGTGGTCAACTCTTGGGTGATTGAAACTTCCGGTTCCTTTCGATCCGAGAGATTATTTATTCTGGCAGAAGTATCCGCCAGCGATCCGGAGGATGTAAAATTTTACAGGGCTTCGGAAATCTATGTAGGGTTGGGCGATGCGTACTCTTGGGACGACCTCGAAAATCTTCTTCCAGAGGAGCAATACCGAATGATCGGTCAAAATTCAGTATCCTCGGAATATATTGTGCAAATCAGGCACTTTTCCCCCACCGATATCGCTCTGGCCCTGGAGCACCTCGAAAAACTCCCGCAGACTCAATCGGTCAGGCCATCCCCTTGGGTTCCTTACCGCTAGTTACCCTCTATCTCGTTGACCACAGGGAAATTTCAGGTATTTTAATAAGGTTTATTCAATCGTGATTTTCTCAGGTTAGTCACGAACCTAACTTCAAATACAACAGTACAGATAAGCATTGTGAATGTAGACATTAAGGATGCGGGAGTAGCCCGCAAAATCGCAACCGTTAGCTTTGACTCCGAAGAAGTCAGCAAGCATGAATCCAAGGTCTGCCAGGAATTAGGCAAACTCGTAAACATTCCCGGCTTCCGGAAAGGCAAGGCCCCTGCCAATGTGATTCGCAAAAAGTACGCCAAAGAGCTGAAGGATGAACTCAATCGAAAGGTTTCCACAGCTGCATACGAAGCCGTCCTCGAGAACAAAGACATCAAGGTATATTCAGTGCTTAAAGTGGACGCAGGTGAACTGGAGCCTTCCCAGTCTGCAACCGTTGAAGTTACGGTTGATATTGAACCAGAATTTGATCTCCCCAAGTACAAGGAATTTGAGCTGACCATAGAGCCAACTGAAGTAAAAGACGAGGAAGTGACCAAAGAATTGGATGCGATCCGTGAACAACGAGCCAGCTTTGATGTAGTGGAGCGTGCTTCCGAAAAGGGAGACTATGTAAAATGCTCTTATGAAGGCTCCCTCGATGGAAAAGCTGTATCGGAAATCCTTCCGGATAAACCCATGTACGGCAAACAAGCCAACACCTGGGAAGAAGCAGGCAATCAAACCGGTATGGGAGTGGATGCCATTGCAGAAGGAGTGATTGGGATGAGTGCGGGCGACAAAAAAGAGGTGAAGGCCGACTTCGCCAAAGATTTTGAGGTGGAAGCACTGGCCGGAAAATCAGTTACTTACCAACTCGAAGTTCATGAAGTTCGCGAAAAAAAGGCTCCGGCTCTAGAGGATGAAGAATTTCTTAAATCCCTGAAAATCGAGAGTGTGGATGAGCTTAAAGAAAAAGTCACCGAGCAAATCAAGTACCGCAAGGATCAGGAAAATGTTAATTTGAAGCGTAAGCAAATTACGCAAAATATATTGGACTCCGAAGACTTCCCCCTCCCCCAGCAAGCGGTGGAGGAAGAATCCAAGGCTATTTTCCAAAACCGGATCCAACAGGCAACCAGGCAGGGTGTAAAAGCGGATGAGATTGAGAAAAACCGGGACGAGTGGTGGAAAGAATCCCAAACGCAAGGACAGGCAAGAGTGAAGCTCACCCTGGTGCTTTCCAAAATCGCAGAGGAAGAGAAAGTCTCTGTTGAAAAAGAAGATCTCGCTCAGGCTGCGACCCGCGAAGCGATGATGCGGCGGGAGGACCCAACCAAATTCATCAAGGAACTAACCCAGGATCGGGCGAGGTTAAACCGGTTAAGGGAAGACATTATTTACGACAAAACGCTCATCAAAATAGCTGAGTTATCCAAAGAACGAATTTGCGACATCGAGGGCGAACATACACACTGATAGAACCATGGGTGCTTATTTACCACTTCCTTATGTATATGAACGCGAAGGCCGCCAGGAGCGCGCCTGGGATATTTACAGTCGTCTCCTGCGGGATCGCATCGTATTTATTGGCACACCTATTGATGATTATGTAGCTAATTCCATCATTGCACAGTTGCTGTTTTTACAAATGGAAGACCCCAAGAAGGATGTTCACTTGTACATCAACTCTCCCGGGGGAAGTGTTTCAGACGGGATGGCGATCTACGACACGCTTAATTTCATGCAGTGCGATGTGGTTACTTACTGCATTGGAATGGCTGCCAGCATGAGCACAGTTCTCCTTGCTGCCGGGACACCTGGCAAAAGGTATGCCCTTCCCAACAGCCGGGTAATGATCCATCAACCGAGTGGTGGAGCCGGCGGGCAGACATCTGATATTTCGATTGCGGCAAAAGAGATTCTTCGATGGCGAGCGACCATAAACGAGGTTCTTTCCCAGCATAGTGGAAAATCTGCGGAGCAAATCGAAAAGGATTCTGACCGAGACTACTACATGTCTGCCGATGAAGCGAAAGCCTACGGATTGGTGGATGAGGTAATCTCCAAAAAGCCAAACGAATAAATTTCACTCATCATGGCCAAGGCAACCAAGATCAACTTCTGCTCGTTTTGCGGTAAACCGCAGGGCGAAGTACGAAAAATGATCGCCGGTCCAGCCAATGTATTTATCTGCGACTCCTGTGTAAGGGTATGCAAAACGATTATTGACCGCGAACTTGGCGAGAAGGAACCAGCCAAAAAAAGTAGCGGCAACCGCCCGGCCTTTAACCTGGTCAAGCCGAAGGCCATTAAAGACCACCTTGATGAGCATGTAATTGGGCAGGACCACGCCAAGAAAGTCCTCTCCGTAGCCGTTCACAACCACTACAAACGCCTCTCCTTGCAGCTAGGCACACTCGACCAGAAAAGTGGCCCCACTTTCCTTCCTGCAGATTTGGACGATGTGGAGATTGAAAAGAGCAATGTGCTTTTAATTGGCCCGACTGGAAGCGGAAAGACCTTCCTTGCCAGGACCCTGGCCAAATTACTCGATGTGCCTTTTGCGATTGCAGATGCCACCACCCTCACCGAGGCCGGTTATGTTGGGGATGATGTAGAGAATATCGTACTCCGCTTACTGCAGGCAGCTGATCATGACGTGGACCGTGCTCAATGCGGAATCGTCTATGTGGATGAGATCGATAAAATTGGTCGTAAAACAGATAATGTTTCGATCACCCGCGATGTTTCTGGCGAAGGCGTGCAGCAGGCTCTCCTCAAGATCCTGGAGGGTACGGTTTGTAATATCCCTCCGCAAGGCGGACGGAAACACCCGAACCAGGAGTATGTACAGCTGGACACCTCCAATATTTTATTTATCTGCGGAGGGGCTTTTGTCGGACTGGACAGTATAATCGACCAACGCAAAGGCAAAAGGAGCGTCGGTTACACGACCGAAGATGTTAAGGAACCTGCAGAAATTCTCGCAGATGTAATGCCCGAAGACCTGGTAAAATTTGGACTGATCCCAGAATTTATCGGACGACTGCCAGTTATTTCAATTTTGGAAGAGTTAACCCGGCCACAATTGGTTTGCGTACTCGAACAGACCAAGAACTCTCTTCTCAAACAGTACAGAAAGATGTTTTTACTGGAAGGAGCAGAGCTTCGTTTTACCCGGGAAGCCATCACCGAGATTGCAGAGCAAGCCCTTACGATGAAAACCGGGGCCCGAGCCCTTCGTTCCATCATGGAATCTGTGATGCTCGATGTTATGTATGATTTACCAGCGATGGATGAGCCTGTTGAAGTGGTGATCAATGCGGGTGTGATTCGTGGAAAATCCAAAGCTAAGATCGTCCGGACTCAACCCAAGAAGCGCAACGCGGCCTAATCGGGATTCCAATCTTCAGAATTGGATCACACTGTTTCTCTGATTATTTTCAGGACGATAGTCCCTTGTGGATTTGGGCACATGTAGTTTGGCATTTATTTCCAAAGTTCGATCCAGTTCACTCCCCTGGATAAATATTTTTTCGGAACGAACCTCCCCTGGGGCGAGGTTATTGATAAGAATATTTTTCTTTCGGCCCAAATAATTTAACTCCAGGTCCAGATTACCTTGCCAGGTATTCCCAAGGTTTTGCACCATCACCTCGAATGGAATGGTTCCCGTAGGGTTCGAAGGAGCCTCGAAGTGATACCCAACTAATGCCGGATCGGAGTAAGATGGATTATTTCTATTTTCCAACCTCGAAAGACTGAGTATTCCATGACCAGACACCGGATCAAAACCGGGCTTTTCTGCGTCAACTGTATGAGAAAGGACAGAATCCACGATCTGAGCATTGGAGAGCCCAGGGTATCGGGATCGTTCCACTGCAAGGGCAGCACTTACCATGGCACTTGAAACCGATGTGCCGCTAAAGTTTGAAAGGTCACTCTGATCCCAAGCCGTCAGGACACCGACCCCCGGAGCTGCAATATCCACTTCTTTCCCATAATTTGAAAAGCTGGAAACCCGACCACTTGTACCAATCGAGCTGACCCCGACCACCCCATCATAAGCTGCGGGATAGTTGACTATACCGACACCCTCATTCCCGGTAGCCGCCACCACGATAACATCGCGAGCAAGTGCATATGCAATCGCATCCCGGAGGACTGAACTGCCCTGCTCTGCCCCCAGGCTTAAATTAATCACCCCCGCACCATCCTCAACCGCGGCAATCACTGCGGTAGCCACAGTGAAGGAATCGGCCAGGCCTGAAGAATCGATCACTTGATAGGATAAAATTTCACATCCCGGGGCAATGCCTTGATAGGATTCTGTATTTCCTGCGATAACCGATGCCAAGGCTGTGCCATGGGCATTTGCCCCCTCGCCCGACCCCGATGACTGGTCCAGCATATTTCTGTGGCGAATCTGAGCACCATTAAGGAGAGGATGCGAAGAATTTACCCCGGAATCCAAAAGGGCTAATTTAACTCCCTTGCCAAACCCGGTTCGCCCAACCTCCCCCCCCATCCAGTCGATAAATGAATCCGAAAAACTGCTTTCCCCTGCATGAACCAAATCCCTCGGGGGAAGTGGGCTTCTCAATGGGTGGTTTATCGAGATATGGTCATCTTTTAAAAAACGCTCAAAAAATGGAAAGGCCAACTTGGGGTTGGTTACTGAAAAACGGGTTACACCAAGTTTGGGAAGGTAATCCTTAACTGCGAGGCCCATTATACCTGGATCTTTTAGAAGGGACTGGCTTTCATTGGGATCCAAAGCGGCCAACCAGTCGTTCCGTGGATTTACTTTTTTTAAAAACACCTCAAAATCCTCCTCCATAGCCCCTCCTTTCTGCTCACCAGGAGTATGGAGATCGTTTACATGTTTATGCCCCAGACCACTCCATGGTTGCTGATCCCCTTGGGGAATAGCCCCAATTTCATCCAAAGAGCTTGGGTGAAAAGAATTCTTTACACCCAAGAAGTAAGCAAACCACGCACCCACCACCAATCCAAAGATGCATAGGGTACGAAATGGTCTCATATTTCCAATTTTGATTGCAATAGGGTTGCCGGCAAACTCAATGATCCATGAAATTTAGATAGATTGATGGAAGTTGTTATTGTCGGTCATGGATTAGCAGGAGCGATCCTTTCTCATACCCTTATTCAAAAAGGCATTTCCGTCTGTGTGCTTGAAGCAAATAAAGCCCACGCAGCCTCTAAGGTGTCTGCAGGATTGATCAACCCATTGATCGGGCCCAAATTAAATATTCCTCATGATTTTGCAGAGTGCATGGAGGAAAATCTAAGATTCTTTCCCGAATTTGAAAAAGTATCTGGTCAATCCTTTCTCGAACCCATTGATCTTCTTCGAGTGTTTACATCCTTTGCCCAGTTGGAAAAATGGGAATCCATATCCAGTCCCTACCAGGTGGACTTGCTGGATGAAGCAAAATGCAGGAAGCTAGGAGTGGACTGCCCCTACGGATTAGGCAAAACCTCTGCCTGGATACTGAATTCCGAAAAGTTTATCACCTATTCCCGGAGTGTTCATACATCCAAAGGTAATTACATTGAAAAAGCTTTCGAACCAGAAGAGTGGGTGAACCACCCCGTCATTTTTTGTGAAGGGTTTCGGGTAACTCAAAACCGGTGGTTCCAATTTCTGCCATTTGCACCTGCCCAGGGAGAAGTCCTAACGGTTCAATCTTCCTTGAGACATCACTTAAGTAATGGGACATGGCATCTATGTGACCCTAAATCTGCAACCGCAAAACTTGGTTCCAGTTGGAAATATGATGAACTGAATGGAGGTCCAGATGAAAAAGCAAAACGCGAAATTATTCAAAAACTTAGTTTTATTCCCAATATCCATGGAAAAAAGATACTGGAACACAATTGCGGGGTGAGGAGTGGAACAAGAGACCGGCAGCCGATCATCGGAAGGCATCCGGATAATCCAAATTATTATATTTTCAATGGTTTTGGATCCCGTGGATGCACCACTCTTGTGAAAAGTGCCCGAGAGTTTGTCCGTTTTTTCATCGATGATCTTCCGCTACCTGAATCGAAAAATCTGATGCGGTTTATTAAGGGATGAGATTGGTCCAGTTAGCTCATAACCATGTAAGCGAGGTTGTAAACCAAGGGGATTTCTGCCTGGATGCAACCGCAGGTAATGGGCACGACTCCCTATTTCTGGCTCAACAGGTAGGCATAAGCGGGAAAGTATTCTCCATCGATATTCAAGCCCAGGCCATTCAAAACACCCAAATACTGCTACAACAAAATGGACTCGATACAGTGGCTCAACTCATTCTTGGATCGCATAGCAATCTATTGGAGTTGGTGGACAAATCAGTGCACGGCCAAATCAAAGCGAGCACATTTAACCTGGGTTACCTACCTGGTGGCGATCATTCGGTCATTACCCAGGCCGACAACACAACCCAGGCCATTTGCCAGGCTTACCAAATAACTGCATCGGGTGGAATCATCTCCGTCCTTTGCTACCGGGGGCACGCAGGGGGCACAAAAGAAGCAAACTCAGTTGCAGAATTATGCGAGAACCGAAGATGGTCCTACGAAACTATAGAGGGAAGCGAAAACCCGACCTCCCCGGTTTTAATCCTGATCCGAAAAACTTAGAAGGGATGGACGGGGTCGATTTCTTGATCGTAGTCCACCCCATCCAATCCGAACCCAAAAAGCTTTAGGAATTCCTGCTGATACTCTTCGAAATTGGTGAGTGTGTGTAAATTTGCAGAATCCACCTGAGGCCAAAGTTCCTTGATTTTTTGCTGAACTTCCTCGGCCATCTCCCAGTCATCCAATCGGATACGCCCAGCATCATCTAAGTCCAAAGATGCATTGGGGCCATAAAGCCTGTCCTGAAAGAGCCGGTTGGTCTGTTCGATACAACCTTCGTGAGTACCCAGTTCTCTCATCACCTTAAAAAGCATGGATACATAAAGGGGGACCACAGGAATAGCCGAACTGGCCTGGGTGACCACCGCTTTATTGACCGAAACAAAAGCCTGCCCATTGCAAACCTCCTGCATGCTTTTATGCAAACGATGCCCCACTGCTTCTAAATGAGCTTTCGCTCGTCCGATGGTACCATTCCTGTAAATCGGCCAGGTAACTTCAGGACCGACATAAGAATAAGCGAGATTGATGCAACCCTCGGCCAGTAAACCTTCATCCAGCAGGCGTTGGGTCCATAATTCCCAGTCTTCCCCACCCATTACCTTTTCGGTATCAGCAATCTCTGAATCATTTGCAGGATCAATACTGACCTCTTTGACTTCCTCGCGGTCGGTATCCAAAGTCTTATTTTTGTAGATCATGCCCACTGGTTTAAGGCACGCACGATACACACTACCATCCATCGGATCGGTTCGACGAGGGGAAGCCAAGCTGTAAATAACCAGGTCGAACCCACCCCCCATTTCTTTGGCTTTTTTTACCACCTCGTCCTTGCACTCATTGGAAAAAGCATCCCCGAAAATATCTTCGGCAACCAAGCCTTGATCATGGGCTAACTTCTGAAACCCTTTGACATTATAAAAACCGGCACTGCCAGGCTTCCCCTCTTTGGGGTCGCGCTCGAAAGAAACCCCGAGGGTCTGGGCATGGTTTGAAAATGCAGCAGAGATTCGGCTGGCCAGACCGTAACCAGTGGACGCACCAATGACCAATACCTTTTTTGGCCCCTTCCCTTCAGCGAATTCAAGCTTGGATGCAGACTCCGCTTGAAGTCTTACATTTTCGAGACAACCCGCCGGGTGGGAGGTTATACATACAAATCCTTTTATTCTTGGCTTTATGATCATGATGTAACTAAAAATTTGTTTCTAAAGTGAGCGATGCTTATGTTTAGCACCATATCAATTCCTGCGAAAGCTCAATTCCTTGAAAAATAAGCAACGAAAATTTTCCCAAAAGCATTTTGTCAATCCAACGGACCTGGTTTCCAGTTTCATGAATTTGCCCCAAGATCGTGCAGAGAAAAAGATGAAACACCCTTTAGCCATGGTCGATTTGGTCGAAAAAGTCTGGGAGGACTGGGGGATTGGGGAGGAAGAAACCACCGAAAGCCTAATTTCTGGAAACTGGCAAAAAATTGTGGGGCGCGATATGGCCAGCAAGTGTGCCCCAACCAATCTTTCCCGGGACGGGAAATCAATGCAAATTCGTGCAGCCAATAGTACGGTTAAACAGGAGCTTACATTCAGAAGGGCAGAAATCCTTAAGAAAATTCAGGCGATTAAAGGGTGTAAATCGATTGTACAGATAAGAATTTCTTAAAATTCCACCGGCTTGGTGCATTGGCTCGTTTTACGATTCCGAAAGTTTGTATCTGGGAGAAAGGAAGGAATAAAGTATGGCGCCCCCAGCCATAAGCAGGGTCCAAAACCAAAACTCCTGAGCTCCATCCAAAACACTTTGCCCATGGGAATCTGTAAGTAAAAACTTAATCGCAGAAGTCAGGTAGTTCCCCAATGAAACAGTTAAGAGAAAAAGGGCCATAACCAAGGATTTCATTGATTTAGGAGATTGGGTGTAGGCAAACTCGAGGCAGGTAATGGAAACCATAACCTCGGATGCAGTCAGAATCAGGCACGCTACAATCTGCCAGGAAATATGAAGGTCATGTCCACCAATAAGCAGCTCTTCAATGACACTAACCAGGGCAAAGGCAAGAACCATAAGCCACAAACCAATCCCCATTTTCTTCAATGGAGTGAGCACGGTAACTTGCTCAAGCATGGGATAGATAAATTTACTAAATAATGGAACAAGCAGCAGAATGAATAATGGATTGAATACTGCTGAAACCTGAGCGGGCAGCAACTCATACCCACCCCAAAGTGGTACCCATTGGGGGATCATACGATCCAATTCTCTGGCCTGCACCTGCCAAAGAGTTCCGATTTGATCGAAAAGAGCCCAAAAAAGAATTACAAAAGAAAAGATGCCCCATAATTTGAGAAGGGCCCACAAATTTTCCTTTTCTCGCAGGTCTTTAAAATAAGCTCTTCCGCGTGGCGGTACATGCACAAACTCCTTCCTGCCCAACCAAAACAGCAAGGTGGCCAGAGCCATTAAAATACCAGGCAAGCCAAAGGCATAATGATGCCCGAAAATAATTTCCCCTTCCGTTTTGGACCCCACCAACCACTGAAAGAATGGATAAATCGTTTCACCAAAAGAGCCTGCTGTTCGCCTGGCCTCCAATAAAAAAGGGGTAAGCAAACCGGATGCAAATGCACCCAAATTAATCGATAAATAAAACCATCCAAAAACCTTGGGTAAAAGAAAACGATTGGATGAACCAAACTGATCTCCGACATGTGCAGATACACATGGCTTGATTCCGCCTGAACCCACGGCAATCAATACCAACCCAAGAAGTAAAAGAATTTTGGTGTCTCCAGTCCACTCCATACAGGCAAGAATGGCATGCCCAAAGCAGTAGACCAAAGAGAGAAAAAGGATCGTTCTATACTTCCCCAGAAAAGCATCGGATATGAATCCGCCCAGGATCGGGAATAAATAAGCTGACCCCACAAACAAATGAACCCATGCTTCAGCTTCCTTGTCGGAAAAAACATCTGCACTTCCATCCGCTTGGCAAAGATAAACCGTCATGTACGCGAACAAAATTGAACGCATTCCATAAAATGAAAATCTTTCTGCCAGTTCATTTCCGACAATATAAGGAATACCACCAGGCATACCCGGGGTATTGCTGGGAGACTGCCGGTACACGAAAGGTTTAGTTTCGAGTGAACTGCTCGACCTCTCGCCTGCGTTGAGCCTCGCGGTCGAGATCATCCATAATTTTCACCTTTTCATCGAGTCCAGGTTCATGCATGGCATCTAGTGCTGCCTGACTGGAACCTTTCTTCTGTAAGAAGGTTCGAACAGCCCAATACGCATGGATCAATATGCCAGATAGACAAAATAGGTAAACCAGATTGGATTGAAAAGAAAACGAGACCATTGATCCAATGTAAAATAAAATGCTGCCAAGATTAACAGAGAGATTGCCACAAAAATGCATATAAATTTACAAATTAAAAATCCTCAAAATTGCAACCCTATGAAAAACAAATGGACTATTAAAAAACAAAACCTAGGGTAGAGTTGTGATTAGTAAAAATAAAACGATTTCTATCCTTGCCTGTGTTCTCCTTCTTTCATCCTGCGAGAAAATCCCATCAGCCACTGAGATTCTGGAAAAAGTTTCAGAGCAAAACAAGAGCATGGACCAAGCTTCTCCTCCCTCCGCTCCATTGGCCACCCTGCCCCCAGCACCTATTGAAAAGGAATTGCCCAAAGAGGAGACTAAACCCACCGAGGTGGAAAGCATTCAACCTGAGAAACCTGCAACACCTGCTCCAGAACCTCCAAAATTTTCAAACGAATTGCTTGCCGCAGTTCAAAACTGGACTCGAATCCCCAAAAGTGTATTTCCCGCCAAACCAGTAATTGCCAACATTCCGATTGACCTCGAAGTCAGTACATCGAGCGGTCAAGTCATAGGAAGTTCATTGAGTCCCGCAGGCACAGAACTCCAGGTTCTTGGAACGAAGGGCAGCACCTTGGTTGTCGCCAACCTCCACAACTCCAAACTCCGCGGAGAGGTAGATATTGATCAAACCGACTTCAAACAGTTACTTGCCTATCGCTTCGAATTAAACCAACGGAAAAAAATGGAAGCCCAGGCTTCCCGTGCCGAGCAAGCAAAGCTTAAAGCAGAAGGGAACATTGAGAAACCCAAACCGACTCAAGATCTGGATGTAATCCCGGACCCTTTGGATTTTGGCCATGGTCGGTTCTGTATATGCCGGGATTGTCGTGAAAAAAGGCTAGCCCAAACAGGTAGTCTCAAAACCGGATTTGGATTGGAACCCTGAATTTTAATATTATGGAAAAGAAAAAAAAGAGAAGCATTGAGATCGGGGACTATGTAAAGGAAATCGTCGCATCTAAGGGTAGTAAAAAGAGATGCGGGGAAATCCTAATGATTTTACAGGATGACCCGGGTGATCCGACCTGCGAACTTATGGAAGTGAACCCAGATGACCTGACCCCACTGGAAAAGGGCTCAGATGGGGTTCAGATGTTCAAAGCCAAGAGGTCCAAGCTCAAACATTACACCCCTAGGAAACAGTTATTTTCCAAAAAGACATTCGAGAAAGGTGATGTCGTGCAGATGAAACGAGGAGCCACAATTAAATATGGTCGAATCGTATGCTTTGTGCACCCCGATGGTTTGTATTCCACCTCGCATGAAGAGGGATATAACGGGAAAGACCTGCTTGAATGCGTAGAGATCGATAAAAAGCCAGGTCTCCTTCAAATCATCGGAGCCGACGGAGAACCGAGAAGATTTCAAGCACAGGGTAAGGACTGTAAAATCATGAAAGTCATCACCACAGATTCAAAAGGTGAAGAGACTACAATGCACAGATTAGATATCCCCGAAGAGGATATTTAAATATCGATTTCTCTCAGGAAATATGCATTCCTGCGTCTAGTTCAGCTTTAGATAAATGTATCTTGTTGGACTTTTTGATTTTGAATGCGTGCACATGATAATAACCTCTCTTTTTTGATTGGTTTTCATAGCTTATTTTCACTCTTTCATTCTCCCACTTTGTCATGCACCATTTTAAAGCGTATGCCTGCATGAGGTACTGCACAGTTTCATTGCGGTCCAGGTAGTATACCCCGTCTAATTTAACTACCATTTGGGCAAAAAAAAGCCGTGAAACTCACGGCTTTTTAGGTATAAAGAATTAAGGAAAACTCAGCCGTTGTAAGCACCAGCTTTGATCTTTTGACAGGAGGCTATAGAGATACCACTCTCTTCTGAAGCTTCGGCTAATGTTTTACCTGCTGCAAGCAAACCCTTGACCTGAGAAACGACTTCTGGAGTCACTTTTCCACGACGGGACTCGATCCCAAACCGTTTGTAAAACTCAGCACGGGAAATGGGGGGGAGACCCTTTACATAACACTCCAGGTAATCTACCACGGAGCGGAAAATCTTACGACCGTCTGCACGAACATGCTTTTTGTGATCGTCCTTAATGGATGGATAAAGAGTGGATAATTTAACCTTATCAGGCTTTGCCTTTTGGTTTTTAATTTTTTTCTCAATTTTAGCTTTGAGAGCTTTTAATTCTTTAATGTCTTGGATGTCGTCTAAGTTCATAATAAATAATTTAATTTCTTTTTATAATTAATCATTACAGTGTTTTGTAAAGATGAAACTTCTAGATTATTTTTCGGTCTAAATTTCTATACTGTATTGCTTCTAATAAATGATTTTTTTCAATCCTTTCGGAGTCATCTAAATCTGCAATGGTTCTAGATACTTTGAGGATTCTGGTGTAGGCACGAACTGATAAGGAAAGATGATTCATTGCCTGTAGTAATATATTTTTATTTTCGGGATTTAATTTACAAACTTTTTCGACCATAGGATCGGACATGGATGCATTGGTTTGCGACTTCAGGTCTTTAAATCGTTCCGTTTGAATGTGACGGCATTTCTCAACACGACTCCTGATGCTTTTTGAATCCTCCCCCTTCCCTGCTTCCTGAATATCAGCAATATCGACCGCTGGAGCATCCATATGAATATCAATCCTGTCGAGCAGAGGGCCACTTATTTTCGCTCGATATTTCTGGATTTGAGGAATTGAGCACCTGCAGGAATTATTGGCGTCACCTAGGTATCCACATGGGCATGGGTTCATCGACGCAACAAACATAAACTGGCAGGGAAGAGTAATTTTCCCAGCACTTCTGGATATGGTCACCACACCATCTTCTAAAGGTTGCCGAAGTACCTCCAGGACTGATCTTTTAAATTCGGGTAATTCGTCCAGATATAAAACACCATGATGAGCTAAAGAAATCTCGCCTGGACCGGGCGTAGCTCCCCCACCGATTAAACCAACATCACTAATGGTATGATGAGGTGCCCGGAAGGGGCGAATCATAGACTGCATATCCAAGGTCCCACCCTGCCCAATTGCGGAATAAATTCTCACCACTTCGATAAATTCATCGAGACTGGGTGTGGGTAAAATGGTTGGTATTCTCTTGGCGATCATGGACTTCCCAGAACCAGGAGGGCCTGAAATAAGAATGTTATGCCCACCTGATACCGCAACCTCCACAGCACGCCTGAGGTTATGCTGCCCTTTGATATCCGAAAAGTCATATTCGTAACGATTGGTTGGACTGGATGCTCCCCCAGGGGGAGTCATGGGTTGAAGTGCCACCTTACCTTCCAGAAAATCAACTACCTCAGACAGTGAATCCACCCCGAAAATGTCAATCCCTTGAACTATGGCAGCTTCCTTCGCCGACTCTTTGGGGAGAATCACTCCCTTGAGGCTCTTCTGCTTCGCAAGCATTGCCATGGATATTCCGCCACGAACGGGTCGTATCTGCCCAGACAAACCAAGTTCGCCAGCAATCAGATAGTTTTGAAGGGGTACAGTGCTTAATTGCTTGGTGGAAGAAAGAAGGCAAAGCGCTACAGGCAAATCAAACGAACTCCCCTCTTTTCGCAAGTCAGCTGGAGCCAAATTCACCGTTACCCGAGTTCGGGGAAGAGAAAAGCCACTGTTAGACAAACTTGAATGCACGCGGTCGAGCGACTCTTTGACAGCTGCGTCTGGCAACCCAACTAAGACGACCCGAGGGTCTCCCCGTTCACCACTATTAGCCTCAACCGAAACGCTGGTGGCAGAAATACCAATAAGACTCCCACTATGAGTACTTGCTAACATAATATGAGGATCAATTACGGGATCGAATTAAAGAAGAGATATCTCTAAACTTGGGATGATTCGAAGACTGCAGTTGCTGGTAGAGAAATGCCTCCATGGGGATAACGGAGACTCCCGAATGAACCAATTGGGATAGGCACCTGCTTGCATCAGTCCCCCTTCTTGCACCCACGCAATCCTCTAGAATCGTTACTGTATAACCAAGATTAAGTGCATCCATCGCAGTTTGGTAGATGCAGATAGGCGTCTCAATCCCTGAGAGCACGATATGTTTGGTTTGGCTGTTATCGAGCATCTCCCTGAAAGCATTAGAACCAAAACCAGAAAAGGTAGCTTTTTCAAATAATTGAAAACCTGCATCATCCTTGAATAAATCTGCAATGGTACGACCTAATTTTTCGGGCACTTGTTCGGTGACAACTATGGGAAGTTCGAGCAGGGCAGAGGCCTGGATAAGAATTTTATTCGAATCCACAAGATCGTCCTTATTTTGAATAGAAGGTAATAATCGTTCCTGCAAATCCATGATAACTATACTTATGTCCTTAGGATTATGGTGGGGAGAAAGTTTGCTTTCATTCATAAAATATATTTTGATTCGTTTCTTCAGATAAAGTTACTACAGAAATATGATAAGTATGCGCAGAACAATTCTTGTAAAAAATCATTATTTTTTACTCATAAGCTGCTTATCTCTCTTTTTACTATGCTTGGGTTGCTCAAGAAATGGATATGATCCCAGTAAAATTACTCATCGCCCAAGGGTGTTTCTGGATGGAGGGGCTCCTATACCCATTATTGATGAGTACGATATCGCGGGCACTCAACTTGGTAGCTTTTCAGACATTTTTAATCCCGACAATGAGGCAAGGATATATGGGATTTGGATTGGTTTAGACCGCCGTGCGGCCATGACCCTACAAAAAGAAACAGCTAAGCATATTGGCCGAAACCTAAATCTCGTGGTCAATGGTACAGTTATCGGATTTCATCCCATCGAATCAACCATTAGCAATGGCTTTATACCTTTTATGTTTACTCACCGAAAATCGGAGGAGGAAGTTTTTGCATTCTACGGCAAACTCGAGACATCTGTCCGGCAAATACAACTCGAATTAAAAAATAAAAGAAACTAGCCATGGGGCTTCGTTTGATTGCCAAGGCACTGGGGATCTTTTGGTTCGTTTTGGTTGTCATTCAGCCTGAGTCTTGGGCAACCGAGTTTTCACTCTCCTGGCCCACCCCAAATGCTTCTTTTGCCAAAGGATTAGGGTACCATGCCTTCCTTCAGAAAACGGGCCCGGATAAGGATTTTTCATCTGGTGCATTTGGTTGTGTAAGAAATAATGGATACAAATTTCACGAAGGCCTTGATTTATTTCCGGTAAAATCGAATTCTCGGGGGAAAGCTGAAGATTCTATATTTGCGGCCATGGATGGCACCGTTGCTTACCTAAGTCATACATCCTCTGATAGTGCCTATGGTAAGTATATTGTACTAGAGCATACTCAATTTAACCCTGTTATTTATTCTCTGTATGCCCACTTAGAGGAGATTTCTCCGACCTTAAAGATAGGCAATAGCGTGCAAGTAGCCCAACCAATAGGCCAAATGGGCAATACCGCTTCCTTTCGTATTCCACTCGAGCGATCCCACTTACACTTTGAAGTTGGGATTCGGCTAAGCAACGACTTTGATAAATGGTATCAAAGGCAAAGGTTTAAGACACCCAACAAGCACAGCAACTATAATGGATACAACTTGGTTGGGATAGACCCAATCAAGTTTTACACCGAGTATCAAAAGAAATCCTTTCGTTCTCCCAGTGAATTTTTTCGCAATCTACCCACAGTTGCCAAGGTTCATGTAATGAGCCAAAGTACTCCTTATCTTGCGAGGAGGAGTTCTGCCCTCATTTCCAGTACATCGACTCCCCATTCAGTAAAATCCTGGATCTGTTCTTTTGGTCCATTTGGTCTGCCGATTCGCCTCGAACCATCTGCATCCTCGTTTGACGGAACCGTGAGGGTATTAAGCTATGACGAAAGCAAAGATTCTGATTTTTGTAGAAAATTAATGGTTCGGAAAAACGGACAACTGTACCCATCGGAACAGCTAGAAACCTATCTGGAGCTCATTTTTCTTGATTAAAACCACCTCCCCTTCCCTCAAAATAGCGTGTTTTGTTTCGCCCCATGGGTTTGGTCACGCCACACGCATTTCTGCAGTAATTCAGGAGTTAGCACAAAGTTTTCCCCGTTTAGAACTGATCATCTTTGGGAAAACTCCTCAGTGGTTTTGGGAGAATAATTTACCTAAGAACTGCAAATTTCGTTTCTGTGAGACGAAGACTGATATTGGCCTCATTCAAAACGGCCCATTTCT
Organism: uncultured Opitutales bacterium; assembly: GCA_963978365.1. Lineage (GTDB taxonomy): Bacteria > Verrucomicrobiota > Verrucomicrobiia > Opitutales > Seribacteraceae > Chordibacter. The sequence continues at coordinate 45,108 of CAXBQX010000001.1, read as the reverse complement.
GCATGATTCTGTCGAAACCTTAAAGGAGGTAAATCAGTTTCTTAAATTCCCCACAAGTGAACTCGAAAGACCAATCAAATGGATTCATGCATTTGAACCAACCTTCATCCTTTGCGATATTTCACCCCTAGGTATTGAAATTGGATCCAGGTTGAATATCCCCACCCTTTTGCTGGAAAACTTCACTTGGGACTGGATTTATCAGTCCTTCCTTGAAGACCAGGACGAATATAAGTACGCGATTGAAATACTTAGTTCGGTTTACGCAAAAGTAAGCCTGAGGTTACAATGCATGCCTTATTGTGAGGGGAGCAGATTTGCCAAGAAATTAAATCCCATTTTTCGGCCCCCATCACTTATTAAAAGTCAAGTCCTTGAAAGCCTAGGATTAGAGGAGGATGACTCTTACATCCTAGTGACTACAGGCGGGATATCGATGGCACATACTTTTAAAAATTCAACTGGGAATCCCTATCTTGTCATACCTGGTGACTTTCCTGAAATGACAAAGAAAGGTTCTATCATTTACCTACCGATGAATTCGAGAATTCCGTTCCCCGATTTAGTAAATGCATCTAGCCTGCTTGTGGGGAAAGCTGGGTATGGTACGATTGCAGAATGCTGGGGTATGGATATTCCTTTCCTGGGTGTATTTCGAGACACCTTTAGGGAATCAGGCATACTTAGGCAGTTCTGCATCCAGGAGTTAGATTTTAAAGAAATCACTCTCCCAGAATTCAATGATGGTTCATGGATGAAATACATTCCCGACCTCCTGGGAAAGAAGATTTCCAACTCCCCGGCAAAAAGAAACGGAACCAAGGATGCCTGTGCTCAGATCCTCCATTTTCTAAATCAATCAACGAGGTTGCAACATGTTACTTAAGGAGAATCACCGGGATACTTTCTTCAGTCATATTGTTGCCTCAATTCTGACTCTCATTCTTTTATTTCCAATCACTTTCATTAACCTACCCATTACCTCTAATCATCCTAAACCCAAAGACCATTCATTGATAGAGATACAATGGAAAACAAAAATAAACCAAGAGAAGCTCTACGCAGAAGCAAATCCTGAAATACCTGAAAATATTCCCGACGAAACCAATCTTATCTCCACCCAGAATCAACAAGCAGCCCAACCTAAATTAGAACCTCAGAACCAAGAGGATATTACACCCATGATGTTGGGCGACACCAAGAATCGAAAGATTGTCGAACATAAGATTGCCCAAGCAAATCAAAAAGAGATTCCCGATCAGGCTCGTAGAATGGATAAGAACATGGCCTCGAAAAAAAGCCTATCGACACCAAACCAAGTCGAGAAAGTTTCAAGAATACCTAAGGAAGAAGGAATTGAACTACCTCAAAATGACGCTCCATCGAATCAAAAAATAATTAACCTAACTTCCACTTCTTCAGGGATCGCTCAAATACCTACCAACTCTTCCGCTCAACCCCAAGACAGGGATCAGCAAAGAGTCCGACCCAAACTCTCTCAAGATGTTCTGAGCGGCCCCTTATTGAAGAGTAAATCGCAGGCTCCAAGAATTGGAAAGGTAGCGATAGAGTGCAGACTCAATCCATACGGGGTTTATATGCAACAAATGCTAAGATCTATTGAAAACCAATGGGGAGAATTAATCCGAAGTTCTTTCAGATTCATGAAGCAGGATCAAATCTTACCCAGTGTTACCTACACATTCACCTTAATCAAAGACGGGACCATTCAAGGATTATCCAAAACATCCAAAGGCGACACCAATAGTTTATCATCGGAACTTTGCAGGCAGGCAATTGCCTCAAGAGTGCCTTTTGGGAGATGGGAGGATGAAATGATTGCAGAATTCGGCAACTCCGATCAAATAACCATCACCTTCTCGTATCATTAAACTAAAGTATGTCCCCAAACTCTTTACCGCTGCAAAATAAGTGTGAGGTGCTCGATTACCACCCCAAGGGAATCTGGGCGATCAATAAGTCGACCGGGGTACTTTCCCATCCAAATAATAAAGAGGAACAAAAAAAATCACTTCTAAAATGCAGCTACGACTTGGACCAGGAGTGTTACCGATGGACCGATCCATCAGGCATCTCGCAAACACTCTTCCTGGTGCACAGATTGGATTCTGCTACTTCTGGAGTACTCTTAGCAACTTCATCCGAAGATCTTGTTATGGAATTAAAGAATGCATTTGCTCAAAGACTTATCCATAAGACATACCATGCGATTGTTGAATTTAGCGGCAGGGATATCCCTCCCCTCTGGAAAGACACTCTCAGTAAAAAATCCAGTCAGGGAAAGATTCGGGTCGTCCAAAGCAAGACTGGCCAGCCAGCGGTTACCCAGGTTTCTATTGAAAGAAGAAAAAGAAGCTCTCAGTACTCCCTCGCCCTGCTCAAATTGGTACCTAAAACCGGACGCACTCACCAGCTAAGAGTACAATCCGCCATAAGAAAGGTGCCAATAATCGGAGACCGAACTTACGGGAATTTTTCCTTAAACAGAAAGGTAGCTAAGCTCAGCAAAGAAAACAGGCTCTTTCTTCACTCCTCTGAAATCAGTTTCGATATCAAGACTAAACAGGGTGATAAAATCACATGGCATGCCGAATCTCCCCTCCCTAGAAGTTTTGGAAGGTTAATGAGCTAGTTTTTACAAATCAAAGCTCGTGGATAACTCAACCACATGCCCTTGCAACCTATCATAATTTTCGTGGGCAGCAGTTAGGTAATGCCGATAATCCATATTGATGGACCAGTTATCCATAATCCGAAAAGACCAACCCAGTAAAAAATCGTAACTGAAGCCAACCCCGTCGTAGTTTTCACTACCAAGATTTTTATCAATAAAGGATAATCCAAGACCAATTCCTCCTCTTAGGTCCGCTCGACTGCCAAGACTTTTCTCAAGGATTAATCGGCTTTGCAAGTTGTGCAGTTGAACATCGCCACTTTTGCCTGATGAATGAATGTTGTGAGTTACAAAACCATACTCTCCTTCGATCCGGGTAAATCCAAAATCATTCCCAATCCGCAAACCAGCAGTAACACCAGTATCAGACTGGTATCCCTCTTTGCCTCCGTTCTTTTTTCTAACAGCACTATCATCAGGAAAGACAGGACCAATAAATGGACCAAAAAAATACCCAAGCCGTCGCTGTGGAACCTTGGGGGCGTACAATTCCTCATAGGTGGGCCCGCCTTCATCTTGAACAGCTTTTTCTTTGGAAGCTGTCCTGCCGGGCGATTCAGGTACAGGAGGAATTGGTTCCTCTGCAGGCACATCTTCAGTAAAATCCTGAGGTGGTTGAGGGAGTGGCTCTTGTGGGGATGGAAATTCTTGGGTCTCAACTTCACTGGGCAACTCTACTGTAGGCAAATAGGGAGCGGGTTCTGGCTCGTAATCAATAGGATCGTTCTCAATAGCAGTCTGGATCGGTGCTTCAATAGGGTCAAACTTTGGCTCGTTCACCAGCAATTCATTAACGAACCTGCCGTGAGCACTTGATTTCAAGCGAAGTTCAGCTATTTTTTGAAACAAATCGTCATCCGTCGCATGAAGTGCATTGGAGAGTAAGAATACAGAAGTGGTAAAAAGAGCGATGCAAAACCACTTCATTGAACCACTGAAAAAAAAGAAAGCGCCGGGCGGTAGATTGGCGGGAACCGCCCGGCGCGGGTGTGGTGGATGGGAAATAGAGTTATTCACATTGCAGTCTATCTTCATTCGATGCAATACAATTTTTTATTCGTACGAATGTACACCTGCCCATCGGATAAAGCGATGGATGAACGCGTAAGATCATCGTAATCCCCTCCCATTTTTGCAGAATTCAGGATATCTCCGGTCAAAGATGATAACACTAAAACTTCAGCGTTATGATTCATGATAAAGATTTTACCATCTGCGCCGGTGGGTGAACTTCTCCACTTATATTTCCCAGGCAAATCAGTCTTCCAAATCACAGATCCATCAACAGGGGAAACCTTGGTTAAGTTTTTCCTTAGATCACTTAAGATATAAAAGTGGTCTTCGAAAAAGAGAGGTGTGGGGACATCGGAGGTAATGCTTTTCTCTCCCTCTGTATCCCAAGCCAATTCAGCTGGCATACCTTTGGATGGTAGCGAAACCGCATAAACGGGAGCGTTTTTGGGGGCACATACCAATACCCTGCCCGCACCTGCTACAGGTGAGGGAACTAGCCTCCACCACTCCTGCTTGTGGCCTGGGTTCCAAGTTCCCCAGCGCCACAACTCTTTACCGTCCTTTGGGTCGTGAGCTGTCAGGAAATCGCCCCCAGCAACCAAAAGCTGATCACCGGCTGGGATAATCGTTGAAAAAGCTTCCCTGGATTCTTTGCGGGAAGATGTTTCTCTCACATGCTTCCACAAGGTGTCCCCAGAAGAGAGCTCAATGCAAAGAAGGTAAGAGTCTGCATTTAATTTGCCTCGCCCGTGCACCTGCTCGTCGCGCTGCAAAACTGGTAGGTAGAGCCTTCCTTGATGAATGGTGGGACTGGCGGAAAAGGTCCACTGGAAACAAAAATCTCCATAATCTTTTTGAATATTTCGAATCCATAAAAGATCTCCATTATGCTTATAACCAACCAAATCCCCATTCCCGTAGAAAAAAACCACCAGTTCATCGGTGGCAACCGGGGAAGGACTGGAATAATTCGATCGGGAATCCAGTTGTACAGGAGTGCCATCTAGCTTACCCGGTTGGTAACCGGTGCCTGCTTTGTGTGACCATAAAAACTTACCAGTCTTCCTATCTATGCACATGGCAAGCAATTGAGGCACCCCATCCTTCTCTTCTGGAAGATGAGTGCCAGACAAAAAAACTTTGTCGCCCAGAATAATTGGTGTCGAGGCAGATGATCCGGCTAAATCGATGACCCACTTAACCCCGTTTTCAGGGTTGAAAGAAGAGGGATAAGTAAATTGCCCCTGAGCTGCCCCATTATAGGAAGGACCACGCCAATTTGGCCAATCTGCGTAAACCAAAGATTGAAATACAAAAAGGTGGACGAGTAAAAAAGTTGATAGGGTCTTTATCACGGTTATCGAAATTTTAATTCAAGGTAAATCAGGCAAAGCTTTCCTTTTTGGCATCTCCTTCGCCTTGTTGCAACCCTTCTGCCCAATCAAGAAAATCTTCTTCTTGTAATGTATCCAAGTTTGCCAGGTATGGGAACTCCTCAGCCAGGTCAGCTTCAATCTCTTCATCGAGGCGAGCTTGATGCGACTGCCTAAAGTATGCTTTCAGCCTAAGGATGATAAAAACAACCAATGCAAAAAGTAAAATACTGAAGGCAACTGTCCACATTTGGAAACCCTACTTGACTGGGAGCGTTTTTATAAGTTCAGAAGACAACTCAAACAACGCGTGATTCAGGGCAGCAATCTCTTCATCCACCGAATCAGACTGATGAAGTTCAGTTTTTTGGACAAAAGAACCGGTTACTAATTCAGCTCCTTTCTTTTTTGCTTCCCACTTCGCGGCCACGACGACTTCTCGACCAATACGCTCAAAACTAGAGAAGGAAATGGAAAGATCCCAATCCAAGCCATCTTTTCTGCGATTGGGAAAAATAGAGAACTGAGATTTACGGACCTGGTTTTGGATATTAAGAGAAACCGCCCGAGAAATTCCATCCTCCAAAGGTTCGCCCCATCTTTTGCTTTCCCGAAACTGGATCGTATGTTCGCTTGGACGAGTCACCATCCTAGGTTCCTTCAGATACCTGGGCAGTTCAATCTCCCTCAGATAAAATGTGAGCTCGGTATCATGAGGGGTTTGCTCAGCAGGCAAAGCAAGATCCGAAAGAAGATAAAAATCTGGTGCAACATGGTTCGATTCAGGAATGATACAACCATGCCCAAGGAAGATCACAAAGAGAGCGAAAAAATGAACTGTCTTTAACTTATTTCTCATGATTTACTTTTCCCCGAATCAGAGCCTGAGGGTTTCGCTCCAAAAGATCTGATAAGTTTTTCAAAGATTTCGACATTTCTGACAAGTCATGCAGGGCATTGACCGCACCAAACCGAAGATCTGAATCTGGGGCCAGAGCTTCCTGCAACCTTTGGCTCACCGAATCAAGTTTTTGAAAACTTTCCCTAATCTTTACGGAAGTCTGCCCCAAGTCTTTCGAAAGCGGAACGAGTTGGGCAGAAGTGGAATCAAAAAATTTACGGGCACTCTCCGATAAGACCATGAAGGAATCCCGAATCTCTGCGGTATGCAAATCATTAAGCTGTGCGGTGGCTGACTCAAGGAATTCGCTGACCTGCTTGCTCAACTTCTCGAGATTAATACTTTCACTGAGTTCAGCGAAAATAGATCCCTTACTATGGAGCACAGGATAACCATATAACTGCGGTAAAGTTTCATTGCTGTCTGCATCCTCAAAATCTGTGGAAAGATTCACATACAGGATACCGGTTACGAAGCTTTCCTGCACGAGTTGACCAACCAAATAAGGTAAGACATCTTGTTTAAATGTGCCATCCTCATTGAAGATTTCATTTCCAACCGAAACTTTATGTCGATCCACCAATTTTCGGTTAATTTCTATCAATACGGGAACGGGTCCCTCCTCAATCGCATCCCCGATAAAGAAACGTTCAACCCGGCCAATTTTAACACCGTTTAAAGTAACCTTACCCCCTTCATTTAGACCAAAAACATTTTCATTAAAGACCAAGACAAATCTTTCATTGCCTTCCCTCCAACTGGCAAGGCCGCCGGTAAAAAAAAGGAATCCAAGAAAAATTAAAGCACCTCCCAGAGTGAAGGCACCGACCAAAGTACTATTAGCCACATTTTTCATTTAATGATGATTTTATCTTCAAGTTTCATTAAACAGCAACCCAAGAACTCACCCCTAGGTATTTTGATCCACGGCAGAGGAACGCGATAAAAACCTTATCACCTCAGAATTGGAAGAGGATGACTTCAGCACCGCGGGAGACCCATGTTCAATAATTGTTTTTTGGGAGGGGCTTAAAAAAATGGAGTCATCGGAAATTGTGAAAATGCTCTCTAGCTCGTGCGTCACCACAACAAAGGAAATACCCAGGGACTGTTTAAGTTCAAGAATCAGTTCGTCCAACTGCTTGGAGTTAATTGGGTCTAAACCAGCAGATGGTTCATCCAAAAAAAGGATCTGCGGATCCATCGACAATGCCCGAGCCAAGCCAGCTCTCTTCTGCATGCCGCCACTTAACTGGGAGGGATAAAGGTGCTCACAGCCTGCCAGACCCACCAAGCTAAGTTTGTAGGCAGCAATCTCATCAATTTCAGCTGCTTTAAGTTCCGAAAAAGTCTGCAAGGGCAGCGAGATATTCTCCAGCAGATTCATCGAGCCCCAAAGAGCACTTCCCTGAAACAGAACCCCAAAATTGGCCACAGCCTCCTGGTTCGGCAAATCCGACTTCCCCCAAAGCAAACCATTCCTGAATTCAATATTCCCTTTGGATGGCCGAAGAAGACCAACCATTGATTTAAGCAAGGTGCTCTTACCGCATCCACTTGAACCCATAATGGTCAAGCATTCGCCCTGGGTTAGCTCAAATGAAACATCCTTAAGGACAATATTCCGACCATACTTCAGCAAAAGGCTGTCAGCTTTAAGGATCCAGTTTCTTTCAGGCTCTAAACTCATCGATAGCCCATAAAACTAAAAAAGATTTCGAAGCAAGCGTCACAGATCACGATTAAGGTGATCGATACCACAACCGATGAAGTAACAGACTTCCCCAAGGAGGTAGAATTATTGCCGGTGAACATGCCCTTGTAGCACCCGACAAGACCGATAATTAAACCGAAGGCTAGACTCTTAATTATCCCAGAATAAACTTCCCACATGTTGGTAAGTGCAGACTGGGTTTGTTCGAAATAATGCAAGGAAGAGAAATCCATCACTTGGGTACCCACAGTAAGCCCCCCTAATATCCCAACCACATCCGCATAAAGAGTAAGAAGTGGGGTCATAAAAAATAAGGCGAGAGTTCTCGGCAAAACCAAGAAATCCATGGCTGGAATCCCAAATGTACGAAGCGAATCGATCTCTTCCCTTAGTTTCATAGATCCCAATTCCGCAGCAAAAGAAGCACCTGTTCTGCCCGCCATCACGATTGCAACCATAAGAGCTCCCATTTCTCGGACCATTGCCAGAGAAACCAAGTCAGCAACATAGATCGTCGCATTGAATTTCTCCAGTTGCACACTTCCCACAAATGCCATCGTTAAGCCGGTTAGAAATGCGATTAAAGTAACAATGGGCAGGGCACTGGCACCGCAATCCCGGCAAGCTACGAAAAAATCAGTAAACCGCATGTAGGAACGCCCCACCAGCAGGTGGGCGACGGACCACAGCCACTTCCCCCAAAAGGTTGAAAACTGCTGAAGGGAAAGCAAAAATAGACCAAAAGAATTGCTTTCATTTTCCAGCATATCGTTCCGGAAGTTTCTTCGAGTGGTGCCGCGGTCCTGAGCAAAAGAGAGTAAGTTTTGTATCTTTTCTGGCAGAGATGAAAAATCTACGGCAAGATTCTTTTCAGATAGTTCCTTTCTGGCTTTCAGAAGAAACACCAAAAGCGATGAGTCCCACTTTGATTTGCTATCCATTTGAAAACTACACATCTCGAACGGAACTGTTTTGGGCGAAATAAAATCTCTCCACTTTTCCTGAACCACTCCAGATTCCATCCTAAGGACCCAATCCCCTGATAAGGTAAAATCGACACATTTCTGATTCTGTGTAATTTGAATGGATTTAGGTTTGAGCGTCATGGATCAGGCCACTTTTTATATTCATAAATAATCCACACCTGCAATCTTTCATATTATGAACTCCAAAACCAAACAGCGAGCCGTGCTCTTTGATCTTGATGGAACTTTAATCGATCAATTTGACGCAATTCATCGAGCCTTTTCAAAAACTCTGGTGAGTATGGGCCTCGATGCTCCCACTTACGATCAAGTCAAACGAGCCGTGGGAGGTGCCACTGAATCAACCATGATCAAATTAATCGGTCCAGAAAGAGCTAAGGAAGCAGCTCAAAAACATGGGCCAATCTTTGAAAAGGAAATGTTTAACGGTCTTAAAGTCCTTCCAGGCGTAATCCAAGGAATCGAGAAACTAAAAGCTAACCAATTTAAATGTGCAGTTCTCACCAATAAATTTGGTTCCCATGCCCGGGCTGCCTGCCAGCACCTCGAAATTGATAAATATCTAGAATTTACCCTTGGTGCTAACGATACGCCATGGAAGAAACCTGAAAAAAGTCTCACCGATTACGCTTTGAAGAAATTACAATTCTCTGCCCATTCAACATGCTATGTCGGCGACTCCCCGTACGACTATGAAACGGCTCGAAATGCCGACCTTGCCTGTTTCCTTATCGCAAGCGGCACCCATTCTTTTGACGAATTAAAAGAACTGAACGGGGAGAAAACATTTAAAAACTTTGAAGAGTTAATTGATGCAATAGTAGGGTAATCAAATAACACCCCATCCAAGTGAGGGTTGACGGGAGGAACACCCGCGAATAACTTATTCACAACCCTAACCCCTTATATCATGACTCCTTCTTCCCCAAAGTTGTCTCACGCAATCGATCGCATTCATGAAATCGAATTGGATTCTTGGTTATCGGAACCTGCTGATTCCACCCCTTCCGATTCCGTTCGTATTGTTTTTTTATCCACCGATCCATGCGAGCTCGATCTCAATGAAGGTTTGCAACCCGAGTTGTTTTCCTGCGACTCATTGCATAATTTCATTCGACTTGGTTACCACCAGCAACCCTTTGTCCTAGTCACAGAAGAAAACCGGCAGGAGTGTTCCGCAAAAGATCTCGAAGTTCTCTTAAGCAGACGGTCCCCCTACTCTTTCAGGCTGATTCTTAAGGATAATAAGACGGCACTTACATTATCCCAGGAAGTGAATGAGGCATTAGCAGAAGTACACGCTTCTCACGGTTTAGAAAAAAGGGTCTCAGAAAAAACGAGGGCTATTTTTCGCGAAACTCATACCGAATCATTGCCCTACTCATCCCGGGAGTTCCAGCAGGCTAACAAGGTCCTGCGTGAGCGGGTTCGTAAGAGAATCGAAAACGAACCCGAAAAGTTTTTGCAGGATGCGATCTCCCACATTCGAAAGTAAGATTAATGGTTTCGGGAAATGTACAGCAAGGTACCCACAGGAATAAGTTCGGACAACTCGATTGCATCCTTATTGGATACCTGAAGGCAACCTGAACTCGACGGGGTACCTAATTTGGTTTCGTGGTTGGTTCCGTGAATATAAACGAATCTTCTGAGTGTATCCACAGACCCACCACGATTAACGCCATCCTCTAAACCATCCAGTTGGAGAATCCTTGATGTAATTAAATTTTGGGACTGCATGGCATCATCGCAATCCCAGTAAACCTCACCGACTGGCTTTCGGGCCTTAAAAACCATACCTTCCGGTTGCCCAACACCAATGACTGCAAACACTTTGTGTAAGCCCCATGGTGTCCCGAGAGAGTTTTCTACACAACTCGGAGGTTTCTTTGAACTGGAAATCACATATGTTTTGACACAGTTTCCTTCTTTATAATGATACATCCTCTGCTGATTTATCGAAACATACAACATGCTGTAGGTTTCCTTAAGGCAGAGATCCTCAAGCGTTTTAAGACATTCAATTCTTACCTGTATATTCATTGAAAAAATTTAAGTTAGGCATCGTAGGTGCAACCGGAGCAGTTGGCCAAGAAATTTTAAAACTTCTCGAAAAAAGAGAGTTCCCTGCAAGCGAGATAAAACTTCTCGCTTCATCCAGGTCCGCAGGTACAGAGGTTGAAGCGTTGGGCGGAGTTCATAAAATCGAGGAAACTACACCCGAATCATTTAGCGACCTCGATGTGGCTATCTTTAGTGCTGGGTCCGATAATTCAGTCAAGTTTGCCCACGAGGCGGTGAAACGAGATTGCGTGGTCATCGATAACAGTTCGGCCTTTAGAATGGATGCCTCGGTGCCACTTGTCGTCCCCGAGATTAATGCAGGCGACTTGGAAAAGCACCATGGAATCATTGCCAACCCAAACTGCTCCAGTGCCATCGCATTGATGGCAATATATCCCCTGCACAAAAGATTTGGATTAAAAAGATTCTTCGCATCAACTTACCAGGCTGTATCTGGCGCCGGGGCCATGGGACCAATCTCTTTGGATCAAGAAGTCACCGAGATGGTAACAGGTGCCCCCGTCCCCAATGCAATGCCCTCCGTTTTCCCTCACCCCATTGCCTTTAATTTAATTCCTCATGTGGATCAATTCCGCGAAGATGGATACACCAAAGAGGAACTTAAGATGCGCAATGAGGCCAGAAAGATCCTTTCCTTGCCCAACCTCAAGGTCTCCTGCACCTGCGTTCGGGTACCTGTCTATCGGGCTCATTCCATTTCGATAAATGCTGAATTTTCTGATCCTGTGAACCTTCCAGATGCCAAAAAAGTGCTCAGCTCATTCAGCGGCTTGGATTTTGTGGAAAAAGTTGGTGAAAATGTATACCCGATGCCGATTTACACCTCGGAAAAAGAAAACTGCCAGGTGGGCAGATTGCGGGTGGACCATGCATCGGATAACGGACTGGCATTTTGGGTAACAGGGGATCAGTTATGGAAAGGTGCCGCTCTAAACGCTATCCAGATTGCCGAGGAAATGATCCGTAGAAACTGCCTCAGGAAAATATTTTAATAATTTGGCAACATATTTGCTTAATAGGGTTTCATGAACCCAGTTGTAGCAACCAGTCTTATCAATCTTGGCAGTAACATTGTTAACAAGGCTTTTACTTCCCAAGCTGCCACTACACCTGTCTCCAAAACAGATTTCGAGTCCAATCTAAAGAGCTTCCAAGACCAACCAGTCAGTAAAACGGATCTGGAAAAAGTTAAAAGTGAGCTCCTCAATTCTCCAGAACTGAAGGAATTTTTATCCAAGAACTCAGACTGTACGATTTCGGTGGATCAATTTTCTGATGGTTCCGTACGCATTCTGTCCTCATCCGGAGATTTTATAACCTTAAATCAAAATTCTCCCCTGCTCGCTAAAGCAGATCAATTCTTGCACGGTTCCCTGAAACTTGGGGAGAACATAAATCCAGAGAGAACCAACTCTGCGATTTTAACCGGATAATCAGGCACGGGCACTTTGCCCAATTGTCATGCAACCTCCTTCAGATTTTCTTTTAATCGAAAGGATTAATCAGTGCCCCAAACTAGCTTCACTTAGAAGTATTAACGATACGTTAAGATCTCTCCTTGATTCAGAAGACAGTTTTTTAGCCCAGATTGCTGAGGTAATTCGGCTCGACCCTTCCCTTACAACCCGGGTGTTGGACTTGGTGAATTCTATCTTTTTCGGAAGCAAAGATAACAAAAGAATAAGCGGGGTCGAAGAAGCTTCCATTTTTCTTGGTTTTAACCGAATAAGGGAGCTACTCTTTGCCACACCTGTAATTGAAGAAATCCTTGAGCTTGGAAAGAATGCAGAATCTTTTCCCTGGGAAGAATTCTGGAAAAACAGCATAGGCACTGCCATCTTAACGAGAGAACTGCTCTCAGTTTTGGAAATCAGTTATGAAGAAGAAGCAGATTATGTTGCCGGACTTCTTCACAACTTGGGTATTTTAATCCTCGCAATAACCTTCCCAGAATATTTTCAAAAGATTTATCTTCAGAAATACGACTCCCCTGAAGAGATCACCGAAGAGGAGGAGGCCCAGATAGGCTGGAATCATTCCAAAATTGGTGCATACTATCTTTGGAACCACCACATCTCGGATGAAATCGTCGACGCCATTCACTGGCACGACGACCCAGTCAAAGCAAAAGAAAGTCCCAAACTTGCAGCGGCCATTCAAGTCTCCCAGTCCATCGTTTCAGAAATGGGATTCCCTGGATTAAATAAATGCAAGCAATTGGAATCTGGTGCTTATCAAAAATTGGAAGGATGGAAAATCCTTATAGCCGACCATAAAGACCCAGAAAAAGTGATATCAGCCATAGATGATGCCACCGACAGGCTCAATCAAAGCCTCAACGGAATCTTCTAATTAAATTCCGTCAATGGGTTGCTTAACGCAACCATTGGTCTGCACGGGCGGCTTTAGCGACTTTTAATGCACCAATCGCGACCAAGGGTGAATAGTCTTTCTCAGATAAACGAACCTCTGGATTCTCATACCCTTCTTCAATGAGCCTTTGCTGAATTTCCTGATCGATATTTTTGATTCGGCTCCCCCCACCCGTCAGGATGATATTTTGAAGAAGGGAAAAAACAGACTGGGGAGAAGCAGAAGCAATCACCTGCTTCAATGAGTCCGTAATTTCATCAACCAACCGATTACAAGCCTCACCCACCTGCTTACCAATCTCAATCTTCCTCGGCTTTCCTTCAACAGGTACTTTGACCCGCACGCCTGACTCGGGTTCCCCCACATAGGAAAAGTCTTCCTTGAAGCCTCGGATCATAGAAATAGGCAAATTCACTTCGGGATAGCTCTCCCGGATCAATTGGTCCAAGATTACATCCACTTCATTTCCGCCAAAAGGAATACTAAGCAAATCCTGTGGTTTTGGGAAATAACCCTGAATAATACAGAAATCGGTGGTACCTGCACCAATATCCACAAAAAGTGAATTGCTTACAGGGTCTTTGTAGGATGGATCCTGGAGCTTTTCTTCGTCTCTCATCCCAAGGGCTGCCAAAAAAGGTTCCGGGATAAGAAGGACACCATCAAAAACAGACTTGGCTGCATCCAGTAATTTATTTTTGGCCTCTTCATCTGCGACCCCTGGGATACCAATCACGCACAAAGCTTCTCCTTTGCGCTCTGGATCGACCTGTTCCCGGAGGTAAGACAGGAAGGATTTGGTTGCGGAAAGGTCCTGTATGACCCCATCACTCAAAGGGTGAACCAAGCGAAGATGAAGTTGATTCGCCAAGGCATCCTTCCCATGAAGCATTTCAGAATTACCGGGTAAAATTCCAGCTAAAATACCCTCCTCCGGGTAGCCAACCACAGTGGGAACTAAAATACCGTGATGTTGATCAGAGCCTGGCTTACTGAGCTTGCTTAAAATGCATGACTCCAGAGTTCCGAGATCCAGCCCAAGTGGAAGCTTCTTTTTCGAAGATTCATAAGAGGGTGCTGCACCCTCGTCTTGTTGGATCGATTCGTCTTTGGGGTCTTCAGTCATGTATATGAATTTTCACTGGTTAATTAGATTCATAAGAGAGAATCTCATCAATCATTTCTTCGATTTCGTCAAACCTCAATCCAGTACCTGAAGGAGGGTCGAGGCTTTCCATCGCTTTATCCGGCAACGGAGAAATGAATTCCTCCTCAGCATTGCTCTCTAAAGTAGACTCAGGCAGAGGGAAGGTTTCCTGTGCCGGAGTTACTTGATCAGAAACAGGGGACGGCACTTTTGGTTCCCGGAATACAGGTTCAATAACTTCTTCGGCGGGGTGTGATACTTTACCACCAATATTTTCGCTCTGACTTTGATGAAGCCCGTTCCCCAATTCCTGAAGCTTGTTGGCCAAAGACTCAATATTCTGAATCGCAGAACTTAAACCGCTCCCAATATTTTCAATTCTATGGGTCAAAGCAGAGACTTCTTGGCGCAGCATTTCAGCCACTCTTGTCTCGAATCGCCCCGCAAAAAGATCAAAAGCTACCGCCAGTTCATCTGCACGCGAAGATTCATCGTCAAACATCTCCTTAAGTTTGGCTTTTTTCTCAGAGGGATCACTAGGGCTCGTTTTTGCCCAAGCAACCACTAAACCCGGGATCTCATCCCTAAGAACCTGAACTGCCCCACTTTCGTCACCAACTAACCGACGTACACAAGCCCGACGAAACCCAGCTTTTAAAGCCTCAAGCGGAGACGCATTGGAACTATGTGCAGACATAAGGGGTCAATTTTGCAATGGTCGTATAGCTAGCACAACTTAATTCTCCGTCAGAGAGGAGAGGAAACTATGATCGGACTTGGTAATAGAATCCTGGAGTAAATCATTCTTTAGCCCTAATTTTTGCTCAAGAAAACAGCTAAAATCTTCAGGTAATGGAGCAAGAAAACTCTGTAAGCTCAATGAATCCGCTAATGTTCGACCATGAAGCGCCTGCCTGGTCATCCCCAAAGCATCCCGCCACTCCTCCCGCCAACCGGTGGTGCAAAAGTCCAGATAGATCTGTTCATTACTTCCGTAGAGTTTTTCACCAACCAGGGGATGCCCCATCCACTGGGCATGTACGCGAATCTGATGCTTTCTTCCGGTAAGTGTGCTTACCGAACATAAAGTGTATTGGTTGGCAGAAAAAAGTGGGGTAAAGACGGTCTCCGCAAATTTTGCCTTTCGACTCTTCTCTGTCACCATTTGTTTCACATAGACCTCGCTGTATGGATCTTTACCCAAATATGTTGAAATGTTTTGAGTTTCGGTTAACACCCCCTCAAGGATTGCCAGATAACACCTGCGCACTGACTTACGCTCGATCCCCTTTTGCCAGTAACTGGCAGCCTTCCGATGCTTTGCCAGTAATACAACCCCACTTGTTTCGCGGTCTAAGCGACTGGCCAAGTGTATGGTATCCACTGCAAGATATTCTTTGGCAACCCCCACCAAACTTGAGAATGGTCCATTTTTGGATGGGTGGCACACCAGCCATCCAGGTTTATTTAAAACCAACAAATCATTGTCCTCAAATAAGATCCATTGTTTGAATTCCTCCAACTCAACTAAGGGCGGGTCCGTAGCTATTGATAAATCCATCTGTTAAAAAATATGAAATAAAATTGGAGAAATAGGAAATCCTGTGATTGGTTAGAATTCAATCATGTGCGATTCTGCACAAGAGTATAACCTAAAATATAAACGCATATATGAAGAATAATCTGATCCTATCCGGACTTCATCTCTCCCTCAATGAAACTCATAAAGAAGTAGTTTCTTCGAAAATGGAAAAAATATTCAAACACGAAGAGAAAATTATCCGAGCACGCATTGAGCTGGAAAGGTCCGCGAAATCTTCATCCCACGAAAATGAATTCGTGGCCAAGGGACACCTGGAACTTAAGGGAAAAACCATTACCATTTCAGCCGCCTCAGACAATATTTATAAATCCATCGACGACCTCATTGAAAAACTCGATCGGGGGCTTCGTAGAAGATCTAGACTCAAAAAGGTTAAGCGAAAACAATCTTCTTTGCAGGAATTACCCCACGCTGCATAGCGTCTTTCTGCATCAAACACCAAAAGCTCACCCATGCGGGTGGGCTTTTTTTTGGCCTCATGCAAGCACACCCGCAGATGCGAGAACAATTTGATCGACCGGTGCCAGTTTGCCAACCCCTTCGTATCCGCAGGCGAGCTCGCCCACTACAGGATCAATAAAACGCACCCCCCTGGATTCAAGAATCTTCAGATTTTCCTGCGTTGCCTCATGTTCATACATTTTTCCATTCATGGCTGGCGCAATCAGCACGGGTGCACGGGTGGCCAGATAAATGGATGCCAGTAAATCAGGGCACTGCCCGCGAGCGAAATTAGCGATTTGATTGGCGGTTGCTGGAGCAACCAAAAATAAATCTGCCTGATCCGCCAACTCTATATGACCTGGTTGCCAACCCTGCCCCTCCTCCCACAAGGAAACGGCTACCGGGTTTCTCGAAAGAGTTTCCAGGGTCAACGGGGTAATAAAGCGTGTGGCAGACTCCGTCATAGCCACAAAAACTTCAGCTCCTGCCTTGCGTAATTCGCTGGTTAGATCTGCCGATTTGTAGGCAGCAATCGAGCCAGAAACTCCCAGCACAATCACCTTGCCAGTTAAGTTTTCAACTTGGAAAATATTCTGCACCATAAAAACATTTCATTCTATGGAAACTGGTCTTATCGACAATCAAGATTTACTCATCGATTGATGAGCCTTTCGATTAACTCTTTCCAAGACCTTTCAATTTCAATAGATATTGGGATTCGAAAATGCAAAACAGTCCGATAACGAAATATAAACCATGGGGAGTGATTGATCTCCCCAATCGTCAGTGGCCCAATCGAACAATCAATCAGGCCCCTATTTGGTGCAGTGTAGATTTACGAGACGGCAATCAGGCTCTCCCCATCCCCATGGGGGTAAAAGAGAAACTCGAATTATTTAAACTCCTTTGCCAAATTGGTTTTCATCAAATCGAGATTGGGTTTCCATCCGCCGCCCAGACAGAATTTGATTTCGCCAGAAAATTAATCGACGACAACCTGGTTCCTGATGGCGTGGCCCTGCAAGTCCTTACCCAGGCAAGAGAACACCTCATACGTAGAAGTTTTGAAAGTTTAAAGGGGGCTCAAAAAGCAATCATCCATGTATATAATTCGACCTCTCCTCTTCAGCGGAAGGTAACCTTTGGCATGTCCAAAGAGGAGATTAAGAAGATTGCAATTGAGGGAGTCACCCTGGTCAAAAAGCTTCTCCCTGAACTCCCCGATACCGAGGTGCAACTGGAGTACTCTCCGGAAAGTTTTTCTGATACCGAGGTTGAATATGCTCTCGAAGTTTGCGAAGCCGTCATGGACGCATGGGAGCCAACCGTTAAGAACCCAATTATTTTAAATTTACCCGCCACCGTTGAGCTCTTCACCCCCAATGTACATGCAGACCAGATTGAATGGTTTTGCACCCATTTGAGGGAAAGAGACAAAGCGACGATCAGCCTTCACACCCACAACGATCGTGGAACCGGAACCGCTGCCACAGAGCTTGGTCTCCTTGCAGGTGCTGATCGCGTGGAAGGTACCCTTTTTGGTAATGGAGAGAGGACTGGAAATCTTGATATCGTGACCGTAGCCCTCAACATGTACAGCCAAGGACTGCACCCAGAGTTGGACTTTTCCAACATCGAGCAGATTCGTGAAGTCTATGAGCGAACCACGGGCATGACCGTCCACGAACGCCACCCCTATGGCGGAGACCTCGTCTTCACCGCTTTCTCCGGATCGCACCAGGATGCGATCAAGAAAGGAATGGACTTAAGAACCAAAGAAGGTGCGACCGATAAAGATCATTGGCAGGTTCCCTACTTATCGATTGATCCTCAGGATATCGGCCGGTCCTACGAAGCAATCATTCGCATCAATAGCCAAAGTGGCAAGGGAGGGGTCGCTTATGTACTTTCGCGGGAATTCGGGTTGGACCTCCCCAAACCTATGCACCCAGAGGTCGGTTTATTGATGAATGAAAAAGCGGACTCCGAATCACGGGAACTTGCAGCCGATGAAATTTACCAGGCATTCAAGAAAGAGTTTCTTGAGATTCATTCTCCACTTGAACTCATTTCCTATGAAACCAATAAAATTTCGGCCGATGAGATCTCCTGTTCCGCCATCATTCGATGCGAGGGCAACGAACTCGAGATTACCGGGCAAGGGAATGGTCCGATCAATGCCTTTGTGCATGCCCTTGAAAATGAAGGCTTAAAAGATTTCAAGCTTACAGACTACCGGCAGCATTCCATCGGTGGAGGTTCTGGCACCAAGTCCGCTGCTTTTGTGCAACTGCAAACCAAGGCAGGTCGTGTTGCTTATGGTTGCGGAATCCATGCAAGCATTGAAAAAAGTGGCCTACTCGCCTTAGTCAGTGCTTACAACCGAGTTCATTAAGCTAAGAATGAGTATCCGCTTCATACGATTCGTTTTTACGCTTTGGATTGTACCAATTTCCACTCTGCTCTCTGCAGAATTGGATGAGATTGAATCACGCATGGATCAACTGCTCGAAAGGCTTAATAAAATGGAGCCTTCAAATTCCAGTCAACCCGTTGAAGCACCTCCCATTCCTCTAGACTTAAGCTCAAGTGGGCAGGACGAACTTCCCTCGATTCCTCTCCCCCCATTACTCTCCCACAATACGACTGCATCCAAATCTGAGGCACCTAAAGTTTTTGATCAACTGGAAGGACGTATCGATAATTTACTTAGGCGTTTAAATATGGAATCAAGTCCACTCAAGGAAACCCCGGTTCAAGTAAAAAAACAGCCTCGGGTGGATGTCCCTAAGACTCAAAAACTTTCCAAAAGTGAGAATCCACCCAACTCTTTCGCTCTGCCTGATGAGCTTGGTAAGCAAAATTTCGACCCTCCTCCCCTCCCCAAAAACAGATTCAATTTTTATCTGGGTCTAAGTATACCTGGAGACTCCGTCTACTCAGATACTTCAGGTAATCATGATACTGAATTCGGGAGTGGTTTTGAACTCGGTCTAGATTACAACCGCATGTTTGAGGATGGTTCTTATATTGGTGCCTTTGTGGAAGGAAAATTCTTTGATACCGAAAAAATTTCTGGAACTTCTACAACTGGGGATAACCGGTTGGTTAATCTTGGATTTACCCTCGGGCAGGACTGGGATTTCTCAGAACTTCTTGCTTTAAAAACACAGGCAAGCATTGGGGCATCCATCACTCACTACGAAATAAGTACAGAAAGCTACTCAGCAAACTCCTTGGGTTTTCATTATTCTTTTCTTGCTGGGCTCGAATTTAGATGGAACGAATACTGGCAAACCTCCCTGTACTATGAATTCGATGGTCGATCCTCCGCCGACCGGATGGATTACCAAAGTTTTCACCAACTCGGTATAGAAACCGGCATTGGGTTTTAATTAAAATTTTTCAAGCAATTGTCGAAGTTCCTCTATCAAATATCGGTTCCCTCTTCAATTTACTGTGTGAATGAGCAAGGGCATATTTGATAATAAGTCCCCAGACTCGGTCGAGGGCGTGCTTGAACGCATTACTTTCTACAATGAGGAAAATGGGTTCCTGATCGGCAAACTCAAGGGGACTGAAGGGAAAGAGGAAATCGCCGTTGTGGGGAAAGCACCCAAGGTGCAGTGCGGAGAAACCTTACTTCTCACAGGTTCATGGACGATGCACCCTAAACATGGCAAACAGTTCTCTTTTGAAAAATTTGAAAGCAAACTGCCTTCCTCGGCCTATGGTGTACGAAAATACCTAGCCAGTGGCTTAATTCATGGAATTGGTAAGACCTATGCCAAAAAAATAGTCGATCACTTCGGAGCAGATACTTTGCGTATCATCTCAGAAGAATCTGCCAGACTTCGGGAAATCGAGGGAATTGGATCGATGCGGGCAAAAAGTATCAAGCAGGCATGGGAGGAACAAAAGGCAGTCCGGGAAGTGATGATGTTTCTGCAAACCTACGGAGTAACCGATGCCCTTTGCCTCAGGCTTGTCCGCAAGTATGGGAATGAGGCAAAAACCATTTTAGAGTCGGATCCGTACCGCATCATTCGAGAAGTCAAAGGGATCGGATTTAAGACGGCCGACCGGATCGCCCTAAACCTTGGCCTGGCCAGCAATGGACCTCCCCGGATTGATGCCGGCATCCTTCATGTCCTGCAGGACTGCGAAGACCAGGGGCATACTCATTTCGAAAGGCGCGAGGTGGCACTCCAGGCAATCGAACTGCTTGAGGCCAACTCCGATGAGGTCGAAAACCGGATAGATGCTCTTTTATCTCAGGGCGAAATTGTTCCATCGAAATCAGATTGGATCCAACTCCCGACAACTTTTCGTGCCGAGCACACTCTTGCCCGCTCGCTCACCCTTGTGAATCATGGAAAATCAAGCCTTCCATCCATTCTCATCGACAAGGCCTTGGAGTGGGCTCAAGGCAAAGCAGGTTTCCAATTTGCCCAAATGCAGGATGAAGCTCTCAGGCAAGCGCTGTCTTCTAAAGTCTCTATTTTAACGGGCGGACCAGGTACTGGAAAGACTACCATCCTTAGAGCACTTGTCTCCATACTCAGGGCAAAAAAAACAAAAATTCTTTTGGCTGCACCCACAGGTAGAGCTGCTAAAAGAATGTCTGAGAGCACCAGGCATTTTGCTCAAACTGTGCACCGCCTGCTCAAGTTCGACCCATCCCAAGGGGGGTTCAGTATGAACGAACAAAACCCATTGGTGTGCGACTACCTGATTATGGATGAATCCAGTATGCTGGATACCCGGTTGGCTTCAGCTTTGGTGCGGGCACTTCCTTCCAATGCCCATCTGCTCTTGGTGGGCGATGCCGACCAACTCCCATCGGTTGGCTCCGGAAATGTCCTGAAAGATTTAATCGAATGCAACCTTCTTCCCGTGACCCGTCTGGAGGTCACCTTCCGCCAGGCAGATGACAGCGGGATTGTTGGTTTGGCCCACTCCATTCTTTCTGGAAAAGCAAGCCCGCCTTCTCCACTCGAGCCCCACTCTGCCCTGCCCCGCACACACGATGTCCATTTTATCCGTGCCGAGACCCCAGAAGAATGTGTACGGGTGGTGTGCGATCTATACAAAAGGGTATTACCCAAAACATTTGGGGTTAATCCGAAAAATGATTTACAGGTACTGGCCCCACTCCATCGGGGGGTTGGAGGTATTGGGAATCTAAATGATCAAATTCGTGATGCGATCAATCCAAATGGGGCAACCCATATCATGGGCAGTTTATTGTTTCGAGAGGGAGACAAGGTCATTCAGACAAGAAATAATTACGATAAAGATGTGTTTAATGGTGACCTGGGAATCATCTCCAAAGTCGATAATCTGAATGGTATTTTGGAAATCGATTTTGATAACAGGTTGGTAAAATACGAAAGGATGGAGGTAACGGATCTACAGCCTGCCTATGCCATCACCGTTCATAAAAGCCAGGGAAGTGAATACCCTGTAGTGATCTTCCCCCTGCTCAAACAACACTTTATGATGTTGCAGAGAAACTTGGTGTACACAGGCCTGACCCGGGCGAAAAAGAAAGTGGTTTTTGTGGGCGATCCAGCCGCCTATGCTATGGCGATCCGAAATAATAAAACCCTGTCCCGTGAAACCGATTTAATCCGAAAATTTCAGCAAGAATTCGAGCCTACGCAAACACCAAATAGGTAGCGAAAAATAGCATGATGTATGCGGGTGCCACCTTCAGATAATTATCCCGTTCTGCCTTCAAGTGGTGAACCACAGCTCCAAACATAAGGACAGAAAGCAGGATCGCGAAAGGCTTGATCAAAAAAGGCACCCAAGAACCACAGAGAAGCAATATAGCGATCATGATCTTTAGGAAGCCGACGCCATACATAGTTTTCTCGGAAAGCCCATAGACTTTAAACTCCTCTTTCATGGTCTTGGCTTGCTTGCCGCGAAAGCGGGTTGGACGATTAAACCTCCAGGTCCAGACAGATAAAAGGACAACCCCGACAAGGATTCGTATTATAAAATAACTGATCTCTTCAGAAGTTCCCATGATCGAGGAAACTTTGCATAGGCTTAATTATCCAGAGAGCATCTCCCACAGTTGCTCGGCATACCAGAACAAGGAGGCATATCAAGGGAGCCAGAATCGGAACTACTCGGTGCAAAAACAGAAAGTTTTTTCTCAAGCCTTACAGAACCACATTCTGGGCACTTAGCTTCTTTTTCCCAGTTACTGGACCGAACAAGTATTTCGGAATCTGCCGAACAATCTTTACAATTAAACTCGTAGATGGGCATAGGCCGAGAATTGGCTCAATAGCTCCCAAGAAGATCCACAAAGCGAAGGATCATATAGTATAGAGAAACCAAAATCCCTCCGCCAAACAATACCACGAAGACCAAACCGGTAAGTTTCTTTACTCCCTCAGTCTCGAGGAACTTGGGTTGCTTTTCCATCGAACCAATCATCACGATCAGATACACCACAATGGCAAAAATAGGCATGGTAACCATAAACCAATCAAATTCACTTGTCATGTAAGCTCATGATGTAAATCCATTCGCCTAAGTCAAGGAGGACGGTACCTAGTTCCTTACTTTTTGACTGTTTAATTAAAAATTAGGAAATCCCATAACTTTCCCTCGCCCTACCCGTAATCTTTTGCATTTTTGCATAGATGATTCCCGCCCCCTTAACACAACCCGAGTCAGGAAATGGCTTTCAGATTCGCCACATTGTTTGCCTTAAGTTCAAAAATGATGCTTCCGATATTCAAATTAAAGAGGTCGAGAAGCAATTCCCCCAACTCCAGCAATCCATAGACGGTATTATTTCCATTGAATGGGGAACCAATAACAGCCCGGAAGGCCTTAATAAAGATTTCACTCATTGTTTCATTGTTACCTTTCGTAATGATGCAGCCAGAGCAGCCTACCTCCCCCACCCTAAACATCTGGCATTTGTGGATATCCTAAAGCCACTCCTGGATGATGTTTTTGTGATCGATTACAACCTATGAAAAAACTAGCTGCCCTCTCGATCTTCTGTTTGGGAACCGTTTCGTTCCTTTTTGCCAAAATTTCCACGCCAGCCATTTTCGGATCCAATATGGTACTGCAAAGGGACCATGCTTGCCCGGTCTGGGGTTGGGCCGACCCCAACTCCTCTGTATCCCTTACCTTTGCGAGTACAACCTACAATGCAAAGGCAGATCAGTCTGGAAACTGGCGCATCATACTTTCGCCCCTGGAGGCATCATCCGATCCACGGGATATGATCATCTCTTACGGGAAAAACTTCCCAGATTCACTTGTCTATGAGAATGTACTCGTTGGTGAGGTATGGTTATGCTCCGGACAGTCCAACATGCAGTGGGCTATTGATAGATCCGATGATGCAGACATTGAAGCCCTGTCAGCCAACCATCCAAACTTACGTCTCATTTCCGTGCCTCAGGTCGGCACGCAGGTTCCGCAGGATAATTTTAAGGGGTTGTGGGCATCCGCCAGTCCAACCACAGCAGCTTCCTTTTCCGCCGTAGGGTTTCATTTTGGCAGCCGCCTGCATCAGATCCTCGATGTACCTGTGGGGTTGATCAACAACGCTTGGGGTGGTTCCGCATGTGAAGCGTGGATACCAAGAGACAGATTAAGGGCAAACCCCATGTCCCTACCCTATCTGAATATGTGGGAAGAAAAGGAAAAAACTTACAACTACGAAACTCTCCACAAGGCCTACGAAGAAAAACTCGCCCAATGGCAAGAGGATCAAAAAGCCGGTAAGGCCAGCGGTCGTGCTCCCAATAAACCGCGCAACGACATGGCTGGCCAGCACCGCCCCGCCAATCTATACAACGGCGTCCTTTCCCCCATCATCGGGTACGGAATACGGGGAGCGATCTGGTACCAAGGAGAAACCAATGCGGTTCGTGGCCATGCTTATCGTGAAACCTTCCCTCTGATGATACAGTCCTGGCGGCAAGCCTGGGCACAAGGCGACTTCCCCTTCTACTGGGTGCAGTTGGCGGACTTCCGCAATGAAGTGACCGAGCCGGGTGATTCCGATTGGGCAGAACTACGCGAATCCCAAACCCTCACCCTCGACAAGCTCAGCAATGTGGGCGAAGCAGTGATCATCGATGCAGGCGAAGGACGCGATATCCACCCACGCAACAAGCAAATCGTAGCCAACCGCCTCCTCCGTCATGCTCTTGCCAAGGATTACGGACAGACCGTTCCCCACCAAAGTCCACGCTACCAGTCGATGGAGATCCAGGGTAGCAAGGTCTTGCTTAGCTTCGACTCTGTGGATGGATCCCTCTATTGCTTTGACTCCAAGACAGCCTCTGGGTTTTCCATATGTGGTGATGATCAAAAATTCGTCTGGGCCGAAGCCAAGCTCGTGGGCAAGAACAAGGTGGAGGTTTGGGCAAAATCTGTTTCCACCCCTATTGCGGTTCGCTACGCCTGGGCCGACAATCCTCTTTGCAACCTGTACGACAAGATCGGCGCGGTCACCTTACCTGTCACTCCTTTCAGGACCGATAATTTCGCCTTAACCACGACTGGAAAGTAAAAACTTTGAAAACGCTTAGCACCTTTTTCTCCACCCTTCTTTTTTCCTGCACCCTTCTAAACGGGGCGACCGATCTGCTTCAAAAAATTGAGCAACTCGGTTCTCTCACCGATGCCCCTCAGGTTCACCTGGCCAAAGGCAGTAAAACAAGTGACAACCCACGGGCGATTTTCTTCGATGCCCTGCCCTGGAAGGGGAAAAGCACCCGTAGCTACGGCTGGCTGGGGCTACCTGAATCCACCGAATCAAAAGTTCCAGCGATGGTACTGGTGCATGGTGGTGGGGGCTCTGCTTTCAAGGAGTGGGTGGAGCGTTGGAACGAACAGGGATTTGCTGCCATCAGCATCGCGGTGGAAGGACAGACTGACAGCAAGGTGGACAACGATGAGGGCAAAAAGGTATGGCAAAGGCACCCATGGGCCGGCCCGAGTCGGGTTGGTATATTTGGCGATTCAGACCAAGCCCTGACTGACCAGTGGATGTATCATGCAGTATCCCAAACCATCCTGGCGCATTCTCTTCTTCGCTCCCTGCCTGAAGTTGACTCCTCCAAAGTAGGGCTAATGGGAGTATCCTGGGGCGGAATCATCACATCCATTGTCATGGGAATCGACTCACGCTTTGCCTTTGCCATCCCGGTATACGGATGTGGGTATTTGAACGAGGCGGACAACCACTACAAGAGTGCCCTCGAAAACAATGCCGTCTACCTCAATGGCTGGGAAGCGGGCCTTCGTCTGGGCAAAGCGAAGATGCCCGCATTGTGGTTTTCCTGGCCTGGCGACAAACACTTCCCCATGGAAATTCTTAAAAAGTCCTATCTTAGGCAAGCCGGCCCCAATATGGTATCCCTGGTCCCAGATATGGGTCACGGGCATGGGCCCGCCTGGTCCCGCCCTGAGAGCTATGCATTTGCCCGTGAGATCGTGGAGTCGGGCAGGATTGGATGTAAGCGGCTCGACTCAGGTATTTTGGGCCAACAGGTTTATGCCCGTTTCCAATACCAAGGCACCATCGACCAAGCAACCCTGGTGCACTCCACTGAAACCGGGTTTACCGGAAAAAGAAAATGGACCCAGACCCCTATCCGCATAGTTCAAAAGGGCGACATTTGGCGTGCCGACTGGCCCTTACCTCAAGGCACTACAGGATGGTTTATAAATGTGGAGATGGACGGCCGTATCGTCAGTTCCGAATACCACGACTTATAGGAGAAGAAAAATCTCCCTACAGGCTCAGTCTCCCGTCTTGCAGGGCAGAAGAGCTCCGTCCCTCATCCCATGAATGATTTTCTTATCCGCCGGACAAAAGGTGGCCAAAGCACCGCATAGGCTTATCCCTGCTTCGGTGGCAAAGTAATACGGAGAGAGGCGCAACCTTCCCTTCATGCCACCCAATTCCCCGTTGTCGTTATAGACCGGGTGCTCCATAGAAACCGGCTTCCTGAATTGTTGGAGAATGGAGAGCGGATTTGGAAACTGTTGGAGAGCATCGGACAGGGCAGCACGCCACTCTTCCGTGGAAACATCTTCTCCTACCACCACACTGCGGGCACCCCAGGCAGTCTCATGGAATCCGCTCGCTTTGAGGACCAGGGATCGTTCTTTTTTGGATGCCTCGGCTAGGTCCATCCAATCACCCAAGCTCTTGCCCCCCACCAAAGGACCATCAATCAACGCACCCGGCGGGACTGGCGCCGGATCCACGATCCAGCTCTCAGGCACAGCTCTGGATAGAATCTCCCTTTCCTGCTTACTCAAGTTTTCCCGCCAGTACTCCGCCAGTCTGGGATGATGAAGCAATGCAAGCGAAAGCTTTTCCTCAAGAAAGGGCCGCATTCCTGGAGTAACTACAAGGTTTCCCGCTTCCACGCATCGGGCAAATTCAGGCATCTGTGGAACCTCGGGATCAAATAATTCCCAGAAGCGGTAGATCACATTCAATTGGACACCGTCCAGATAAGCATAATCCGCGGAAAAGGATACCTCATTGGGATTACCGACTAAGACTTGAAGTCCACTGCTTTTCAGTTCCTCCGCCAGCCATTCCATTTCCGGACGATAAGTGGCAGACTCCTCGCTTACCAGTATGGCAAACTGAGCAGATCGGCCCAACTCTCCCGCCTGTAAAACCAGGGCCTCACCAAATGCCTGAGCGATGGCAGGGGCATCGTCCTTTAAATAAAACCGGCCAAGTTGATCAGTCAGACCGATCCCACCCGGAACCGA
Source organism: uncultured Opitutales bacterium (assembly GCA_963978365.1). Classification (GTDB taxonomy): domain Bacteria; phylum Verrucomicrobiota; class Verrucomicrobiia; order Opitutales; family Seribacteraceae; genus Chordibacter. Next base: position 17,982 of record CAXBQX010000001.1, on the reverse strand, counting down.
ATCCCATTCGGTCAGGGCAAACCCATCCTTAGTGGGCAAAAGATCGGGGCGTAAAACCGGAGGCAAAGCACCCAGAACATTCTTGGATCGCGCATGGCGGACCAACCAGTCCGGCTTTCCCGCATCCAAATATTGGGCAACCCAAGGGGCACGGACATCCCGGTTACGAAGAATTTTTTGGTCGTCCGCAGATTTAAGGTACAATCTTTCCAGGGCCCGAAAAAATGAAAGTCCCGCATTTCCTAAATCTGCGAGAAATTGTAAAACTTCATCGGTAAGAGCCCACGGGCGGTCCGACCATTTCCATGACTTTCCCGCAAAGAGGGGGTTACTGGATAAACTTTCGATTTCATCCCAGCTCAGACTGGGACTGGAATCGTTCGGATCAGTCGTCAATTTGAATATCCTTGTTACGCTGCCTTGGACAACCAGCTCGCAACCATCCATTGACAAAGCGATCCAGATCGCCATCCATCACTCCCTGGACACCTGATGTCTCCACTCCAGTACGAAGGTCTTTCACCATCTGATAAGGTTGAAAGACATAGCTTCGTATCTGATTCCCCCATCCCATTTCACCCTTATCGCCATAAAATTTTTCCATCTCCGCCCGCTTTTCGTCTTGTTGCTTTTCGTAAAGCCTGGACTTCAGTGCCTTCATCGCAGTCTGTTTGTTCTTTAGTTGGGAACGCTCGTTTTGGCACTGCACCACAATATTGGTTGGCAGGTGGGTAATACGTACCGCGGAGTCCGTCTTGTTCACATGCTGCCCGCCCTTACCGCTGGATCGGTAGGTATCGATGCGCAAATCATCTTCCGGTATATCCATATCTACATCATCATCCTCCATCTCCGCGATCACATCGACAGAGCAAAAGGAAGTATGGCGGCGCTTATTCGAGTCGAATGGACTAATCCGTACCAAACGGTGCACACCACGCTCCGCCTTGGAATATCCGTAAGCATTTGTGCCATCGATACGCATGGTGCAACGGCTAATTCCCGCTTCCTCACCTGGCTGTATATCTTGGATATCAACCTTAAACCCACGCCGCTCCGCCCAGCGGACATACATCCGCATCAGCATATCCGCCCAGTCGCAAGACTCGGTGCCACCCGCACCCGCATGGATGCTAAGCAAGGCAGGGCGTACATCCATGGGTTCACTTAAAAAGCTCTCCACCTCAAGGTCTTCAATTTTAGTGACCAGACTAGTTAGCTCGCTGGAAAATTCAGCTGCCATCGAGGCATCGTCCTCGTCTTCTTCGCACAATTCAGCCAGGGCTTCCACATCGCCCACCTGGTTTTTAAAGTTTTCGATCTTTTCCACTACCTGCTTGAGGCGGTTCGATTCCGAGCTTACTCGCTTGGCTTCTGCTTGATCATCCCAAAAAGAAGGACTGGACATCTGTTCTTCCATTTGAACGATCTGTTCCTTCTTTTGGTCACACTTAAGGAAAGACCAAAGATGGTTGGTTCTTTTTAATAGGGTTTGGAGCTCTGCTTTTTCTTCGGGAGTAATCATCGATGATAAAAATTTTATACAGTGAAATCGGCACCTTCCGGAACATCGAGGTGTAGTCCACATTCTCGACCATGCCCGCCATGGCGGGCATCTTCTGGGTTATCCACTTCGGAAATTTTTTTAGTGGTATGCCAGTCTCCAACAGAATCATAACCCATACCTTCCAACGGATGATAAGGTAATTTATTTTGAGGAATGTATTGGTAGGTTGTCCGGTCATCCCAGTCCAAAATGGGATAGAGCTTAAGGACTCCGTTTTGTTCCTCCAAAAAGTTAAGTTTTTTACGATCCGATGCCTGAGACCGGCGCAATCCCGCCATCCATACCTGTGCACCCGTCTCTTTCAAGGCTCGATCCATAGGCTCCTTTTTATTAATCCAGTTATACTTAACCATACCCTCCTTGCCCTTTTCCCACAGTTTACCGAAGGAGGCCTCCTGAAAAGCCGGTGTTTGCTTGGCTGAATAAACTTTTGCCTGAAATTTTAGAACTTCCTGAAGTTTCAAGGCATACTCATAGGTGCCGGGAAAAAGATATCCTGTATCAATAAAAATAATTGGTATGTCGTTGCTAACCTGTTGGGCCAAATGAATCATAACCGCACTTTGGAGCCCAAAGCTGGTTGATGTAATTAACCCAGACCCAAACTGCTCAAAGGCCCAACGGATCCGGTCAACCGCCTCTAAACCGGCTAGTTTATGATTAATATCTTCAAGGTTTTCGAAATCTGAAATCATTTGATCAAACGATCATATTGCCAAAATTTACAGCTCTAGTAAAGAACGGGCATCAATTATGACACCGAAGAAAATGGATTGGCTCGCACACCATAGTTTTCTAAAAGTAGAATCATGAACGATATCGATCATCTGTGCCAACGTCTTCCAGCCCTGGAAGTTTGCCGGGACTCAATCCGCCAAGCGACTGAACTTCTCATTGAGGCATTTTCGGGAGGCAGCAAACTCCTCCTCTGTGGCAACGGGGGTAGTGCTGCCGACTGCGAGCATATAGCAGGTGAATTGATCAAGCGCTTTTCCGCTTCCCGCCCCCTGCCATCAGAACTGGCAAACCGATTGGGTACGGAACTTGCCCAAAACCTGCACGGCGGTTTGCCCGCCCTCTCCCTTCCATCGATGATCGGTTTTCATACTGCCTTTGCTAATGACGATGATCCTGCCTTCGCCTTCGCCCAACAGGTCATCGCTTTCGGTAAACCCGGAGACATCCTTCTGGCCATCAGCACATCCGGGAATTCACAAAATTTGGTCCATGCAGTCACCACCGCAAAGGCAATCGGGCTAAAAACCATCGCCCTTACCGGGGAGAGTGGCGGAAAACTTGCTCCCTTGTGCGATCTTACCATTCATGCACCCGCCAGCGATACCCCACGGGTGCAGGAATTCCACCTCCCCATCTACCACTCCATCTGTACGGTGGTGGAAAACACTCTCTTTCCTGAAACCCCCTAAATGGCCGAAACCGCCGGCCTCCTTGACTGCCTTCCCTGTGAATTGGCACATCTCGCAGGTTCCCTTGCTACGGATGTAGCTAAGGCCGGTGGCCGCCTCCTCCTCGTCGGGGGTTGCGTGCGCGACGCCATTCTCGAATCCACCCCTCGAGAGATTGACTGCGAGGTCCAGGGTTTGTCCCTCAGCCAACTCAAGTCGACCCTCTCTTCCAAGTACCAATGCGTAGAGGTGGGCAAGGCATTCGGAGTGCTCAAACTGCGTGGCTTACCCGCCGAACTCTCCCTACCACGAACCGAAACCAAGACGGGAACTGGTCATAAAGGATTCTCCATTGAAGTGGACCCGCACCTTCCCTTTGAGCGATCCTGCCAACGCCGAGATTTTACCATCAATGCGATCGGGCTCGATCCTTTGTCCGGCGAATTAATTGATCCCGTAGGTGGCATCCCCGATTCCCAAAAACGCATTCTCCGCCATGTTGGACCCGCCTTTTCCGAAGACCCCCTCCGTGTGCTTCGCGGCATGCAGTTCGTCGCCCGCTTTAATCTTTCCCCCCACCCGCAGACCCTTGAACTTTGCCGGACTATACCCATCGAAAACCTTCCCCCCGAAAGGCTCTTTGAGGAGTGGAAAAAATTGATTCTAAAAGGCATCAACCTTACTGCGGGGCTTACTTTCCTGAAGGAGACCGGATGGATCCAACACTTCCCCGAACTTGATGCCTTGGTGGGTTGCGAGCAGGATCCTGAATGGCACCCCGAGGGGGATGTTTGGGTGCACACCCTGCATTGCATGGATGCCTTTGCCCGCGAACGAATTGGCAATGACTGGGAGGACCTGGTGGTTGGATTTGCCGTGCTTTGCCACGATCTCGGAAAGCCGCTAACCACAGTCTTGGGGGAGGATGGCCGGATACGCTCCCCCCTCCACGAGCCCAAAGGAGAAGCCCCCACCCGCTCCTTTCTGTCCCGGCTGACCAACCAAGTGGACCTGCACGAGCAGGTCGTCCCCTTGGTGCGGCGTCACCTTACCCCCCGTACCTTTTACAAGGATCAAGCAAGCGATGGAGCGATCCGGCGACTGGCGAGCAAGGTCAAACGGATCGATCGTCTTGTGCGGGTAGCCGCTGCCGACATTGCCGGTCGACCACCCCGCCAGGACGAATTCCCCGAGGGCCCTTGGCTACTTCAACATGCAGAAGAATTAAAAATTAAGGATTCCGAGCCCAAACCCATCCTTCTTGGCCGGCACTTAATCGAACGGGGCATGAAACCAGGTGCGGAATTTGGCCCCTTACTTGAAAAATGCTTTGATGCCCAACTGGATGGCACCTTTACCGATCTGGACAGTGGGCTGGATTATCTAAACCAATTAATCGCCAATCCTTTGGATTGAATTGGATCGTTTCAGGTTAGCTATCTAAATAAGCTACCACAGATTTTCAAAGTACTAACGCCGCAGTCATACCTTCATAGCAATATACGGTTGAACACACTGTAAATTGTACGGTTTGAGCAGGAGGTGGGTAGTCTTACCAACTAATATCAGTATTCGGTAGAGCCTTTTCTAGTAACCTTTTTTGTTCAATTGGAATATTGTTGTGACTTAATTCAAGCTCTCGCAAGTTGGTCAATTCTAGAAGCGGCGTAACATCGGAAATTTCATTTCCCCAAAGGCTCAGCTTTTTTAAATTCTTCATTTCTGAGAGATGAGATATATCATTTATCTTGTTTTGGCTTAGGTATAATTCCTTGAGTCTAACATGATTAGCTAGCGGGCTTAGGTCTGTAATTCTATTCTCCCAAGCTCTAAGCTGTTTCAAATTCTTTAATCCTTTAAGCGGCGAAAGGTCAGTAATTTTATTTTCTTCTAGATATAACATAGTTAAATTTCTAAGTTCTGAGATGGGGGCCAAGTTGGAAATATAATTCTTAGACAATCTTAAATCTTTCAGGTTTTTGAAATTAGTAACTCCAGAAAGGTCTTCAATGTAGTTATCTTCGAGATATAGTGCCTCTAGGTAAGAGAGACTTTTTAATAGTGAGAGGTCTGTAATATTTCTGTTTCTAAGATCAATAAAATGATTCCTGTTTTGGAGTGTATCATTGATAAGCAAATTGATTTCTGAATTTCCCTCATCTTCAATCATTTCGGGAGTTTCGTTGACTAGGTCTGTATTCTTAACGGGATCCAAGTAATCACAACCTATACCTAAAAAAATCAGTACTGAAAGGGTTGGAAGTAAAATCTTTATCCCCCCATCAAAACACTTTTACAGGGTGAGTCAAAATATCTGCACTTTTTAGAGTGCAAGCACCCAAAATAAAATATTGGCAAGGAGTACCATCTCGTAGAGTAAGTTCTAATACAACCAAAAGCAAGATGGACATTATTAAAGAAACTGCGAGATTGAGGCTGAAAATTCGGGAGCAGACAATAACCCGAACGCCAATCACAGCATCGATTAAATGGTCAACCTTGCATAGAGAATCGGCTACGCAAGTCGGCACCTCAGTCTGTTTTTTGACCTAACCGGGACAAACTGGAGTCACTGGGCAACTGAAAGGCACGAAGGCCAAAAATGGGCAGGGATGCAAGCAGGTGGTCAAAGATATCCGACTGAATGCCCTCGTATTCTACCCAGCGGGTGTCATTAACGAAGACATAAATCTCGATGGGTACCCCTTTCTCATTGGAGGGTAACTGGCGGACCAAAAAGGTCATTCCTTCCTGATGGATTTTTGGGTGAGCCCGGAGGTATTCTTTGCAGTACGCCCGAAAGGTACCAAGATTGGTGAGGTTTCTCCCGTTTAACAGCGGTGAAACGACTCCCAGTTCATCGAGGTTCATCCCCTTTGTACCAATTTCCGACTTCTTGGAATTCAAATAAGGTTGGAGGCATTCAATCCTTTCCAAGTCCTCCACTTCCGATCGTTTGAGAAAGCGGACACTGGAAATATCCAAACTGATACTCCGCTTGATCCGCCGCCCACCCGACTCGCTCATACCCCGCCAGTTCTTAAAAGCATCACTGACCATGGCATAGGCCGGAATGGTGGTGATGGTCTTATCCCAGTTCTGCACCTTGACCGTGGTCAGGGAGACATCAATCACATCGCCATCCGCTCCATACTTGGGCATTTCCACCCAATCTCCCTTACGGACCATATTGTTGGCAGTTAACTGAATCCCGGCAACAAGGCCGAGAATCACATCCTTGAAGACCAACAACAAGACAGCGGTCAGAGCTCCCAGTCCTGAAAAGAAATAAACGGGAGATTTATCCAGCAGTATGGAGAGTATAAAAATTACTCCGGTGGCATTGACCACCAGCTTGATAGCCTGACAAATCCCCTTCAGGGGTAATTTCGAAGAAAGACTCGATTCTTCATAACTATCGTGCAAGGCATTGATCAGAGCGTCGATGCTCCATAATGCGATGACCACCAAGTAAAGGTTTACTAAAACCTCGATTATACCAAGAAGTACCTCATAGGGTCCAAGCATAACCGGTGAAAGAGCACTAATCACAAAAGCAGGAGCTATGTGAGACAGGCGGTGAAAAAATTTTTCCTTAAGAAAATGCTCCCCAATTCGGGTCTTTGATTTTTTGGCCAGGGAACGAACCACTCCAAGAACAAACCCCTTGACTAAGGAATTTGCCAACCAGGCGATCAAAAGAACAAGAATCAAGCAGATCACAGCGATTAACAGATCAGTACCTGGAGCAATGGTGATTGAATCGTCAGGACCTAAGCTCAGATAAGCATAAACATCCCTTAATAAAGAGTGGAATTGGTCGATCATATCTATCCCTACACTAAACCCAAAATATAAAGTGTGCTCAATGCAAAAGCTCTTATCGTAAATTAATTAGTGAGCACCAAAAAAACGCCTTAGCTAAGCAAACATAACAATCCAAGTAAGGCTGACCTAACTCTGTGATTTTTGGTTTGTAGAAAAGTAACTGGATACAACACCGGCAATCAAAGCAAACAAACCGAAGTGAAGTAATAAACTTGGAGAACCCTCGAGAGTATAATATGGCACACCCCGCTCCCACTTAAAAGGATCTACATCATGCGTTGTATTTGCTTGCTCAGAAAAAGCCTGCATGTACGCAAAAACAGATGGTATAATCATCATAACTACACCGGTTATAATGAGTACAATGGATACGAGGTTTGGGAGACCAAATTTTTTCTTTGAACCAATACCAAAAACGAGAGAACAAAAAAGAGTAACCAGCAGGATCTAGGGCAAATGAGTTAATATTGGGAATATCTGTAACATTGTTGTAAAAAGGTTATATATTATAAAGTAGAAATCTACTGAAGTGACTCCCCTATCCAATCGATCACGGCATCAATCATAGGCTTCTCTCCCGCTTCGGAAAACACATGATTGGCCCCGGGGATCTCCACCAGTTTCTTGGGCTCATTGGCTAGGGCAAAAATTTCCTGCGAATCAGAGATCGGCACCACATCGTCCTCGGTTCCATGCACCAGCAACCAGGGAACTTGAATATCCGCTGCTTTCGGAGCCGTGCTAACAATACTCTCCAAGTCATTTTTAAATGTACTGGAAAGTGGGCAACTTGGCTCTTCCCACATGCAGCCGGAATCAGGGGTTTCCTCCCCAAACTCACGCTCATAAAAAGCCTTGGTATTTACCATACCAGCCAGAGAAATAAGAAAACGAATGCGATCATCCGCCGCCGCGGCCAAAACGCCCACTGCCCCGCCCATGCTATGCCCGGCGTAGATCACCCGGTACCCGTTGTCATGGGCGGCCGTAACCACGGCATTTAAATCGGTCACCTCCTTGGATATGGTCGACTTCCTGAAATCTCCGCCCGAACTGCCATTCCCGGAAAAAGAGAATCGTAAAACCGGCAGGCCCTCAGCCGCCACTGCCTCAGCCAGGGCAACCACGAAAGGCCGGTCCTTATTCCCGGTCACGCCATGCCCGATGATCAGTAAATTGCGGGCATTTTCCTGCCCCGCATGAAAGGTATAGTCGAGGATTTCCCCCTGAGCATTTTTAATCTCTTGATTCATATTTCCCATGGGATACTTGACCACGGGCATTCTGGCAAGCATCCAACCGATAAAAAAAGAGCCGGTCCCCAAAAAGAGAACCGGCTCCAAAAAGAATTAAACCTGAGAGTTAGGCAATTTCTGCTGCGTGAAACTCGTACCAGTCATCCAGGTTATTCAAATTGATCGCATCCTTAGGGTCGCCATCAGCCAATCCATTGGCGGAGAGAATGCCCTGGCGGGTCGCGTCGTCATGAATGTATCCAGTGATGGATGCATTGAGGCTGGAAACGGTTTCGCCGTCCAACTTCACACCAGGCTGTGCCTGTATCCAGGCTTCAAACTGGGGATAGGTGGGCTTGGAGTCGGTGATGTAGGAGCGAACCGCATCGGCACTTAATCCAAGGGCGTCAATGACCATGGAGTCATATCCAGCACCAATTCCTGGGTAGCCATCCGCAATCTTACCAGCAGCTTCCAAGGAAACTTTTTGCCAGAGGCGTGGAAGGTGAAGAACACCAAGGGGACCGGCAGTACCGGAACTGATCAGAGGAACAATCTTTGACATATTATCAGTAGAATTAGAAGGGTTAGAATAAGCTCGAGAAAGAGGGCTTCTCCACATGGATAAGCTTACCTTTTTCAAGAATTGAATCGACAATTCCTGCGCCTTTCCCATCAAAGGTAAAGGTTAAACAGACTATTTAAATCAATCTTCCTTACTTATGAGCACTAAAGAAAAAAGAATCGGATTCGTCGGACTTGGACGCATGGGAGCCAACATGGCCCGTAATTTAAAGGACAAAGGTTACCAAGTTACCAGCGTCTACGATCTCAACCAGGAGATTTCCTCCTCCCTCGCCAGCGAGATTGGTGCCCAGTCTGCCCAAACCCTTGCCGAAGTTACGGCCAATTCCGATATCGTCCTCACCGTAGTGACCAACGATGCCGCCATGGAAGCAATTTTCTTTAATGAGGGAGATAATCTTTTTATTGAGTCTGCCGGCACCCTCTTTATCAACTGTGCCACCCTATCTCCTGAAGTGCATGTTAAACTGGAGGATGCCGCTGCCAAGGTGGGTGCCCAGACCCTTGAGGGTTGCATGGCCTCAAGCATTACTCAGGCACGCGAAGGCACCCTTTACCTGATGATCGGTGGAAACGAGAATGTATTCAACTCGGTCAAAGATCTGCTCGATGATTTGAGCATCAACCTGCGCTTCGTCGGAGCAGCCGGAAAAGCAGCCCAGGTCAAGGCCCTGGTCAACATGGTCATGAACATCAACACCGCCGGCCTCGCCGAGGGACTCGGAATTGCGGATGCTCTCGGACTGGACCTCAATATGATTTGCGAAATCTTTTCGCAGACCGGAGCCAACTCCCGGGTACTCGAAACCGACTCCGAGGACATGCTCGGTCGCGACCACGAGTGCTACTTTTCCGCTGAACATGCAGCCAAGGATTCAGGCATTGCCATCTCCGTGGCCGAAGGTGCGGGTATCGATGTTCCTCTCGCCAGAGCCACCCTTTCCCAATACCAAAAAATGGTCGATGCCGGGCTGGGTGAGCTTGATAAATCAGGCGTGGCCGAACTGACTTTCAAGGGACGCGGCCCCGGCAACTAAGCAAAGGATCCGGTTGGGGCAAACCCGCCCCTTGCCTTGAAATAGTTCCTGATCCGGAAGTGTTCCATACCTCATCCGATGCAAATCCAGTCATTTTTCCAATGACCACAAAAGTATAAGAAGAAAAATCTAAAATTTTTTGCAATTATATAACATTGTTTGTATAGTGAGGTGTCAGCCGAATCATAAAGATAGGCAGACCAAAGAAAAATCAATACAAGCAAATGGGGAATGGTCGAAACGGCGTAAAAACTCGTTTCCCCGCCAGACGGGGAGAGAAGAGAAAACGCCAAAAGACCTCAGTTCCTTCACATTTTGCTGACCGGATTTTTAGCCCATCCTCACCCAGGCCGACCATAGGCGTGGCCCTTTCATGTGGTGGAGCCAAGGGGCTTGCCCATCTGGGGGTTATCCGGGTTTTACTAGAGCATGGAATCGTGCCCGACATGATCGCTGGTTCAAGCATGGGTGCCTATGTGGGTGCTCTTTGGGCAAAGGGGTATGAACCGGACGAGATGGATCGTATGGCCCTGGAATACAGTGGTATCTGGGGTGCCCTCAAACTCGCCGACCCAAAATTTTGGCCGGTTCGTGGACTCCTTCGGGGTAAAATTATAGAGGATGGAATTCGGCGTCGCCTGAAGTATGCAAAATTTAAGGAACTGCGTACCCCCTTTTATATATCGGGCACGGATCTGGATACCCTTCAAACATCCTGGTTCGAAACTGGAGATGTGGCCGCCGCAGTCCGTGCAAGCTGCGGACTCCCAGGCATTTTCGCACCCAAGAAAATACATGGTAAATATTATGTCGATGGGGGAATTGCCGCTCCCTTGCCCGTGGAGAAGCTTCGTCAAATGGGTGCGGATATTGTCATTGCTTCCAATGTGATGGTCCCCCCGGAAGAACGGATCAACCTCGATAAACGTTCCAAGACCCTGCGTAAACGGTTCGCCAAAAAGCACCCCATCCTCCACTTCCTCAATCAAACCTTTAATCCCTTTTCTTTTGGCAGTGGACTTCAGGTACTCGACCGCTGTGTACAGGTCGGGCAGGCCCGACGGTTATCCAAGAGCCTGGAGCAAGCCGATGTGGTCATCAATGCCTACAGCTTCCACTCCCGCTGGTATGAATTTTATAAACCCGAGCGCTTTATTGCCCTCGGCAACCGTGCAGCCACGGATGCCCTGCCCCGCATCCTTAATGTTCTTCAATCCACCACCCCCAACCTATCCAGTCTATCATGAATACCTTTGATCATCCTCAATGGGGTAATTGCTCCGCCGATGAGGCACGCTCCCGCCAAAACAAATCCCTGCATCGTTTTATCCGGGATCAGGTCTACCCACACTGCCCCCACTATCGGGCAAAACTGAAGGAACTCGGGATTGAGCCAGGAGATATCCGTACCACAGAAGATTTGGTAAAACTTCCCTTCACCAGCAAAGCCGACCTTGCAGAGGCAGTAACCGAAGGAAAGATCCGCGACTTCCTTATTCTGCCAGATGCAGAAAAACTGCGTCGCCGGCCAAGCACAATCCTGCGGGCCTTACTCACCGGCCCACGCAAGACACGGATTGCATTAGATCAGGAATACCGCCCCATTCTGCTTACCTCCACTACTGGTCGCTCCGCTGAACCGGTGCCCTTTCTTTATACCCGCCATGATATCAACCACCTAGGAGTGATGGGCGGCCGAATTATGCAGGCAGGCAACTGTACCCATGAGGATCGTGTGCTCAATGTGTTTCCTTATGCCCCCCATCTTGCCTACTGGCTAACTTACCATGCCGCCGATCAGGCAGGGGCTTTTCATCTGGGCACGGGTGGAGGAAAAACCATGGGCACAGATGGGAACTTAAGGCTTCTGGTAAAAAGTAAACCCACGGTGATGGTCGGCATGCCCACCTTTGTCTACCACCTGCTCAGACGGGCCTTGGAAGTGGGCGAAAAAGTGGAGGGACTCAAGGTCATTGCCCTGGGTGGAGAAAAAGCACCTCCCGGCCTGCGCCGCAAACTGGCCGGACTGGCCGAGGAACTGGGCTCGCCCAACCTGCGCATTTTATCGACCTATGGATTCACCGAGGCCAAGGGCGCATGGACAGAATGTGCAGTCTCCCCCGAGGAACCCTCCACCGGTTATCACCTCTCTCCTGAATTTGGACTGATCGAAATTGTCGACCCCAAGACCGGCGAACCCCTGCCTCCGGAAACCCCTGGTGAAATCGTTTACACCCCGGTGGATGCACGGGGTTCCATCGTCCTGCGCTACCGCACCGGAGATCTTTCCGAGGGCGGCCTGACCTGGGCGCCCTGCCCCGCCTGTGGTCGTACCCTCCCCCGCTTGCTGGGCCGTATCTCCCGGGTATCGGAACAAAGACGAATGAAACTGGATAAACTCAAGGGTGCCTTGGTCGACTTCAATGAACTGGAAGTCATTCTCGACGATGTCGATGGCATCGGCAGCTGGCAGCTCGAATTGCGCAAGGCGAACAACGACCCCCTCGAAGTGGACGAACTTCACCTCCGGCTCTCCCTCGAGCCCAACCACCTGCCAGAAGAGATCGAGGATACTGTACGCCGGCGTTTCCGTGATGTCGCTGAAGTTACCCCCAATGAAATTTCCTACCACGATGCCGATGAAATGCGGGCATTTCATGGAGTCGGAAAAAATTTAAAGGAGGAAAAGATCGTCGATCGCCGCTCTCTTGCCGAGTCCACGCCCCCTCCTTCCCCAAAATCCAAACCACCCGCCCGTCGGCGGAGAAAAACTAAGGAGGCTGTTAAATGAGTGATCGATCTTTATATATCGTCGACGGAGCACGCCTGCCCCAAGCCAGAGCGGGTGGCAGACTCGCCCAACTGAGTGCCGGAGACTTGGGCACCTCCGTAGTCAAAGGTATCCTCGCCCGTACCGGGATCGATCCTGCCACCATCGATGAGGTGGTCATTGGCTGTGTCTGCCAACCAGCGGAGGAGTCCAACCTCGCCCGGGTAATCAGTCTGCGCTCCGGAATCCCCCAGTCTGTGCCCGCCCGTACTGTTCATCGCAACTGTGCCTCCGGGTTTGAGGCGATTACCCAGGCCGCCGAAAAAATGGCTGCCGGGAGGGGAGAAATCTTTTTGGTCGGCGGAGTGGAAAGCATGTCCCAGGTCCCCCTGCTCTTCCCCAGTTCCGCATCCTCAAAATTTGGTAAATTGGCCAAGGCACGCACCCTCGGGAACCGCCTCTCCGCACTGACCTCTTTTCGCAGTCGGGACTTTAAGCCGGTGCCTGCCCTGCTCAAAGGACTGACCGACTCCACCTGCGACCTGGGCATGGGCCAGACCGCAGAACTCCTGGCCCGGGACTTTCGTATTTCCCGCGACCGTCAGGACAGGTTCGCTCTACAATCCCATCAAAAAGCCCTCGATGCATCCGACCGGTTGAAGGAGGAAATCATCCCCGCCTTTGACCACGCCCAATCTGCGATGCTTGCGGACGATGGCCCCCGCCCGGATTCTTCGATGGAAAAACTGGGCCGCTTGCGTCCAATATTCGAACGCAAGCGTGGCTCGGTAACTGCGGGCAATTCATCCCAGGTTACCGATGGCGCAGTCGCCCTACTCGTGGCCACTGAAGACGCCTGCAACCGCTACGGGCTTACCCCCATCGGCCGGTTGATCGACTGGGCCTACGCAGGTTGTGAGCCCGCCCGCATGGGGCTCGGTCCGGCTTATGCCCTGGCAAAGGGACGGGAACAGGGGGCACCAGAATTGTCTGAGATCGATCTCATTGAACTGAATGAGGCTTTTGCCGCCCAAGCGATTGCGGTGATGGAAGCCTGTCGCTCCGAAAAATTCTGTCATGAAAAACTGGGTTTGGACAGAACCCTCGGAGAAATGAATGAAGAGATCGTTAATGTAAACGGAGGAGCCATCGCTCTCGGACATCCGGTCGGGGCCACCGGTTCACGACTCGTCCTCACCGCCCTGCATGAACTGAAGAGACGAAAAAAGAAGACCGCCCTCGCCACCCTCTGTGTAGGGGGCGGCCAAGGCGGAGCCCTGTGGTTGGAAAGAAACTAGGAGACAACTCAAATGAAAGAGAACCAACGCATACTGATCACTTCACACAGCGACCGCACTGTCACCTGGACCCTGACCCGCCCGGACGGCCGGGCCAATGTAATCGACCGGATATTTCTCGATGAATTGAGCGATGCTCTGGACGAACTGGAACGGGACAAACTCGTCACCGGGCTGATCATCCGCTCGGGCCACCCCAAGATCTTTCTCGCCGGTGCCGATCTCTCCACCCTTTCCCAGCTTCCCCCTGAGGAACTGAAAGTCTTACTGAAAGACGGACAGGATGCGTTCACCCGTATCTCCCGCCTCGATCTCACCACTGTCTGCGCCATCAATGGGCCCTGCCTGGGCGGTGGGTATGAACTTGCACTTTCCTGCGACCGCAGAATTCTTTCGGCCAACCCCAATGCCGTTGTGGGCTTGCCCGAGACCAGCCTGGGCATACTGCCCGGCTGGGGAGGTTGTTATCGCCTCCCCCGCCTGCTCGGTCTGTTTCGGGCAATGCCCACTCTGGCGGGCGGACGGCCAGTCCGTCCAAACAAAGCAGGGAAACTTGGCATGGTGGACGAAGTCGTCCCCGCTGAAGTTCTTGTGCAAGCGGCCCGTGAAGCCTTGAATACGGGCAAGGCTTCGCCCCGCCTGCACTGGGACAACCTGCCCGTCCTTCGCCACCTGGTTTCCTACCTGGGCAAGCGTACCATTCTTAAGCAAACCAAGGGACACTACCCGGCTCCCCTCGCTGCACTCAAAGTCATGACCTATGGTCTCGGTGTCTGCCGGGAAAAAGCCATGGCCCGTGAGCGGGAGGAATTTCTCCAACTCGCACGATCCGATCTATCTTCCAACCTTGTGCATTTCTTTTTTCTCCGCGAGCGGGCAAAAAAAGTACCCGCCCCCAAGGCCGACCGGGAATTGCCGGACATCACCCGTGTGCATGTGGTGGGAGCGGGCAAGATGGGAGGTGGTATCGCCCAGTGGGTTGCCGCACGGGGCATACCCGTCATTCTATCCGACCTTTCCCCCGATGCTCTTGGATTGGGCCTAAAAACCGTCAACTCTCTACTCACCCAGGCAACCAGACGAGGGATCTTATCCAAACTTCAGGCCCGTCAGGCGATGGACCGCATCACCCCGGTTTGCGAATCCGTTCCCGTCCGGGCGGGGGACCTCGTAATCGAAGCGATCGTCGAACGGATCGGGGCAAAGCGTGCTCTCTTTGCGGACCTCGATACCCGCTCTCCCATGGGTGCCATTTTTGCCACCAATACATCCGCACTCTCCATCGATTGCATGAGCGTGGCGATGACCGATCGTTCCCGTCTAGGTGGCCTGCACTTCTTTAACCCGGTTCACCGCATGGAACTGGTGGAAGTGATCCATGCCGAACAAACTGACCCCGCAGTCATCCGTTCGTTGCTTAATTTCGTCAACCGCATAGGCAAGCGTGCCGTGCTCTGCAAGGACTCCCCCGGGTTTGTGGTCAACCGTATCCTTGTTCCCTACCTCGTGGAAGCAGCCATTCTTTGGGAGGAAGGAAATGGTGTCCGGGCGATCGACCGCTCGATGTCCCGTTTCGGAATGCCCATGGGCCCCCTTCGCCTGCTCGACGAAATTGGGCTCGATGTATCGGGCCATGTAGCGAAGGAACTGAAATTCCGGCTTCCCCGTCTCGCCGCCCCCCCACCGATGCTCACAGGCATGACAGAACAAGGCATGCTTGGCCGCAAGTCAGGCTCCGGTTTTTATCTCTACTCATCCAAGGGCAGTGGTAAGCTCCGTCCCAACCCAGCCCTTTCCAAACTCGGCAAACGGGCATCCAACCCAACCGGAGAAAAAGAGATGTGCGAGCGGATGAACCTGGTCATGCTCAATGAGGCTGCCCGGGTGCTTGAAGAAGGTGTGGTGGATTCACCCGAGGATGTAGACTTTGGGATGATTGCCGGTACCGGTTGGGCTCCCTTTCGGGGTGGGCCTCTCCGCTATGCAGATTCGGTCGGGATACGCCCCCTCGTGGAAAGGATGGAAAAACTGGCCGATGCTTTTGATGAACGTTTTGAACCCTGCGAATACCTCCTCGAACTGGCCCGTAAGGACGGAACCTTTTACCCGAAGTCGGTCTCACCGGCACATTCTCTCTCATCCAAAAAAAAGGAAAGGATTAAATCATGAAAACCGTGGAACCCGAAACCAACCCAGAAGGAGCCATCGACTTATCGAGGTACTCCAAGGAAAAAAGAGAAGCCCTCGAAGTAACGGAAGATGCCCGCGGTCCCCGCCTGATGGACGGGTTTGCCTCCGGTCTCTTCATGGGTCGCCCGGTTTTTTCTGCCCTGTATGAAGCCATCCAAAAGCCCTGCCCGGATGGAGAGGAAGGAGAGAAATTTTTAAAGACTCTCGAGAGCACACTCGATCTGCATGCCAACCCAGATGAAATTGACGAGACCGGAGAAATCCCCGATTCCCTACTCCAAAAACTTGCCGAAATCGGTGCCTTTGGGATCAAGATACCCAAGGAGTACGGCGGTCTTGGCCTCAGCCAATCCACCTACTCCCGGGCGGCCAAACTCCTGGGAGCCCGCTGTGGAAACCTCACCGCCCTGCTCTCCGCCCACCAATCCATTGGTCTGCCCCAACCCCTTCTTCGTTATGGTACGGAAGAACAAAAGAAAAAGTTTCTGCCCGATGTGGCCAAAGGTGCAATCACTGCCTTTGCCCTCACTGAGGACGAGGTCGGCTCCGATCCCTCCCGGCTCAACACCAAGGCCAAACCAATCAAGGGAGGAAAGAGCTACCTAATCAACGGGCAAAAGCTCTGGTGCACCAACGGAACCAAGGCGAAGTATCTCGTGGTCATGGCCCGCACCCCATCGACCACCGGCTCAGGGGGAAAGCGTAAACGGGCCATCACTGCCTTTGTGGTCGATGCCCGCAGCCCCGGGATCGAGATCGTGCACCGTTGCCGGTTCATGGGCCTGCGTGCCCTTTACAACGGAGTCATCCGCTTTACCAATGTGGAAGTGCCTGCGGAAAACGTCATTCTCGCCCCCGGTAAAGGCATGCGGGTTGCCTTGAATGCACTGGGCGTGGGCCGGCTCACCCTACCTGCCGCTTGTTCCGGCCTCGCCTACGAAAGTTTAAAAATTGCCCGGCGCTGGTGTGTGGAAAGACGCCAATGGGGATCGGAAATTGGCCGTCACGAAGCCATCGCTTCGAAGATCGCCGACATGGCTGCCGATGCCTACGCCACCGACTCCATGGTTCGGATGACTTCCGCCCTGGTCGATGCCAAGGTCGACTTCCGGATGGAGTCCGCCCTCTGCAAGCTCTGGGGCACCGAGACTGCGTGGCGGGTAGTCGATGACCTCATGCAAATTCGCGGAGGCCGGGGCTATGAAACTGCAGGTTCGCTGGCCGCCCGGGGCGATCTCCCCGAGCCGGTCGAGCGGATGATGCGCGACTCCCGGATCAACCGTATCTTCGAGGGTTCCACCGAAATCATGCGACTGTACCTTGCCCGCGAAGCCCTCGATCCCCACTTGCGCCTCGCCGGCGGGGCGATGGACTCTCGCCTGTCCCTCGGTACCCGCTTACTCACCTCAATCAAAGCCGGGATTCACTATTCCATCTGGTATCCCGGCCAATACTTGCCCAGCCTGGGTGGAAGCCCCGCCGGTATCAGCCGGAGAACCCGCCGGGCCCTCGCCTATGTGGAACGGACATCACGCAAATTGTCCCGCTCTCTTTTTCATGCCATGGCACTCCACGGGCCGGCTCTCGAAAAGAGACAGCTCCTGCTCGGTCGATTGGTTGATGTGGCCGCCGAATTGTTTGCCCTGTCCAGCTCCCATCTCCGTGCGGAAGCAATCTTATCCGGCAAGGAAACCTGCGAGGAAATACGTAAGGAAGATTTGCCCACCATCCTGGCCTACCTCGATGAGCGCACCCGCAACCGGGTCAATCAACTCTTTGTGGAACTGAGTAACCCAGCCGATGGCAAGAGCCGCCGTCTCGCTCGCAAAATTCTGGCCGACTAAAAATTAGATTTCAATCGGGCCGGGATGGTTGATCCCGGATGCGTTTCGGGATGCACCCGGCATCTCCGCATGAGGATTCTTATCTAATGCTTTACCTGCCGGAATAATTTCTCCTTCAACAATGCGCGGAGGCTCGTGCCGGTTAGGTGTGGGATTTTCCGGTATAGAATCCCCCGTTTGCTCCGTCCACTCGGATAGCAGAGATCGGCCACGCTCAAGGGC